>JACMQD010000393.1 GCA_014377155.1 Herminiimonas sp.
ACTAGCATCCGATCAAACGGATCTTTATGAATGGGCGGCAACCCGTCGATCGACACCGCATGTGCACTGGTAATCGGCAGTTCTTGATAGCCATTGTCGAGCAAGCCGCGTCGCAATACCCTGGCGTCCACACGAAAATCGAGGCGACCAAGACCATGTTTGATGCTGATTTCCCATAAACTCGCAGCACTGAACACCAGTTCGTTGGTCACATCCTCGATCAGGGATCGGGCGGCCTGCGGCAGTTTGTGGGGTTCGCCGGCAGCCCACAACAACAGATGCGTGTCGAGGAGTAGCTTCATTCTCTGGAACCAAACAATTGTTCGATGTCACTTCTGCCCATGGCGTCAAAATCATCTGGTACGGCGAATTGGCCCGCCAGGAAACCAAGTCTCCTGATTTGCCCAGCAATCGGCGCGTCGAGTTTGGTGACCTTGACCAAAGGTTTGCCAGCCTTAGCAATGATAAAGCTTTCGCCTTGCGCAGCTTGTTCAACCAACCGCGACAACTGCGTTTTCGCTTGGTGAATATTTACGGTTTCCATGGCACATCTCCATTGAACTAAGTCTAGTTAGTTTATCAGATTTGCGCGTAAAACCTTGTCCTTCAGGCCGAGGATGTAAGCGCGAACGGCGCAGCCGTCCTTGCTTTTGTGGGGGAAAAAGTTTTTTAACTGTTCTTTCGGTTTCGGGATCGACGTGGGTATCCCATTGTTTTGGTGGGCGGTCCTGATACCGGACCAAACACGAAGTGCATATCCTTTTGTGCCGCTGCCAGACTTCTCGCTATGCATTTTGGCAGACCGGATGATTTCAACGTGGCAAATAGCCTTCAGAAATGATTTCTCCCGACCTGGCGTCGATGACAAAACGCGCTTTCGTGCCTCGCATGCCAGCGTTGGTTTCGGTTTCAAAACGTAGCAAGCCGCAGCTGAACCATGCCCGACGGGTTGTCACCGCGAACGGCTCGGCAAAGGCCCATCCTTTCTCTTCGGCCCGCTTTCGCGCGATACCGATGGCGGCCACGGAGTCAATCATTGACGACGCATGGCTTCGCCAATTTTTTCTGCGGCGGTCATTTTCGCAATCGCAGCAACAGTCAGCGAAACTCTCTCGATAAAAGTAGTCAGTTCATTTGCCATTCTTTGCACATCCTAGAGTCGTGAAGTACTGCGCACATGATAAACCAAACATATTAATTTATACAATGATAACGAATTGGTTAATTTTTTAGCAAATTAGTCGGTCATGTTGATCGGTCATAGCAGAGGTGCTACGCTTCCAGGACATAGGGTCAGTCGCATCGGCGGTATTGTGCAACTACTCGAATTGCTCGGATAAGCAAGCGGATTCGCCGATCAGGAAGCTATTATTAGATGACGAAAATTAGCCGAAGTAGTCTCATGTCGCCTTAAATGAAGACGCTCGTAGGGACGTGGAACCGCTCGGAAAGCGCCTTGATTTGTCGAACATTCAGCTCGCGCTTCCCGCGAAGAATTTCAGATACGACGCCTTGGCTGCCAACCTCTGGTAAATCCGATTGTCCGAGCTCATGCTGATTCATCAAAAGCCGCAGCACTTCCATTGGTGCTACTTTCTCTATCGAATAGTGTGCATCGTCGTAGTCGCTGATCAGCGAGCCCAATGTGTTTACTAGATCCGCAAGAGGGTGGCCTTCGTTAGCAACGCCGGCGTCCAGTAGCTGATTCAAGGTGGCAACCGCTTTGTCGTATTCGCCTTCACTCCGAATCGGGTGTAAAGGAATGACCGAAGTTAATGCCTTGAAATGTGATGTGATCTCTGCAACTGTGTCGCGGTCGATTATGGTTTCCATTTGTCGTACTCCTTGTGAGTGAAGACATACCGGATGAATAGCTTCTGGTGGTCGAAATGAATGGCGGTAATGACCCGGTATTTATTCCCGCCAATATCGAAGACGTAATAGTCACCGACTTTGTCCGTAGCGTTGAACACTGTTTTGACGTCGGCAAAATTCACAAACGGTCGAGACTCCACGATTTTGCGCCACGCCTGCATAGGCCCGCTAGAGTCGGGATGCAGAAGCGAGAAGTCGGCTAGTGCTTTGTTTGAAATTACGCGCATGAGGCAATTATATCTCAGAATGAGATATTTGCGATTGGCTTATTTTGCCACCTCAGTCGGCGCAATTGGCAGCCGCGTTTTTCACGAAAACAAAACAGAAACAAAAGGACACCCACCACAAAGCAAACAAAAGGAACCTGTCCCAGGCAAGTGCGCAGATGGGCCGGACTGAGGTGGCGAGGGTGTTTCAAACTGCGGAATTTTATCGCACCCGTCTGCATGATTTGTCCTGGTTCATGAGAGCGCGTAATGGGTCGCTGGCCCGTCAAGCCAATGCCGAAGACGATTGCACCGGGTGTGTTTGCAAAAACAAACAAAAGCACTACAAACAAAAGGACACCCACTTACAAACAAAAGGACACCCACTTACATTGCACTTATACAAACAAAAGGACACCCACTTACATTGCACTTATGCAAACAAAAGGACACCCACTTACATTGCACTTATGCAAACAAAAGGACACCCACTTACATTGCACTTATGCAAACAAAATACAAACAAAAGGACACCCACTTACATTGCACTTATGCAAACAAAAGGACACCTACCTACATTGCTATGTGGGGAGGACAGGGCGACCGGACAGAATTTCAATCATCGCCGCGGCTGGATTGCCACGCTCGCCTTGGGTGCCAACCTCTGGTAAATCCGATTGTCCGGGCTCATGCTGATTCATCGGAAGCCGCAATACTTCCACTGGTGCTACTTTCTCTGCCGGCTAGTGTGCGTCGTCGCAGTCGCCGGTCAGCGAGCCCAATGTGTTCACTAAATCCGCAAGAGGTGGGCTTCGTTGGCAACACCGGCGTCGAGCAGCTGATTCAAGGTGGCAACCGCTTTGTCGTATTCGCCTTCACGCCGAATCGGGTGTAAAGGGATGGCGAAATCAATGCCTTGGAATGTAATGTGATCTCTGCAACTGTGTCACGGTCGATTACGGTTTTCATTTGTCGTACTCTTTGTGAGTGGAGACATACCGGATGAATAGCGTCTGGTGATCAAGAAGAGTGCGGATAACGGCCCGGTATCAGCCCGGCATCAGCCCGGTATCAGCCCGGTATTCGCTACGACCAGAGCGTGGCGGCCACCGGCCACGAACATGGCACGGCAGCCGCTGCGTTGCAAAACGCGCCTCGCATTTCTTCATGTCGCGAGTCGACGATTTCCCGCTCTTCATCAAAAAGGCAGTGCCTAATCTTCGTAATTATCGTGGCGGTGACGCCATGTGCGTCGCTCCTCGCGCTCGTGGCGCCAATGCTCGCTCCGCCACTGTTCGCGACGCCACTGTTCACGGCGCCAGCGTTCCTGACGTTCCAGATCGTAATTGCGTTGCACCACAATTGGTGCGGGCGCATAGTAGACCGGCGGCGGCTCCACGAAGACGCGTTGCGGTGCGACATACACCGGTTGAGGCTCGACGTACACGGAAGCCGGCTCCCGGTACGCTGCGATCGGTTCTTCATAAACGGGCACACGTACCTGATCCACCACTGTGCGGCATCGCTGCACTGTGCGATACCCGCCGCCGGCGCCCATACGGTCGCCGACCAGGGCGCCGGTAATCGCGCCGACGGCGGTAGCAACGGAGCGCCCGGTCCCGCCACCTACCTGATTGCCCAGCAAACCTCCGGCAAGGCCGCCCACAATGGCACCGCCGGTGTTGTTGCCGGTAAGCTGTGCAGGCACCTGTTCGTTCCAGCAGTCTTGCCGCGGCCGGTCAACGGTGCGGTACTCGGTTGCCTGCACTGCCAGTGGCAAGACCATGACGGCCACGGCGCCCAATAATTTCGTTAACATGATTGCTCCACATGATGTGTTGTTTCAAATTTGCACAGGTCGACCGGATGCCCGGCTAACCGGCGCGCATCAGGGCAGCGGATTGCGATTGTGTGCAACTTCGTTACCCGCATAGCCACCCATTAATACACCGGCAATCGTTGCCAGTTTTTTTCCATTACCACCGCCGACCTGATTACCGAGCAAGCCGCCAACCACCGCGCCAACGCCAGTACCGACCGGGTGCATATCGCTTACGTAACTTTGGACCGGACGCGGTTGGGGCGCGTAGTACGGTTGTGGCTGCGGCTGCACCGGCGCCGTGAAGGTATTTTGCGCATAGTCTTGATGTTGCGTATTAAAACTTTGTTGCGTGTGATGATGCGCGACCTTGCGATGCGAAGCATTGTGCTGGAGCGAGGGCGCGCGGGTGCGAGGCGCTTGCTGCTCCGCTATTTTTAGCTGAGGACCTGGCGTTGGTTGCGACGTGCCTGGAACCACGTCAAGCAGCCGGCCGTCAGGCGTTACATAGCGGGTCGGCGATACAGGCGCGGGCGCGGACGCTGCCACCGTGATCGATGGTGCCATTGCAAGAGGCGCGACCGACGGTTCATTGCGTGCAGTCGGTGCAGTGCTGCCATGCGAGGCCGGAATCATGCCGGTGATCGCGGCCATCCCCACCAGGCTGACAAGAATGACGGACGCGGCTGCCCCCATCACGACGGGATGCAGACGGGCGTTCGTTGCGATAGGCTGTTGGTTCATGGGCTACTCCAGAAAGGCTTGTCGATAACGAAGACTACCTTTTGGCGCGCTACAGCACTGTCGTGCCGCTGTATCATTTGTAAGGGGTCGTTACATGGAACGACGCAGGCGGTAGTACAGGCATGTCTGCGTACCTGCATTGCGGCATCGTTTGATACACCCTAAAGCCGGCGTTTTTATATGGACAATATGTAGACAATGAGGAAGCGGCGAGGGGATACGCATCGGCTCGCACCGCCGATTATAGTAGTCCGATTCCGGTCTTCCTCTTGCCTAACGCATCATGATTGCCAGGGGCCTCTGTATTCCCGTCTACATCGTCATTAGAACGCTGCAGCGAAGCCAGATGCCGGGTATCGGTAGTTTCGGTGTGCAAGTCGGCGTCGAGCTTAGCGGCACGATAACGACACGGTTTCCTCTTCCATAGCGCGTACGCGCTGCGATGCCTCGTTGCTACAGTGATAGCGAATACTCAGGCGTTTGACCTGATTTTCAGCCGGGTCGCCGCAGAGACGATTATCCGCGATCAGAGTGACCTGGGCGCGCCGGCCGATGGCAGCTTGTACGGCTTGCGTCGCGTCGCACGATCTATCGCGAGTACCATAAATGGCTTGTTCGATCTCGATGCGACCGGCGCTGTCGTACCCGCGTCCATTCGAATCGGCTTGTGCCTGGGCTTGTGCACCGTCGCGGTAACCGGCGTCGTAGCCGCGCTGGTATTCCATGCTTTGCGCCATGGCCGAACCCGCGAACGCGCAGCCGCCGCTCACGGCAAGTACGTAAAGCGCTGCCTTGGCCGATAGAGGGAGAGTAAAGAAAGTTTTGGACATAAGGTTTCTCTGTTGCTGGAATTAAGGCGAACGGTACGTCACCTCGCGCCGCGACTCTGTACGGTAACGCATACAGAACCTCTATTGCACTTGTTTCAACTGACCAGGATCGGCAGTCCTTGTGTGAACTGTGCTGTTGCAAGAAAGTGTCAGCTAGGATTCGCCGTTGGCGACCCGTCAGTCGCCAGGCGCCATGCTGATGGCGGCTGGACAAACGCGTGCATTAAGCAGTATGCCGACATGTCGATGACGAGACACGGTGCGCGACGGTCGTCCGCATTGCACTGTAATACCAGACGCCCCGACGCTTGCTGACTGGCTCGTTAAACAAATGGCACCGTTGGTAATTGCAGATTATTTCGATATCCATCGCGGCAAACTGCAACGCCGCTTGTGGCATGACGCGCGATTTTCAGAAAAAAACGAGCGCAATTGTCCTATTTCTGGCAGTCGGAAACGATTTCAGTACCCAGTCGTTGGAGGCCCCACATCGGCACCCTTATAATGCGGCTCATGTCGATTTCCTCCCATCGTGCCTCTAAGCCCTTCCGGTCGCCGCAGCCCGCTCTGACGCTGGTGCGCAGTGTGCCACCGCCGCTTCTCGAGTCAGGCGGTCAGCACGAGCCGGCCACCATCGGTGCGTCCGTCATGCTGGCGTTTTCGTTGCTTCTCTTGCTGTTCGTCTTCGCCGGTCTCACCGGGCATGATCCCTGGAAGGCCGACGAGGCGTACATCTTTGGCGTGGTGCACCACATGCTGCAAACCGCGGACTGGATTGTGCCCACGCTGGCGGGCGAACCGTTCATGGAAAAGCCGCCACTGTACTACTGGGTGGCAAGCGCTTTTGCGAGCGTGCTGTCCGGCTGGCTGCCGCTGCATGACGGCGCGCGTCTGGCCTCGGGTTTTTTCTTGCTAGTGACGTGCTGGGCGCTGTGGTCGGCGGCGCGGGCCTTTTGGGGGCGCGCGACAGGACATTATGCGATTCCCGTTTTGCTCGCCTGTCTCGGCAATTTGGTACAAAGCCACATGATGATGCCGGACCTGCCGCTGCTGTCCGGGTTTGCGTTATCGGCGTTCGGTTTCGCGACGATCCTGGTGCGTCCTCTGGTCGGCGGCATGTTGCTTGGCCTGGGCGTTGGCATTGGCTTTCTGTCGAAGGGCCTGATTGCCCCGGGCGCGATCGGCATCACCGCCGTTGTCCTGCCGCTTTGCTTCAAGGAATGGCGCCGGGCGGCTTACGGGCGTGGCTTGCTCGCGGCCGTCGCAGTTGCGCTGCCATGTTTTATCATTTGGCCGACCGCGCTGTACCTGCGCTCGCCGGCACTGTTCGTCGAATGGTTCTGGATGAACAATCTGGGCCGCTTCCTGGGCTTTTCGGTTCATCTTCTCGGTGCCGAGCATTTGCCATGGTTCTGGACCCAGACAATCCCGTGGTACACCTTTCCCGGCTTGCCGCTGGCACTCTGGGCGTTGTGGTGCAAGCGCGGGACGGCACTGCGCGAGCCGCCGGTGCAGTACTGCGTGGTTGCCTTCACCGTGATGATGGGCATCCTGGCGCTGTCGTCGTCCGGCCGCGCCGTCTATGGCTGGCCGTTGTTGATTCCGATCGCCTTGCTCGCGGCGCCCGGCGCCATCACGCTGCCACAGCGCATTGACCGTGGATGGGCGAGCGCCAGCATGGTCCTGTTCAGCTTGTTGAGCGTGTTGATCTGGCGAGGGTGGGCCATCATGATCGGCACGGGCAGTCCGCCCGAATGGTCACGCCTGTTACGCGTTCTGCCGGCTGATTTCGTGCCGCAGTTCAGTGCTTTTAGCACCGTCGTGGCCGCCTGCATTACCGTCGGCGGCTTGATCGCGTTGCGCGTGTTGCGTCACAGGCCAGGCCAGGGATTGGTCGTGTGGGTGGTGGGTCTGACGGTCAGCTGGTCGTTGTTGATGACTTTGTGGATGCCGTGGCTCGACTATGCGAAAAGCTACCGGGCCGCATTTACCGCCATGCCGCTGCCGCCGAAGGTCGACTGTATCGCCAGCATTGGTCTGGGTGAAGGCGAGCGGGCAATGCTGCGCTATGTGACAGGTCACAATTCCGTACGGCGCGAGATCATGCCTGTAGCCACCTGCAGCATGCTGCTGGTGCAGCGTGAGCAGAAGTTCGGTGAACCGGATGTCAACCCGGTTCAATGGGAAGAGCGCTGGCGTGGCGCGCGGCCAGGCCAGACCAACGAGCGTTTCTGGCTATACCGTTTAAGGCGCGCGCGTCTGGAGTAACGACGGGTTCACGGGTACCTTGATGCACCTGCCATCGTAGCTGTCGAACCGAGGTCGCGGATCGTTACCGCCCGCAAAATCGACCATGCCGCTGGATCGGTATGCTGGCGCGATGGACCGAAGCCTTTGCGCATCGACAAGACAAAGCGCTCGAGGCTACCACACAGGCGAGCGGTGACGAGTTTCACCTCGATGCTGTGGAAAATCATCGATCCTTTATGCGTCACGGTGAGCATCGGCAATGCCTCGTTATCGTGTCCCGGTACGTTTGCTGCGATCCGGGTATGTGGCGATGGGCGCGGGGCAGGCTGTTGCGTTGCGCTGTTGCGCACGTTCGGATCGACTCGCTGCATTTATTTTTGCAGCGAAGCTGACCGTCTCGCTATCAATTACATTTTTTCAAATTAAGGTGATAGACCATTGCTGCGGTTTTACCGTCGCTAGTATCGAGCGACGCCAAAGCGTCACCGCTTCCACGAAGGGCGAGTTCTATCTGCATTACAAGTTTGGCGTCGCTACCGCAGCCGACCCGTTTCATTTGCCCCGCGCCGATGTTTTCGGTGAAAAAATAATCGCCTTCATAACTGCCTTTGACTTTGCGCGTGAAGACGCGGCCGTGTTCGTTGCCCTGCGGGCTCAATGCATACTTGACCTCGACCGAGGCTTCCTGCGTCGGCGCGAGTTTTGCAAATCCCCTGTAGTCCACCTTGTATACGCCCAGTGACATATTCGCCGGCAAATTCAAGGGGTACGTAATATGACACACCTTGTTCACAGTGCCGCCTGTCGCCGCCGGACTCGCATTACTAGTGTCGAGATTAAACTTGTCGAACAATATGCTAAGTGTTGTGTGATCGGGCGACACCACGACCGAGTAACTTCCCTGAGGACAGCCATCCTGCGCGGCCTGCGCCGGTAGCGCAAATAGTGCCCCGCAGGCTAGCAGCATTGTTATGCGCAAATTCATGGTCACAGCCTTTCTGGTTGCGATTGCATCCGGCAGGGCCTCTACCGGATGCGATAGGTTAATTAGCTGCCGCACTTGCGCCATTGCAGTTGGTAAATGATTCCAGCATTAACATCCTGCGAGTCAATCGACGTAACCGCTTCCCTGTTGGCAACAGTGTTCACTTTCATGCTCGAATTGGTCCGCAAGTTGACGTCGGCGCCGCATCCGGACCACACCATCGATTCCGCCACCAATTCATTGTTGATCAAATAGTCCTCATCGATGGCGCCGCGGAACGTACGTTGAAATGCCGGGCCTCTGGTTCCCGCAAAAAAATACTCCACGTTAAACTGTGATGACGCCTGTGCTGGCAGTCGATTAAAGCCGCGATAGTCGATCTTCATGACGGCGACACTCATTCCCTGGGGAACGTGCACGGGAATCGCGATGTTGCAGCTCTTGCGATCGAAGCTTTTGCCAGAGGTGCCGCCAACCGATATCTGATATTGATCGAACAGCAAGCTCAAGGACTTCGCGTCCGGGCTGAGCGTGGCTGAAACGGAGCCGGCGGGACAACCGGTACCGCCATAACCGGGCGTGCCGAGCGAAATGTCATCGGCGGCGAATACCGACGTAGAAAGGACGATCGCCGAGACTAAAAAAATGCGTGATTTCATGTGAGACTCCTTGTAGAAAAACTAAACTGCAATGGACCAACGCATCTGCCGATGAACGCAATGTTGCGCAGAGTTCGTGGACGTACATTAACCATCGCAAGCTTTCTCAGGTGTATTCTCTTTATTTCATCTGTAAGCGTCGGTAAGCAGAAGGCGCTGCGCAGGCTCAGGCCGTCGATCGAATTGCGCATGTCCTTTTGCCCGATGGCCAGGCACACCATGCCTTGCGGTGCGCCCCACATCAAAGCACCTCGAGCAAGCCCTTGGACCAGCCAAGCGGCTCATGGCTGGCGATCCTGATCACATAGCCCGATGGCGTCATTACCTCGAGCGCCGGCTCTGCGCGACCACCCACACTTGGCAGCGCAACGAGCGTCGTCGCCGGCTGCGACAACACCGCAAGGCGCTTGCGTCCGTAGTGAAACGCGGACGCGGTGAGCCCTTCACGGGTGCACCAGGCATGGATGCCGATGCTCGACGCAGCCTGCTCTCGCACCCGTGCCGCCCATAGCCGCTCGTTCGATTCTTTTCGCATTGTTGCGACACCGTTCTGTTATCGGCGCCGCCAGTTTGTCTACCTGTACTCGGGAAGGGAAGGTGGGGTAAATATTCCGCTTACTATCGGTCTGCCGATCGATCGATGCAGAAACTGGAAGCGTGGTAACGCACAGACATGCAGAAAAAACGCCTGCATGATCGTCTGCGGGTTCAATTCTCATGAAGCCTGATTAACGCTTCGTGAGGATTTATTCAAGGATTATGTATTGGGGAATGTTGTGTTTCGGTGGCGTCGTAAAAGCATTCTGGATTTTTGCAATCAGCGCACCGATGTACCCCAATTTCTGCCAGATCACCTCGAATCGTTCACCTACTGTGGCATTGCATCAGCTGCCACGACTCCGATCCATCCCTGTATTATCGCGAAAGAAAATTATCATGACTTTACATCATGCAGTTGTCTGGCTTGACCACACGCAAGCCCAGGTTATTCACTTCGACTTGAATGCTTCCGAGTTGGAATCTTTGAAAACGCACTCTACGCATCCCCATCCCCATCAGACCCACGGCGACGGAGAGCCGGTCGACAATAAACTGTTTTTTGCCGATATTTCGGAAGCCCTGAAAGACGCAGCCGAAATACTTGTTGTAGGACCCGGTCAGGAAAAAACGACGTTCATGACGTATCTGGCAACGCACGCCGCTGGCGTAGCAGAAAAAGTCAAGGGAGTAGAAACAGTGGATCATCCCTCAGAAGGACAGTTGCTGGCCCATGCGCGCAAGTATTTTGTCAGTGCAGGCGGCTTACAAAAATAAGCTCCCGACACACATCGCAATCGGCGACCTCTGCGCATAGGGGCAGTGGCTTGCGCACCGTGGGTGGAATTTTAGTAGCGCCCCAGTTCCATAACCGAGGCGCTACAATGACCGACATGCTCTTACAAAAAACTGTGTCTTGCCGAAGCGGCGTGCAGGAGAGCACGTTTTACCAGCCGCGCCAGTGAAGTTCGGCAGGATCGACAGGGAGGTCAGAAGGTTTCTGTTTTTCTAGGTCCATCGATAGCGGTTGCGCCGGTCATGAAAGTCCCCTTTCGGTATCATCTCATGACCTCGGCCAAACAAAATCCGACGCGCGCTCTTCAACCCGGTTCGCCGTTCAACGGCTCCCAAGCGTAATCGCCAATCCTTACTATCCAATCCGAAAAAAAACGTACATCTTCGGTTTTGGATTTCCTTGCATAGTCGACCTCACTGCCAACCGAACTTGCGGATGTAAAAACGTTTCATAACGGTAGTAAGCATCACGTAACACAACAGAATCCCCACTAGCCACGGGAAGTACGACAGCGGTAGCGCCTGCAGCTTGAAGTACTGAGCCAAGGGACCCATCGGCAGGTAGATGCCAACGGCGATCACAATGACGGTCATCGCCAGCAAAGGCCAGGAGGCGATGCTCTCGATGAATGGCAGCTTGGGTGTACGGATCATGTGAACGATCAGCGTTTGCGTCACCAGGCCCACCACGAACCATCCCGACTGGAACAGGGCTTGTTCGGCCAGCGTATTGGCGCTGAAAACAAACCACATGAGGCAATAGGTGGTGATGTCGAACACCGAGCTGATCGGGCCGAAATACACCATGAAGCGACCAATGTCGGCAGGGTTCCATTTCAGCGGCATTTTTACCAATTCTTCATCGACATTATCGAACGGAATCGCAATCTGCGAAACGTCGTACAACAGGTTCTGCACCAACAGATGCAGCGGCAGCATCGGCAGGAAAGGCAAGAACGCGCTGGCGACCAACACCGAAAAGACGTTACCGAAATTGGAGCTGGCGGTCATCCGGATGTATTTCAGCATGTTGCTGAACGTCCTGCGTCCTTCGATCACCCCTTCCTCGAGGACCATCAAACTTTTCTCGAGCAGGATGATGTCGGCAGCCTCTTTCGCGATGTCGACCGCCGAATCAACCGAGATGCCGATGTCGGCGGCACGCAATGCCGGGGCATCATTGATGCCGTCGCCCATGAATCCGACGACGTGTCCGTTTGCGCGCAATGCCCGCACCAGACGTTCCTTATGCAACGGCGTTAGTTTGGCGAACACGTTGTTGGCTTCCACGACCTCAGCCAATTCCGGGTCCGTCATTTTTTCGAGATGCGAGCCCAGCACCACGCCGGACACCGCCAATCCGACGTCGCGGCAAATCTTGGCAGTGACGAGTTCGTTGTCACCCGTCAGAACCTTGACCGTTACGCCGTGCTCGGCGAGCGCCTTCAGCGCCGGTGCGGTCGATTCCTTCGGCGGATCGAGAAAGGCGACGTAGCCGATCAGGGTTAGGCCGGCTTCATCCGCGACTGAATAAACAGACTTGCTCGGCGGGACTTCCTTGACCGCCACGGCGACCACGCGCAGACCTTCTTCATTGAGATCGTGTGTAATGCGCAACACCCGCTTGAGCATGATTTCGTCGAGCACAACCGATGCGGCACCTTGTTGAACATGGGTGCAGCCGGACAGGATTTCCTCGACCGCGCCCTTGCAAATCAATTCATGGTGATGATCGCGTTCGCTAACGATCACCGACATGCGACGACGCTGGAAATCGAACGGGATTTCATCGATCTTGCGATAATCCTGCGCCAACTTGAGGTCGGTTTGCAGCTCGACATGGTCGAGCACGGCACGGTCGAGCAAATTCTTCAAACCGGTTTGATAGTGGCTGTTCAAAAAGGCAAATTTCAGTGTCTCCTCGGATTCAACACCGAATACATCCGTATGTCTTTCCAGAAAAATTTTGTCCTGGGTAAGCGTCCCGGTTTTATCGGTGCACAGCACATCCATCGCGCCGAAGTTTTGGATCGCGTCCAGTCTTTTAACCACGACTTTCTTGCGCGACAGCAGCACGGCGCCTTTGGCCAGCGTCGTGGTCACGATCATCGGCAGCATCTCGGGGGTCAGGCCCACTGCAACCGACAGCGCGAACAGGAAGGCTTCGGTCCAGTCCCCTTTGGTGAAGCCATTGACCAACAGCACCAGCGGCGCCATCACCATCGCAAAGCGGATCAGGAGCCAGCTGACGCTATTGACGCCGGCCTGAAAAGCCGTAGGTGCGCGGTCGGTGGCCGTCACACGCGTGGCAATCGTGCCGAAGTAGGTGCGGTTGCCAGTGGTCAGAACTACCGCCGTTGCAGAGCCGGACACGACATTGGTACCCATGAATAGCAGATTATCGAGTTCCAGCGGATTCTCGCCGGTACCTTCATAACGGACGGAAAATTTCTCTACCGGCAAGGACTCGCCAGTCATTGCGGCTTGGCTGACGAACAAATCCTTGGCGGCAAGCACCCGGCAATCCGCAGGAATCATGTCGCCGGCCGACAGTACGAGAAGTTCACCTGGCACGAGATCCTTGATGGGCACATCGATCTGCCGGGTCGGGCGGGCAGGCAACTGCGTGCCGACATAATGCTCGGCATCCGGCGCGGTATCGGCCGACAGATCACGCCGGATAACAGTCGCCGTATTGCTGACCATCTCCTTCAGGCGTTCTGCTGCGCGGTTCGAGCGGCCCTCCTGCACAAAGCGAATGAGCGTCGACAGCAGCACCATCGTACCGATCACGATCGTAGCCTTGACGTCTTCGGTGAAATACGAGACGGCGGCCAGCACCGTCAGTAGCAAATTGAACGGGTTCCGGTAGCAATGCCACAGGTGCAGCCACCATGGCAGAGGCTTTTCATGCTCGACTTCGTTGGGACCGACGCGGGCGCGGATGGTCACTACTTCAGCACTGGTCAAGCCGTCCTGGTGCGTCTTTAATCGAACAAGAACGGCGTCGGCGTCTTCTTTGCCCGCGTGTAGGAGTTCTCGTGCTAGTTGATCCGGAACCGCACGCGAGACGCCGGGGCCGGATAAGGAATCCAGAATCGGACGGCGACGAAAATGTCGGGTCGCGTGCCGGCTGCGCAGGAAGGACTCGAACAGGTTTTTAAATAGGTTCATGATAGGTTTCCTCTTGTCGGCTCATGCGTTTGACGCAGGTCGATGGTAAGTCCGGGTGCGTTGTCAGATGGCTTCGGTGATCAGGTTTAAGGAATGATGGCCTGCGTGAGAAAAACCAATCCGACGGAAATAACGCGTCGCGTGCTACGGCTGCCGAAGTGATCGTCATAGGTACAGGCGACACTCGAACCAGGACTGCCGGCATGAGGTCGGAGTTTTGCAAGTCGATCAATAACGGCGACGTCTAACAATTGGAGAGATGCGTGCGAGGCAGAACCGACATGCCGCATTTGAAACCACACCTTGCTTCAGCAAGGCGGGAAAAAGAAAAGTCCGCGCTGGCTAAAGCTGATCGCCGATCGGTAATCGACTACTGTCACTGGAACAAGTACCCACGCGGGACTCCGATAAATGAAAACAGGTGGAATATAGCCTTGCGTGATGCCATGGTCAAGTGAAAATCGGCTTCCCGGCATCTTATTTCACGAGCTTGTCATATCCCCTCCTGGAGGATACCATTCGACCATGACGACACCGACCTTGCATCCAGATATTATAAAGCGCCTCAAACGCGCCGACGGTCACCTCAGGAGCATCATCGACATGCTGGAGACCGGTCGAGGTTGCGCGGAAATCGCCCAGCAGTTGCAGGCGGTCGAAAAGGCCATTCGCAATGCGAAGAAGGCACTGGTGCATGACCACATCGATCACTGCCTCGAATATGCTGTTAAAAAAGGATCAGCGAAGACGGGGGACACCGTCCGTGAATTTAAAGAAATTACCAAGTACCTTTGAGACGTCACGCAGGCTCGAATTTCTTGCTTTGCTTTGCTTTCGGCAGGCTGCCCGCGGCCATGCGGCAATCCCCCATGATGATGGTCTGATGACGCATCTCAAAACTGCGAAATACCCAACTGACGACGCGGTTGAGTTAATCGACGCTAGTTAATTCCAGCCGGTGTGGGGGGCACCGATCGAGTGCGCGGTCATGACCATGCGGGCTTGTGCGTCGGACGGCACCACACCGTCGCATAGCTAATTAAAGAAGGTTTTTTGGATGGATGTGAATGCAAGCGCGTTCTGGTCACGATGCCCGACGCTCGAAGTCCACAGACACAGTTCACCAAACTTATTCTAAAAACAGCGTCGTTCCATAGGTTCTTGGAACATTGTCAGTTGCAGTTATTCCTGGTTCTCGCCGATGGAATGCAGGTCGGCGCGGATAAATGCAGGTTCACTTGCAGCTAACGCTGGTTTGAGGGAGTGCTGAAAATTCAGACAGGCGCTTAAGTGGAAATTTTGCGCAAATGAGAAAGCGCAGTGCGCGCATTGGGAGCAGAAATGAAACGTGCCAGAAGAAATCACACGGCAGCATTCAAGGCGAAAGTGACCTTGGCGGCGATCAAGAGCGAAAAGACGCTTGCCGAACTAAGCACGCAGTATGACGCGCACACGAACCAAATCACGCAATGGAAATCGGAACTGATCATGCGTTCCACAGAGATTTTTGCCACGGCAGCTGAGCGCAAAGAGGCTGCTGGTGGGCCCGACATCGGCTCTCTGCACGCCAAGATCGGCCAGCAGGCAATGGAAATTGATTTTTTGGCAGTCGCGCTCGGTCGCATGGACGGTGCGACCGCAAAGAAATGATCGACAAATCCCATGCATTGTCTGTGAAACGCCAGGCCGAATTGCTTGCCTTATGGCGCTCGTATGTCTATTACCTGCCGACGGCAGTCCCGGTGTCGGATCTGGCGCGAATGCGGCGCATGGACGAGCTGCATCTCGCGTAGCCGTTTGCCGGAGCCAGGATGCTGCGCGACATGCTTGGTTTGGAAGGCATTGAAGTTGGCCGGCGACATGTGAGCGCACTGATGAAAAAGATGGGCATCGAAGCCATTTACCGTAAACGTAACGCCAGCAAGGCGCACCCGGAGAACCGGATTTATCCGCACTTGCTGCGCGATCTGGTGATCGATCGGCCGAACCAGGTCTGGGCGACGGATTTGACATATATTCCGATGCGGCGCGGCTTCGTGTATCTGGTCGCCGTCATCGACTGGGCCATGCGCAAGGTATCGTCGCATCGGGTATCGATCAGCACGACACCGAATTTTTGCGTTGAGGCGCTGACCGAGGCAACCGAAAAGTACGGTACGCCCGACATCTTCAACAGTGACCAGGGCAGCCAATTCACCAGCAAAGCCTTCACGGATATTCTCAAGGACAACGCGATCCGAATCAGTATGGATGGCGGGGGCGCTGGGTTGACAACGTCTTCGTCGAACGGCTCTGGAAAACGTGAAATACGAGCACGTTTATGCGTATGCATACGAGAGCGTGGTCGAGGCGCGCGACAAATTAAGCATGTATCTGGACTTCTTTAATCGTCTGCGCCCCCATTCGTCGCTTGACCGGCAAACGCCGGACATGATGTACTTCAAAACACAACGTCAAGTGCAGGCAGCTTGATGGTAATCCGGATTAGCAACCGGCGTGTGCGCTCGTGCTTGAGTGAAGAGCAGCAAACGCGCCCGGGGATAACTTTACGCTGCGGAGTTCCACTTAAAAAGCAAAAAAACTGTCCTAACAAACGGAGCCACCGCTGTTTGTCGGTTCCGAGCACGCGGGGCGTCGCGCGGCAGCAATCCAATCGCTCTTTGCCACAGCAAAACTTAATGGCATTGATCCCGCCGTCTGGCTCAAGATGGTATTGGATAAATTACCGACGTGCCCACAAAGCGAAATCGACAGCCTGCTCCCGTTTCGTACGACCTCTTGATACCGTCTGACCAGCTTTAGACGGTGGTGGGACTGCACGCTTACGAAGCACTGAACGGGTACTTAAAATCTTTTCAAAATTCTAATGTTGCGAAGACCAGTTGAATCCGCCCAGCTATC
>JACMQD010000394.1 GCA_014377155.1 Herminiimonas sp.
GCTGAGCGCCCGTGGCTTCCAGGCGGTGATCTATCTGGCGCCGCTGGCGGTCGGGGATTCAGTGGCGGACGAGCCGCAGATCCTGGCGCGCCAGGGCATCACCTTCGTGCATATCCCGATCGCCTTCAACCAGCCGACCGGTGCCGATTTCGACCGCTTCGCCGCGGCGATGAATGACCTGGCCAACAAGAAGGTGCTGGTCCATTGCCAGATCAACCTGCGGGCGTCGTCGATGACCTTCCTGTACCGCACGATCGTGGGCAAGGAAGACCCGCAGGTCGCATTTGCACCGGTCGAGAAAGTGTGGGTGCCGACCGGCGTCTGGCAGAAATTCATCGAGACCCAGCTCAAGGCGAACGGGATCATGTTCGACCCGTTCTGATTCCAGTACCGCGCCTTACAATTTCGCTGACAGCGTCAGTCCCACCGTCAGAGGCCGGATCCGGTATCCCTCGCTGACGAACTGCACGTTCGGACGCTGGATGATCTTGTCGCTGTTCAAGAGGTTCTTGGCGAACAGCGACACTTCCCATGCGCCACGGTTGGCGCCGATGCTGGCGTCGACCGTGCTGTAGGCCGGACGCTGGTAATCCGGATCGGTCGGGGTCAGGCTGCCATGACTGCTGCCAACCCAATGCGCGCCGGCGCGGGCAAAGCCGAAGGTGTCCTCGCCGAGGTTGAAATTGTACTGGCCGGTCAGGCTGGCATTGAACTTCGGTACGCCTTGGATCGCATCGCCGGATTTTGCGCCCAGCGACGGCACGTCGGTCGACAGCGTCGCATTGGTATAACCTCCCGACAGGCCGAGCACCAGATTGGCCATGGGCTTGCCTTTCATTTCAATTTCGACGCCATAGCTCTTGGCCTTGCCGACGTTGGTCTCGAAATCGAAGCCGCAACCCGGCAACGAAATGTCCTGCTGCAGCTTGTTCCAGTCGATGTAGAAGGCCGCGAGGTTGACCGACAGGCGGTTGCCGAGCAGGCGCGATTTGCTGCCGACCTCATAACTCCACAACTTGTCGGCATCGAACGAGGTCGGTGCCGAAGGCAGGTTCAGATTCTTGAAGTCGGCTGCGCAGACGCTGACCGGAATCGCGCGGTTCTGCCCGCCAAGACGGAAGCCCTGGGTGGCACTGGCGTAGACCGTGTTGCGCGGATCGACTTCCCAGGTCAGTGCGAATTTCGGTGTGAACGCCTTGAAGTCCGAAGTGGCGTCCGAATGCGCCGGTCCGTTGGCAAAGAAAAAATCTCCGTCGCGCGACAGCGAATCCGTGGCCCGCAGATAGCGCGCACCGGCAGTCGCATGCAGGGTCGGAGTGAAGTAATAACTGGCCTCGCCGAACAGCGCCGTCTGCCGCGTCTTGTAGTGGCGTGCACTGAGGTAGGAATTGTCATTCGGGAAGGCGAAGCCGAGCAGGTTGGGGTCGGCGATGTTGGCGCCGGCAGCAGTGAAGGCCTTGTTGATGCCGAACACCGGCTCGTTGTCGATGACATCGGTGCGCAGATTCGAGAAATACACGCCACCGAGCCAAGTGAAGGGTGACACCTTCGGATCATACGGCTTGGAGGCCAGCCGCAGCTCTTGCGAAAACTGACGGATCCGGTTGTTCAGATACACCGCCGATGGCAATGCCGCCACGGTGTCACCCAGGCCTGCCGGCGCATTCGGCAGGGCGCTGATCAAGCCGCCGATGTAGCTGCTGTTGACGATCGTGCCGTCCTGGGTCCGATTGAAATCGCGCTGGAAGTAGCTCGATACCGAGACCAGGTCGGCAAAGCCCATGTCGTAGTTCAGGGTCAGGCTGGGCACCACCAATTTGTCGACGCCGGGTTCGCGCACGATCTTGGCAGTCTGGTTCTTTGGCAGGTCGCTGTAGGCCGCGTCGATGTCGTCGCCATGCACGGTCTGGAAAAACAGCGACGGCGTGATCGTGAGACTACGAATCGGCGACCACTTCAACGCCAGGCGGGCGACCGAGCTGTTTTCCGAATTGATGCCGGACGCCACCACCGCACCGGTGGCAGCCGAGACCTGGTCGATGTAACCGCTGTTGCGCCCTTTTTGCACGCCGATGCGCAGTGCCAGTTCATCCTTGATCAGTGGCAGGTTGACCACGCCATTGACCGTGTAGTTGGTGCCACCGCCCCTGGTGGAGGACAGCTCAGAAGTAAAATTTGCCTCGCGCTCATTGAAGCGCGGCTGGTTGGTGATGAACTTGATCGTGCCGCCCATGGAGCTGGCCCCATAGAGCGTCCCCTGCGGTCCGCGCAGGACCTCGATACGGTCGAGGTCGAACAGTTTCGGCTCGGCGCTGCCCAGGCTGTAGAGGTTGCGGGTCGTCATCGAGACGTCGTCCAGATAGATGCCGACCGTGCTGGAGCCCGCCGCCGAACTGACGCCGCGGATTTCCACGTTGTTCAGTCCGGCGCCGGAACCGCTGGCGCCGGAGAATGAAATGTTCGGCAGCGAGCGGGTGATGTCGGTAATGTCGACGATATGCTGGCCGGCCAGATCTTCGCCGCGGATGACAGAAATACTCAGCGGTACCTTGCTCGCATCCTCGGTGCGTTTTTGTGCGGTGACGGTGACGGATTCGATTTGTTCGCTGCGGGGTGTGGCCGCTTGCTGCGCGCTCGCCGCACTGGCAAACACCGATGCGATGGCAGCGGCGAGGCAGGCGCGGCGTGGAAGGGGGCGTGCGGTCATGTCGTGGCTTTCGTTGGGTTCAGAAAAACGTCCTCCGGTGCCGACGCCGACGGTGCGTCAGCGCGGTGCAGCGGTGCAGGGGTACGTTTTATAAAGCAACGATGATGCCAGAAAACAATTTATTTGTACCGGATACCAGCCAGCGAAGGGCGCAATCCAAGCGATTTTTTGCTGAAGTGGCGGTGGCGTTTGCCAAGCGGCGAGGTTGGTGCACTGCTAGGTCAACATGCGGGCGCAGTCATTGAGCAAGCGCGAATCACCCCACCTTTGACGCACTCGGAACACCCCATTATCGTGGGTTATCCTTCACTCCTCAGGTGCGTCATGGCAAAGGCAAAAATCAATTTCGAGGTCGACGAAATCGTTCTTTCAAGGGCAAAGGCGTACGTCGCGCTGCACGGTGGCTCGTTGAACAAGCTCGTCAATGCGTTTTTCAGCAACCTTGGAAAACAGGTTGATGTACCCTTCGACCCAGCCAAAAAAATTCTGATGGATCTCAGCGTGGGCCGGATATCGCTGGTGCAGGCCACTGCTGATCTGAACTTGCCGGATGCAGGCTACACATTGCATTTGATGGCGGAGGAGGGTCTGCCGATGCCGCATCTA
>JACMQD010000395.1 GCA_014377155.1 Herminiimonas sp.
GAAAATATTTTCGACCGTCTCGCCACGACCGCACCGATCATCAACATCGAAGCCGTGCTGCACGCGAACCCCGAAGCCATCGTCACCGGATCGAATCTGCAGAAAACAGAGACCGGACTCGCGCTTTGGCAAGACTATCCGGCGCTGCTGGCAGTCAAAAATAAAAATCTGTTTGCGATCGACGCCGACTTGCTCAACCGTGCCGGCCCGCGCCTGATCGACGGCACCGCAGCCTTGTGCGAAAAGCTCGATATCGCGCGCAATCACCGGAGCGCCACCCCGTGAAGTTCCCGTTTCAAACTCTCATGGTGCAAGGTACAACGTCGGATGCTGGCAAGACCACCGTGGTCGCCGCGCTATGCCGCCTGCTGGCACGCGAGGGTATCAAGGTTGTGCCTTTCAAGCCGCAGAACATGGCGCTCAACAGTGCGGTCACCGCGGATGGCGGCGAGATCGGGCGTGCTCAAGCGTTACAGGCGCAAGCCGCCGGACTGGTGCCGCACACCGACATGAACCCGGTGCTGCTGAAGCCGTCAAGCGATACCGGCGCGCAGGTCATCATTCATGGCAAGGTCCGCGCCGACATGCATGCGCGCGATTACCATGTTTATAAAACCGTGGCGATGCAAGCGGTGCTGGAATCCTACCGACGACTTTGCGAACAGTACCAAGTCGTTATTGTCGAGGGCGCCGGCAGCCCGGCCGAGGTGAATTTGCGTGAGCGCGACATCGCCAACATGGGCTTTGCGGAAGCCGTCGATTGTCCGGTCATTTTGGTGGCGGACATCGATCGTGGCGGCGTCTTTGCGCATCTGATCGGCACGCTAGCGTGCTTGTCGGACAGCGAGCGCAACCGCATCGTTGGATTCGTAATCAATCGTTTTCGCGGTGATATCGGCCTGCTTGAACCGGGGCTTGCATGGCTCGAAAAACATACGGGCAAGCCGGTGCTAGCAGTGCTGCCGTATTTGGACAAATTATTCCTCGATGCTGAAGATGGCATCCAGACCGCTCAGGTCGAAGCGGGTAGATTCCGCGTGTTGGTACCAAGATTGCCTCGCATTAGCAACCATACCGACTTTGACGCGCTGCGCGCTCATCCTGACGTTGACTTGCAATTCATTCGGGCAGGACAAGCGATTCCTCCGGCAGATCTGATCATCCTGCCTGGTAGCAAAAATACGCGCGCTGATCTTGCGTGGCTGATTGCAGAAGGCTGGCCGGATGCGCTTACGCGGCATCTGCGTTACGGCGGCAAGGTGATTGGTATTTGCGGTGGTTTTCAAATGCTGGGAAAAACAATCGCAGATCCGCATGGTGTAGAAGGAAAGCCCGGGCGAGATGACGGTTTGGGTTTTTTAGATATCGAGACGGAATTGCGGAACGATAAACGCATTGAAGTGGTGAACGGAAGATGTTTCTTCGCGGATGCGCCTGTGAGTGGCTATGAGATTCATATGGGTATTTCAACGGGTGGCGCGCTTGCTAATCCAGCGTTCGATATTGCCGGTCAGGCAGAAGGTGCGATATCTAGCGACGATCAAATTCTAGGCACGTATTTGCACGGCTTTATGGATACGTCCGAGACATCCGCTGCGATATTAAAGTGGGCGGGACTGAATAGCGAAAAGCTGATCGACCTCTGTCAAATAAGGGAGAGCAACCTTAACCGCGTCGCCGATATGACGTTATTGCTGAAACAAAAAATCGAACTACTCACGCCGTTCTCTCAAGGGAAGCGCTGAGTTATCGGGAGATGGGGGTGAGGTCAACAATTAATGCTAGTCATGTTATCGATAATCGTATAATCGGCGAGCAGCCTGTCGGCCTTGCTGCACTGAAGTAACGCCTATTTTTTAGTTCGCCTAAAAAATAGGCAATGCAGATCAAATTTTGATGATTTTTACCGTTTTTCCGTATAGTTTTCCTCGTTATCCAAATTGGGGCCTGGGGAGCAATGGAACAGCGAACCGATTTAAGGATTTTCGGACGGGCCACGAAGCGGCCGCAGTTCACCGCGAGCGACGGAATCATGGACCGCAAACGAGTAGCGCCCCAGCATGTTGATATGCTCGTGACCGAACGGCGAAAGCCGGGCGACATCCTCATCGAGAACGGGATATTCCTCTTTCCGGAGCTGCGCCAGCACCGCATCCATGTAAATCTTGTTCCACAACACGACAACTTTCACCACCATCCCCAGCGCGCTTAGCTGATCTTCCTGACCTTCCCGGTACCGTTGATACAGTTCACCTCGCTTGCCGTGAAATATATCGCGTGCCAGCGCATGCCTGCCTTCGCCGAGATTCAATCGCACCAGCGTGCTGCGGCGCCGGCTTTCATCGTCGATAAAATTTAGTGTGTGGATGGTCTTGTCGATCCGGCCGATTTCCGCTATTGCCAAAGCCAGCGGCGTTGCGCGATCCCCGACCTGCAAGGTGCGCATAATGCCGGTCGCCGGCACACGTCCAAGCTTGAGCGAGCCGATCAGGCGCAACACGTCATCCCAATGCGGTTCGATGATTGACAGTTTCGCTTGATGGCTGGCGATGGCACTGAGCTGCCCGTAATCCGCTTCGCTGTCGATGCGCCAGAAGCGCGTGCCGCCGACATCGGCCAGGCGCGGACAGAAGCGATAGCCCAACAAACGAAAGAGACCGAACACCACGTCGCTGTAGGCTCCTGTGTCGGTCTTGATATGCGTCGGCTGCAATTCGGTTTGCTGCTCCAGGACGACAGCCAGCAGAATCAAACTGTCCCGCAATGTACCCGGCACCGTGATTGCATTTAATCCAGTACGTTGATCGGATATCAAGTTGTACCAGGTGACGCCGCGCCCCATCGCGAAATACTTTGGATTTGGGGGCGGCATGCACGGTGCGCACCGGCACAACGAAGCGCATGCCGTCGGCCGATGCCACATCGCCGCCGCCCCACACACGCGCCAGCGCAATCTTATTCTGGGCGGAGACCAGCCTTACGTTAGCATCAACCAGCGTTTCATCGCGCATGTAGTTCTGCTCAACCCACGTCAGTCGATCGCGGCGTAACAACGCGACTTCCTGACTGGTGAATGGTTCGAAGCCGGTATTGCAAGCCTGGGCAAGCAATACCGCGCACAGGCTGGTTGTCAGATCTGATGCGCGCGCCTTGCTTTCGGCTACATGCGTAAATGCACTGGTAAATCCAGTGCGGGCCGCGATTTCAAGCATGATTTCCGGCAGGTCTACCAGCGGCATGCGCTCTTTCACCGTTTTGCGCAATGCTTTCAGCGAGGCAGGTTTGTCGAGCTTGTCGAGCGTGCTCAGGATGAGTTCTTCCTTGCCGGCCACCGTGTCAAAACGCACTGCCGGGTTCTCCGGCAAGCGTGCCGCAACAGCACGATATGTCTGATCCAGTTCGAGCGCCAGCGCCGCGAGCGTTGGCGCTGGGTCGGATGTGAGCGCGAGGGAGCGGCACACCATCGGGCGTGCCGTGCCCCACTCCGGCACGTTTAACAAGCCGGCGCGGGGATCGCTGTAGCGCCAGCTCGGCGCGACGAATACGTCTCGCCGCCGTAACGCTATTTGCAATTGATCCAGCGTACAGAAGGCAAAAGCCGCTGGATCGGAACTGCCGTCCTCCTGTTTGACATGGCGCTGCCAAGCTTTGTTGATGATATCTGCCGGCGGGTCGTGATCGGGACGATGCCGTAGCCATTTAAACGCCTCCAGCAGCGCTTCGCCGGCAGGATTGCTGTCGAACTGGATGATACGCAGGAGCTTCGGCAAAACCGGCTGACTGTCGTTTGCCTTTTCTGTAGTTCCGCGTAAAAAACGTCGTTGGGTGGCCAGGTCAGCGCATTGACATCGTCGAGCGCTTGCGCACAGGTTGATGCGGCCAACGGCCGCATCAACCTGTGCGCAAGCGCATCATCCGGCAAAGCCGGGTCGAGCAAAACACGACACGCCTTGGCGAGTATAAGGGCGGCCTTGTCGAGGTCGCGCAACGAGCGCAGCCTGGCTTTTCGATCGCCTTGTCCGGCCTTCGCAAACAGGTCGCGCAATAGCATGTCGAGGACATCGAGCGCATCGTCTTGCGCGGTGGCTTCGAGGCAATGCACGAATGCCACCAGCGTTGCCATGCGCCTGCCAGCGGGCAAGCGATTGATGGCAGTGACTTTTGCGGTACCGGCAAATCGCGCCAATGAAGCCAGGCGGCTCTGCGGAATATTGGATACTGCCGGCAAGGTGGTGCCGAGTGCGCGTACGGTTTCGATGCGTTCGAGCGCGTTCACCAGCGCTGGCGCGCTGATTTTCACTGGACCTTTGCGCAACTTGTCGAACCAGGATTGACGGCCACCGTCATCAGCAACGGCCAGCAAATTTTCCAGCCGGGCCCGCTGTTCGGCGTTGATGCTTTGCCCAAGCAGCGTCCATAAACGTGTTTCCATGCGCGAGCGTATTTCGGCAATGAAGCGCTTCAGGATGGTGACGCCAGGCAGCAGCACCTTGTGCCCGATCAACCAGGCGCTGGCGTGATCGAACAGTACGCTGGGTCGGTCAGTGCCGGTCCAACACATGGCGCGCAGCCATCGCCCGAGCCGAAAGCGCACGCCCTTGTCTACAAACTCGCGATAGCCGTATCGGGTGCGGATTTCCGCAGTGTGTCGCCAACGTTGCTCGCTGCTCAGGTATGCCGACACGCACGCTAAATCCGCTACGTTTATCTGCGATGCGAGCGCTTGAACAACAATCTGCGGTACGGCAGTCGGATCCTCAAGGCACGTGCCGAGAAATCGCACGGTGGTCAGTTGCAGGGCATAACCAAACCGGGTGAAATCTAGACGCTTGCCGGCGATCCATTCCAGATCGTCATCGTTCAGATAAAAATAGTGCGCCAGCTCGATGGTTGAAAGCACGTTTGGGTAACGGCCGTAGCGCTCTCGTTGAGCAAGCGTCAGAAAATTTACCGGCATGTTTTTCTTTTTTTGGAAATGGTGGCGGGAGTGGTGGTAAAGCGTAATGCTCACAAACGTAGGATTTTGAGAGGAAACGGCAGAGCGCGGATTTCAGGCGTAGATCAAGAGGTTATCGTTCTCAAAAATAGTTCTTGAAATGTTATTCTCAATCGCCTACTATTTTAATGAGTTTCGATAAAAAAGGATGCCCATGCGACCGTCAGTTGTACTTGACCTCAAGCGAAATGCCGTTCGTGAAGCGGCTGGCCGTTTTCGCACGGCGAACCTGCGCATCTTCGGCTCGGTGCTACATGGCACCGACCGGGACGGTAGCGATCTTGATCTGCTCGTTGACGCGCTGCCCGGCGCAACGCTGTTTGACCTGGGCGGCCTCCAAGTCGAACTGGAGGCACTGCTGGGCATTCACGTTGATCTGTTGACCCCTGGCGACTTGTCCCCGAAATTCCGTGCCCAGGTGCTCGCGGAGGCGCAGCCGGTATGAGCGAGAACCGCCTTCCTGATTACCTCGACCATATGCAGCAGGCCGCAACGGATGCGTGCGGCTTCGTTGACGGCTTGGGCAAAGCCGATTTCCTCGTGGACAAGCGTACCCAGCAGGCCGTCATCATGAGCCTGATCATCATCGGCGAAGCAGCGACTAAAGTGATGGACGGTTACGCCGATTTCATCCAGGCGCACCCTGAAGTGCCGTGGCGCAGCATGCGTGGGATGCGCAATCGCATCGCCCACGGCTACTTCGACATCAACCTCGATGTGGTGTGGGAGACGGTGCAGGCTGCGCTGCCTGAGCTGTTGAAGCAACTGCCTGACGTGCGCGATGCTGACGATGAAAGCCGTAATAACAAAGGCATGGAGCCATGATTGGATGGTTGGTGGTCATCGTGGCACGGGATCAGTTATGACAAGCGGTCTGATCGACACCGCAAAACAGTGGGCGCGCAACATCAAGCGTGATGTGCATGCGGTGTGGCTGGCGGGCCGCAATCCGCGCACCCCTTGGTATGCCAAGGTGTTGGCACTGGCTGTGGCTGCCTATGCCATTTCGCCCATCGACCTGATCCCCGACTTTATCCCGATAATCGGCTACCTCGATGACCTCATCATCGTGCCGCTCGGTATCATGCTGGTCGTACGGCTCATCCCGCCCGAGTTAATGGCAGAACACCGCGAGGCCGCTTCCAAAGCCGCCGAACGCCCAGTAAGCCGCGTCGCGGCTGGCGTCGTTATTGTCGTTTGGATTGCTTGCGCCGTCCTTTTGGCGAGAGCGTTTCTATGAGCCAGAGCCACGGCGTGGATGGCCAAATAAGTACATCAAGCATAGAGGCGCTGGCCAGCGCCTGGGCGCGTATCGCTGGGGACGCGACGCTGCCGCCTGACTACGATGGCACGGCAACATCGGCGGCGCATCGAGCCTCCGAGGCCATCCAGGCGCAGATTCGTGAACACATCGTCGCCACCAATGACATGCGCCTGTTTGGCCTGCTGCATTTGCTTGGTCAGGCCTCGCTGGGCATGGAGAAGGCGCTGTGGCCGGAAGACTATGAGCGCATGACGCGCGATGTTGAGGAGGCCATTCGAGAAGCCGATGATCCCAATTCGAAGTCATATAGCCATGAGGAAGTGATGAAGGCAATGCGGGAGCGTATCGCCCGCGTAAGAGACAAACCATGCTGATCGGCTATGCGCGTGTCTCGACGCAGGATCAGAACCTTGAATTGCAACGCGAAGCCTTGATCAAGGCTGGCTGCCCGAAGGTATTTGAAGACAAAGTGAGCGGCACGAGGGCAGACCGCCCCGGCTTGGCCAAGGCTCTGGAAATGCTGCGCGACGGTGATACGTTGGTCGTCTGGAAACTGGATCGCCTGGGCCGTAGCGTCAAGCAATTAGTCGATCTGGTTGGCGATCTGAGAAAACAGGGTGTCCAGTTCAAAAGCCTCACCGATTCCATCGACACCGGCACACCGTCGGGCCGGTTCTTCTTCCACGTCATGGCCAGCCTCGCTGAAATGGAGCGCGAGCTAACTGTCGAGCGCACCCGTGCCGGGCTAGAAGTGGCCCGTCAGCTCGGTCGCAAGGGCGGTCGCAAGCCCAAGATGACAGATAGCAAGATCGAGTCAGCAAAGAAGCTGCTGGCCAGCGGCATCCCGCCCAAGGACGTGGCCAAGAACCTCGGCGTATCCGTTCCTACCCTGTACCGCTGGATTCCAGCCTCGACATACCCTTAGCGAAATCCTTAAGTCGGTTCGCTGGTCCATTGCGCCGGAGGCGTCAAATCGGTCCTGAAGCTGTTCGACGGAATTTTCTGGGGTTCCGGCTTACAACCCCATATTCAGGCAATCGGAACGCGGGTATTTGTCACCTACTGTATCTCGCGTGTTGACGAAACCGAGCCTGGTAAATTTTTCATCGCAGAAGAAGATGCATTAGACGCCACTGCGGAGAAGGCGGCGCAGTTTCAACCAAATAAGGGAAAGTTGGTTTAGTACGACTTAAACGGGAATCTCATCCGAATTTTTGAAGACGATCGCCGGTTGAACGCCCCGTGGGGCATCGCTGTTGCGCCATCGAATTTTGGCAAGCTGTCAAATGCCGTTCTGGCTGGAAATTTTGGCGGGAATGGCACCATCGCAGCCTTTAACGACAGTACCGGAAAATTCATCGATTTCATGAAAACAGAAAGCGGAGACATCCTCAAAATCCCGGGTCTGTGGGCGCTGCTGTTTGGAAATGGTGAAAGTCTGGGCGACAGCAGCGCGCTGTACTTCGCTGCCGGGCCTTCAGATGAGAAAGAGGGGTTATTCGGATCTCTCCGCTCCACTGAGTAGCAAGCTGATGGCCGCCGCGATGAAAAATGTGTTTCACAAACTTATGTAGATTAGAAACTTGTGGTGTTCCGCTTTCGCTTCACATTTAACAGAATAAGTCGCTATCGCTTGACCTCACAAGTGATAATGATTATCATTCTGATTAATATTAACGCAACCAAAAGCCCATCATGAAAATACACGCTCTAATCGTCTGGTTGGCATTTCTGCCGTTTGCTGCGCAGGCTGCTGATGCCGAAGTGACATTGATTATCAAAGATCATCGCTTTGTCCCAAGCGAACTTAAAGTACCTTCCGGACAAAAGATTAAACTGGTTATCCACAATCAGGACACTACGCCGGAAGAATTTGAAAGCCACGCATTGAATCGGGAAAAAATCATCGCCGGAAGTACAAAAGCGACCATTTTTATTGGCCCACTTAAGCCTGGTAGATACGCGTTCGTAGGGGAATTTAATGAGGCCACAGCTAAAGGCATCGTCCTCGCGGAGTAGATCACGATTGATCCTCAATGCGGTCGCCATTGCTTGCAATTCAGCAAAATCGGCAATCGCGTATCGACGGTTACACTTTCCCATTACTATACAAAGAGCATGAAATCAACGAACAAATTTGTCGGCGTATTAAGCGTCGCACTCGCGGCAGCTTTCAGCAGTCCTCATGCCTCAGCCGGGCCAGCAGCTTATGTGTATACACCGAATGTTACTTACGATGAGAAAGAAATTGATTTCAAAATCGGTACCGTCAAACCAAAGCAGGCGGATCGTACAAGCGCCGCGTCACTCGGTTTTGGCTATGGTGCAACCGAGTACTGGTTTACCGAACTCTATGTCAAATACAAGCGAGGAAGCAGTAATACCGCATTCGATGCTTTCGAATGGGAAAACAAGTTTCAGCTGACAGAGCCAGGCCGATATCCGATTGATGTCGGATTTATCACCGAAATCGAGCGGCCGCAAGACCGTAGTGAAGGCTATGAGGTGAAATTCGGCCCGTTGTTTCAAACCGAATTCGACAAGACGCAGCTCAATGTTAATATCTTGTTTCAGCGGAACTATAGAGCAGCTGAATCGAACATCATGAAACTCGGTTATCAGTGGCAGGCAAAATATCGCCTGATGCCCGAATTTGAATTTGGCTTGCAAGGCTTTGGTGAACTCGGTTACTGGAATCGCATAGCACCGCGATCGGAACAGTCGCATTTGCTCGGGCCCGCCGTCTTTGGCAAGATCGCACTCGGTGGACGGCAAGCCATCAAATATAATGCTGCGGTACTAAGGGACGTGTCCGATGCAACGCACAGCACGACATTCCGATCGCAAGTTGAATATGAATTTTAAATGTTACGTTACATGGAACTATGCGGTGACCCCCATTTGCTGCTGCTGAGGCGTTTTTGATCGAAGCTGTAGAATTTTGTCGATCTATGCGAACAACGCTTAACGACACGCCAGTGACACCGTTTCGCCTTTGATCACGCACAACCGTTGTGACTGTTGGTGCCGACCGAAAACTGACCAAGTATTTCGCCGCACCCCTACTGGGTCAATTTTAAGTCGGCGCCAACAGGCTTGCGGCCACACAAAGTGACCACGCTCAAGTCGCTTCGCAAGCAAACATACGCCGTCGGTAGTGGCCCACAATACTTTGACCACGTTGCCACGCCGGCCGCGGAAGACAAAGACGTGGCCCGATAAGGGGTCGTCGTC
>JACMQD010000396.1 GCA_014377155.1 Herminiimonas sp.
ATCAGAATATGCAAGGCCCGCGCGGCAATCACATTTCCTGGCAGCCGCTATAATGCCTCGACAGTCAATCCCATTCAACTTCATCCGAGGCACCCCAGTCAATGCAACTGCAAAGCGATGTCTGCATCATCGGCAACGGCGCGATCGGCAAGACCGCTGCGCTGGGGCTGGCGCAAGCCGGGTTATCCGTTACGCTGCTGTGTCCGGAGGGGATCAAGCCATCAGGCGTGATGTCGCCAGAGGCCTGGGACGTGCGCGTCTATGCGCTCAACCACGACGCCCGTGCACTGCTATCCTCGATGAAAGTGTGGGACGCACTCGATGCATCCCGCGTGACACCAATCGATGCGATGGAGGTCCATGGCGACGGAACCGACAATCCCGGTAAGCTGGCGTTCGATGCCTTTGGCGCGCGCGTGGGTGCGTTGGCGTGGATCGTCGAAGACCGTAATCTGAACCAGGCGCTGGACGCGGCACTGAAGTTCGCCTCCAACGTGCGCGTGGTCGGCGGCGTGGCGGCGGCAATGCAGGTCTCGGAAAAATCGGTGGCCATTACCCTCGCATCGGGCGAGTCGATCACCGCGTCGCTGCTGGTCGGTGCCGATGGCGGGCAGTCCTGGGTACGTAGCCAATGCGGCATCGATATCAGTTACCGTCCGTACGCGCAGAACGCGATCGTGGCCAATTTTTCCTGTGAAAAACCGCATCACGGCGTGGCGTTTCAGTGGTTCACCTCGGCGCAGGGCATCTTGGCACTGCTGCCGCTGCCGGGCAATAACGTGTCGATGGTATGGTCGGCGCCGCATGCATTGGCCGATATCCTGATCAATGAGTCGCCGGCGCAGCTGGCGCAACGCGTGTCGGTACTGGCGCTTGAAAGCTTGGGCCAGCTACAGGCGCCGACCGGCGACATCAAGTCGTTTCCGCTGTCGCTGATCCGTGCGCAGGCGATCACGGCACCGCGTGTCGCGCTGGTCGGCGACGCGGCCCATGTCATTCATCCGCTGGCCGGGCACGGCATGAATCTCGGGTTTGCCGATGTGGCAGGCCTGCTGGCGACCGTTACGCAGCGCAGCGCCCATCAGGATTGTGGCGATGCGAAGGTGCTACGGCGCTATGCCCGGTCACGCAAAGAAGATATCTTGTTGATGCAGGTTGCAACAGACGGGCTGGAGCGGCTTTTTGCGGCGGATTTCGAGCCGCTGCGCGTGGCGCGCAACATCGGATTGAACCTGCTTGATAAGTTGCCTGTCATAAAGAGGCAATTGATGGCCCATGCACTGGGCAAGCGTTCGTAACGTCTTCTGAAAACATTTTCCAGGATAACAATGAAACATACTAAGGTCGCCATATCGATTCTGCTGGCGTGTGCCGCAGCGTCGTCCTTTGCCGAAACCGCACAAGAAGCCGCTGTCAAGAAGCTGATCGAGCCGCGTCTGGGCAATAATGCCAAGGTGGAGTCGGTCGTCAAGACGCCGTATTCCAATCTGTACGAAGTGCGCACCGGTGGTGACATTATCTACACCGATGAAAAGGCGCAGTACCTGTTCGTCGGCCATGTGATCGATACCAAGACGTACAAGGATTATACGAAGTCACGCATCGAGGAAATCAGCAAGATCAAGTTCTCGGATCTGCCTCTCGATCTGGCAATGAAAACCGTCAAGGGCGATGGCAAGCGCGTGATCGCGGTATTTGAAGACCCGAACTGCGGCTATTGCAAGAAATTCCGCCAGACCTTGCAAGACGTCGAGAATGTCACGGTCTATACCTTCATGTACAACATCCTGTCCGAAGACTCGGTGATCAAATCGAAGAACATCTGGTGCAGCACGGACCGGATCAAGGCTTGGGACGACTGGATGCTCAATGGCAAAGCCGCTGCACCAGCATCGGCGACATGCGTGACGCCGAATGAGAAGGTCATGGCATTCGGCAAGAAGCTGAAAATTACCGGCACGCCGACGATCTTCTTTGCCGATGGCACGCGCATTCCGGGCGCTGTCGATGAAAAGTCACTCGAAGAAAAATTCGCTTCGCTCAAATAGGTTGTCTGTTTTTGAACGGCATGTCTTCGCGACATGCCGTTCTTTTGTGCTGTCACCACGGATGATTAGGGGTTTGGGATGATTCTGGCAGCGGGGCACCCCTATTGCGCGATAGATCGGCTATATTGCTGATACGAAATCAAGCGGAACCCAAAGGAGCAGTGCATGGTGACACTCAATATCAATGGCACCGACCGGCAAGTCGATGCCGATCCATCGACGCCGATCCTGTGGGCATTGCGTGACAACCTCAACATGACCGGCACCAAGTTCGGTTGCGGCGCGGCGTTGTGCGGCGCTTGCACCGTGCATGTCAACGGTGCGCCGGTACGCTCTTGTGTCACACCGATTTCGTCGGCGGCCGGGCAAAAAATCACGACCATCGAAGCCATGCAGGACGACAAGCTCGGCAAGGCGGTGCAGGATGCGTGGGTACGCCATGACGTGCCGCAATGCGGTTATTGCCAGAGCGGCCAGGTCATGAGCGCGACTGCCTTGTTGCGATCGAACAAGGCACCGACCGATGCCGATATCGATGCGGCGATGAGTGGCAACATCTGTCGCTGCGGTACCTATCAGCGCATCCGGGCCGCCATCAAGGACGTCTCGAAAACCCTGGCCTGACCAAGGACAAGCCACTTGGCCCCGACGCCAGTACTTGCCGAACGCCGCGTCACCGGTATCCTGCTTGCCGCAGGGCGGGGCGCACGTTTCGATCCTTCCGGCGAACGCAACAAACTGCTGCAAACACTGCCCGACGGGCATGCCGTCGCCGTGGCCGCCGCCAGCAGCTTGCTGGTCATGCTGCCGTCGGTCGTGGCAGTAGTGCGACCCGGTGCCGATGCATTGGCAGCGCAACTCCAACAGGCCGGCTGCGAAGTCACTGTATGCATCGATGCGGAACAGGGCATGGCTGCGTCCCTAGTACACGGCTTGCGGTGCGCCCGCGAATCGTCCGGCTGGTTAATAGCGCTCGCCGACATGCCATCTGTAACACCGTCCACGATCGCGTCGCTGATCGATGCGATCGACAATGGCGCCGACATTGCCGTGCCGGTGTATCGGGGCAAGCGCGGTAACCCGGTTGCATTTAGCCGCGTGCATCTTGCGCGTCTGCTGGCCCTGGGCGGTGACGAAGGCGCGCGCGCGCTTTTAAAAAGCTTTCCAGTGACCGAGGTGCAGGTCGACGATCCTGGCATTCGTTACGACATCGATACCGAGTCCGATCTTCGCGCGATGCGATGACCTGATGGGCTCGTCGCTTCCCGTTGGTCAATACCGTTACACTATGCACTTTGCAAATCGGTTGCGTTCGCTTCTGACGCGCGGTAGCGGGGCTGCCGGCGTCAACGCAACTGCGCGCGACGGCTGGAGGATGAAATGAAAAACGCACTGCACTACACGATCGTGCCGCACGACCTGGGCGCCCATCTTTTTGCGGTCACTCTCACGGTGGCGGCGCCGGATGTCGAAGGACAGGTTTTTGCGCTGCCGGCCTGGATCCCGGGCAGTTACATGATTCGCGAATTCGCACGCAACATCGTACGCATCACCGCCCGCGCCGGCGAGCGCACGGTCAAGCTGACCAAGCTCGACAAGCACACCTGGCAGGCCGCTCCCTGCGACGGCTCGTTGACCCTGTATTACGAAGTGTATGCGTGGGATCTGTCGGTGCGCGCTGCCCACCTCGACCAGACCCACGGCTTTTTTAATGGCGCCAGCGTGTTCTTAAGCGTCGTCGGTCAGGAAAATGCAGCGCACGTGGTCGACATCAAAAAACCCGACAATACGGCCTGCAAGGCGTGGCGCGTAGCAACCGCGCTGCCGGAACTGAAAGCCCGGCGCTATGGCTTCGGCACGTATGTCGCCGCCAATTACGACGAGCTGATCGATCATCCGGTCGAGCTGGGTACCTTCGAACTGGCCACCTTCAAGGCGCATGGCGTACCGCACGATGTCGTCATCAGCGGGCGGGTGCCCAATCTCGACTTGCGTCGCTTGAGCGCGGACTTGAAAAAAATCTGCGAAGCGCAGATTGCATTCTTCGAGCCAAAAACCAAACGCGCACCGATGGACCGTTATGTGTTCATGACGCTGGCTGTTGGCGACGGTTACGGCGGACTCGAACATCGGGCCTCGACTGCGCTGATCTGCGCGCGCGCCGACCTGCCTGTTACCGGCAACCCTGAACTGACGGACGGCTATCGCACCTATCTCGGTTTGTGCAGCCATGAGTATTTCCATACGTGGAATGTCAAGCGCATCAAGCCGGCGGTGTTTGCGCCGTACGACTTGCGCAGCGAAAGTTATACACCGCTGCTGTGGCTGTTCGAAGGTTTTACCAGTTACTACGACGACCTGTTTTTGGTGCGTACTGGACTGATCGACGTGGCGGCCTATTGCAAACTGGTTGAAAAAACCGTCAACGGGGTGTTGCGCGGTACCGGTCGTAGCAAGCAGAGCGTGGCGGAATCGAGCTTCGATGCATGGACCAAGTATTATCGCCAGGATGAAAATTCGCCGAATGCGATCGTCAGCTATTACACCAAAGGCTCGCTGATCGGCTTGGCGCTGGACCTGTCCATCCGCGCCGAGACCAAGGGCAAGAAGTCACTGGACGACGTGATGCGCGCATTGTGGAACCGTTACGGCCGCGATTTCTACCAGCACAGTGGCGGTGGACAGGGTGTGACCGAAGCCGAGGTCGATGCGCTGTTCGATGAAATCAGCGGACCCAAACTCAAGCGCGTGCTCGACCGGTTCGTGCGTGGTACTGATGATCTGCCGCTGGCGAAACTGCTGGCGCCGTTTGGCATCACGCTCGATGATGCCAAGGCCCGGCCCCAGCCCAAGCCGACACTTGGTGTACGCACCGGGCGCGAGGGCAATGACTGCAAGCTGAACAATGTGTACGAAGGCGGTCCTGCGCATCGTGCCGGGCTGTCGGCAGGCGATCTGATTGTGGCAGTCGACGGGGTGCGAGTGAATGCGACGAACCTGCCGGCGGTCATGGGCCGATATCGGGTCGGCGATGTGCCCGAGGTGCATGTTTTCCGGCGCGACGAGCTAATGAAATTTTCGGTAGCGCTGGACGCCGACGATACGCCGCAATTAGTCATGGCGGCCACTGCCCGGCCAGTACCGGCCTTGCGCATGCGCAAGGCCTGGCTGCGGTAAAAATCGACGCAGCCGGGTTGCTTGCGCCGCGTCCACTTTCAGGGCGCGACGTGTGCGCGTGAATGCATCACTGTGCGAAAAATCGTCCCAGTTCCACGCCCGGCTCCGGCGCGCGCATGAATGCTTCACCGACCAGGAATGCATTGACATCCGCATCGCGCATGCGCTTGACGTCGTCGGTATTCATAATGCCCGACTCGGTGATCACCAGCTTGTCCGGCGAAATGCGCGGTAACAGGTCGATCGTTGTTTGCAGTGATGTCTCGAAGGTGCGCAGGTTGCGGTTGTTAATGCCGATCATGGCCGTCTTCAGGCGCAAAGCCGCCTGCAATTCTTCGCCATCGTGTACCTCTACCAATACCCCCATGCCAAGTTCGTGCGCACAGGCTTCGAGTTCGGCCATCAGCCCATGGTCGAGCGCCGCCACGATCAACAGCACGCAATCGGCGCCCCACGAGCG
>JACMQD010000397.1 GCA_014377155.1 Herminiimonas sp.
GCGGGCGATCGTCTCGCAGCGTCTGGTCAAGACCGAGGACGGCGTGGGCCGCAAGGCCGCGATCGAAATCCTGCTCAACACGCCGACGATTTCCGAGATGATCTTCAAGGGCAGTTTTCAGTCGATCAAGGAAATCATGGCCAAGTCGCGCGAACTCGGCATGTGCACCTTCGACCAGGCGCTGTTCGACCTGTACGACAACGGCCATATCAGCTACGAGGAAGCGCTGCGCAATTCGGACTCGGCCAACGAGCTGCGCCTGAACATCAAGTTGCGTGGCAAGCGCGGGCAGCCGGGTGGCAGCCGTGGCGGCATGAGCCTGGAACTGGACAAGGAACAGGAATCGGAAGAAGTCGAGAAGTGAATCTGCTGTAACGGCGCGCGGTCCCGGTGATCGGGGCTGCGCCCCCTTGGTAATACATCGTCCCCGCCGAATCCCTCCCAGCGCCGACCGCCCTCGTCACAATCCCACTGCCCTGTTCCTTCCGCTCGCGTTTTCCGCTAAATGAAAAAAGAACCTGGAGACTTTCGTCGGCTGGTTCTTTTTGATTTGCGAGAGTTCCGCTCAGGCGATCAACGGGTATCCGTCGTCGTGCGCCAGTAGATTGGCGTGCGCTTTCCGCTGATTGATGGATCGAACCGCTGGCCACCGATTGGCGTGCTCGTCGAACCATCCTTTTTTGGAGCGCCGATGATAATGTTTTGCGTAACGCCGTCAATCGTCACCACGCCTGCCACGGGCGACGGTGGAAGGCCGCCGCCGACAAAAATGGAAGACCGCGAGCCGCCACAATTCGCATTGTTTGCAGCGCCGATTGCACCCGAGCCGTTGAGTAGATTAAGCAAGTAGCCACGGGCTTCGCCAAGCGAAGTACTACAAGAGGCTGGATTGACCACCGGCCGGTTGGTGCTGAAGATGAATACCCCGCCGGAGACGATCGCCGACGTTACGGCCTGCTCCCCGATTCCGTTATCGGTCAGGTTGATGAAGTAGCCTTTGTTTCCATCTCCCGGCAAAATTGAGGATGCGCCACAGCTGTTGACTGAAGTGCGGTCAAGCATGGCATCGAGATCGTTGTTGTCGGACTTCGCCGGATTGTCGAGATAGACATAGGCCCGGTTAGTCACCGGCGTCGTGTACGGGTAGCTGAAGGCCGTCGGGTGCTCGCGGTCTCCGGAAGCGATTGCGACATATACATTGTTTTTGTATGGCAGTACCGCTGGTGCAAACAGGAACTTCCGATTGCCGCCGCTGGTATGAGCAACTTTCGTGATGGTCCATTTATCCGAAGACAGCGCTTTAAACGAGGTGTCGGTGAAACTGATTCGGTAAAGATTGCCGCCGGTATCCGCTGCATATGCTGCATCAACCGTACCATTCTGATCGATGTCGATCAGGGAGACATCTCCCGCCACGCTGCGGTCGGTTGGGAAAGACCTCACCACGCTGCCAGTCTCGCCATTCAGAATGTAGATCCGGGCTCCCTTCGGGCTATTGCAGAATCCTCCGGCGGATGGCGCGCTATCTGCATCTTCACAGGCATCGTATCCTCCGCCCACGATCACCAGCGGTGTCGAAGTCGAGTAGCCACTCAGGAGCGCAACGTTCGGGGTGGACCAGGTTTGGCCGATACCGCTCATATCGGTGGTGCAGTTGGTGTCATTGATTAAACTGCTACACCCAGCTTTCCACAGGAATTTAGGCGCTGTAGGCGTCGATACGTCGAGCGCATAGATCATGCGGCCACCGCGGCGCATGGTCGGGTAGATCCAAACCTTGCCGGAAGCCTGGTACAGACCACTCGAGCCATCGAAATAAAAATCCGGTGCGCTGCCCGGCGTTGCAGTTTGTCCGGGAGGAGTCGGATAAGGCGACTGTACCCGCGGTGAATTGTCCAGCAAACGCTGCAGGTACGGTAGCGATTCTGGTGCAACGAATGCCCAATCTTCGGCACCGCTCGTGGCGTTGATTCCGCGGAAGGTGCCGTCGTTGCTTCCGTAAAATACCCTAACGCCATTGCTACTACCGAAATCGACTGGAAGCGGTCGTGAATGGATCACCGCACCGTGGATCGAAGGACGGTTTGCAGTCGAGGCGGTCGCATCTATTTCGCCAGTCACATCCTGCCCGCGGATGAAATTGACGATATTCGTGTTGACGCCAGTTGTGGTCGATGCGGTGGCACTCGATGTACTGAAATCGACCAGCGTCTTGCCGTCAGACGACAGCGTCAAGACATTACGCGTAGCAGTAGATTTGCGCAGTACTTCGGCAACGCCACCTTTTTCCACGACAGGCCCATCGGGCAGATCAGAATATGCCGTCGCGTCACTGCAGCCTCCCTTGGCGAGACCGGTGAAATCGCCCTGCGTCGTCCAGGCACTGCCGCTTGCAGTCGCGAAAGTCCTGAAAATTCTTGGCCCGACCGTGGTACCGCTAATATTTGCCCAGTAATTACCGGAGTCGGTGGTCCAGAAGCTCTGTGCGCAAGGCGTAACGAAGCCACTGCTCGTACTGATCACGCGCCCTTTTATTGCATCAACCAGGTCGGTACCGCCGTCGATCGTACCGAGCTTGTATTGTTTGAGATTGCCTACCCAGCGCGGAAACGACTTGGCGTCTGGACGAAACATGCCGAGGAAGACCTGGTTGTCGTTCTGCGAACGTTGCGTCGCCGAGATCGGAAGTGCCGCCGATGCAAAAGTCGAGTTGGTCGCCTGGATTTCTCCAAAAATCGTTTGCAATGCATTCTTGATCGCAGGCGCATTCGTCGCGGCAAAATAACCGCCGCCGCCGTAAGCAGCCATGTTTTTCAACAGGCTGGTTTGCGTGGCATCGGGCTTGAGACCATATACGTCGATAGCGTAGGTCTGTACCGTGGCGCGAGTGGTACTGCCCGCTACGGGAACACCAACCAGATTCATGAATCGCGCCCATTCATCAGCATTGTAAGTGGCGGTATCAGTCACTGGGATTGCATTGGTCGGTGACGTCACGATCGAGTTCGATGAACCACTGACGGAGTAGCGATTCTTACCCGTTGCGCAGACACCTGCAGTAGTCGTCGGAGCGCTGTAGGAGCAGGAGGCACCGCTCGGGCAGGTGTATTCGGTGGGCGCACCGGTTGGCAGCGTAAGGTAGCAGGCCTCGGAATTGCCAAGAGTGGTCGATGCATACGACATAGCGGTAATGACTGTAGTCGTCTTTGTAGCCGTCTGGATCACTTTGTAGGTATCTCTGCCGCCCGGGCACGAGTTTGGCGTGATTTTCGCGCCCAATGCGTAGCCTGGCGTACCGTAAGTGACCGTTGTCGTGACGAGGCCGACGGTCGATGCGGAATTAACCAGCGCCGGAAGGCCGCCGGTATCGCTGACGGTCCAGTCGCTGGTCTTGTTGTAGCACTGGGACACACCATTTTGCACGTCCGAAGTCACCACCGGGACTGAAGTCACCGGATTCACAGGTGTCTTTGCAACGATTGAATAACGCGCAGTGCCGGCGCTACACGTATCGAGCGTTGGGGTGGTCTTGCTGCCGTAACTACAACTGTCATAGGTCGTCCCGCTTGAGGGACACACATCGGGGAATTCGGTAGGTGTACCGGTCGGCTGGGCGGTGTAGCATGCCGCGCTGTAGCCAAGATCGGTCGTGACAGGCACGGTTGTGGACGTGTACTGTTTCAGGGCGAGCTGACTGGTGCTGCCACCGGCACTGCTCAACGATGTAAGGTTGGCGGCATCGTCGGCAACTGGTCCGCGCGAAGGGGGATTCCCTAAAAAAATAATATAGTTGTAATTGCAGGTTTGCGCCGCCGACAACGGCGACTTGAACCTCGAGTATGTAGTCGAATACCCACCCGTATCAGCCAAAGCTGCCACGACGTCGGCGCTCTTGGCGTTCGGAGTGTAGCCACCATAGTAGTTGTAGGCGTCCAGCATCAGGTTGCCATAAGGTTGGCCGGAATTGGTTTTTTCTGTCGGGGTGGTTACGCCTGCGAAAATCAGATCTAGCGTGCCGCTGAATTTAGCCCGGTTCGCCTGTGCAGTGATGCCGGAGTCTGCACCCATGGGAACGATTGCCTGGCGGATGTAGCCACCATTGTCCGTTGCGGGCCCGCCGGTGACGAATTCCAACATGCCTACGTTGATCCTACCCGGCAGACCTGAAATCACAGCCTTGATCGCCGCGACTTCTGCTTGTCCCTGGGTGATTGTGCCACCATTCCCATCCGGGAATTTCTGATCGTTGCGGGACCAATTGGACGTGTTGTCCAGCACGATCAGCACGTTCGGTGCTTCGATGGCACTGGTTGCCGAAAAGATGTCGGTATCGATCGGCCATGCCGCCAGCGGCGTGGCGATTGCCGTAGCCGTCAGGACGAAGTGCAGGCTTTTGCGAAGCACGGGAGTCAGGTGCGGATGCATGACGATTCCTTTTCAGGGGCAGTAATTTTTCATGTCGGCTGTAAGAATGCGCTGCTTCACGCCTTCGGCGACGGTAACGACGTTGGTGTCGTTTTGGGTACTAGCGGCCTGGGCAGTGATTTCCCAGACCGAATTGGCGCACATCGAACTGCCGCTGCTGGTGCCCGATACGCCGAACTGGCCCTGCTGCGTCGAACTGAGGCAGCCGAGGTCGGGCGCGGTGGCGCCAGTACTCAGATCGAGCTGAGCGGGCAGAATGACGGCAGCCGAAACGCAGAAAGGCTTGACCGGCAGCGTCACCTTGAAATCGACAGCCGAACTACCATCGCTGGAAACGCACAGGACGTTCGTGCCACCGCCACTGCAATTGGACGTGATGATCGCCTGATCCGGATTCTTGGTGTACGCGGAAGAATTGATTACAGTTTCAATTGCCTGCTGCGCCGCTGCAACGCCTTGGCTCTGTTGCAAGGCATTCGAGACGACCACGGTCTGCACCGTACCAAGCTGGAACGATGCAATCGCCAGAAGCGTCATGATGACCAGCATGATCAGGCCAACGACCAACGCCGTACCGCGCTGACGATTGGTTTGCGGCGGCTGGGTCATGCGGTGATCGTTATTCATTCGACCCTGCCCGCCACGTTATTGAGGCGAACCGCAGTGGTGTAGACATGGCGCTTGTAGCCATCGCCAAACGGGCCGAAGGTGTTGCTGCTGCCATCGGCCTTATGCCCGAGCTGGTAAGTACGGGTGTCGCTGAAACCGACACTGGTTTGCGAGTTGCGTGCCAGGATATTCACCTTTACTGCCGTGACGTTGCGCCAGTTGGTTTGACAAGCCACACCGGCGCAGCCACCGTAGGCGCCTGGATCAGGTGTGTAGACGGCAGGCACCTCGGAGGTCGCGGTCGCAATGCCGTACTCGACCTGCATCTGCTCGATGCCGGTTACCAGTGGATAGATGGTGAACGCGGTAGCGCCGAGTTCGGCGATCTTCAGCGTCGGCACACCGTCGCCGGCCTTGTTATTGTTGGCAACAAAATAAATTCGCGTATAAAACGAGCGTAGATCAGCAACGGTGGTGCAGTTGTTTTTGGTAAGAGCCGTGAATTTTGTGGAATCCTTGTCCACCACGAACTGACCACTCGTTAGTGTGCAAAGCGATGTCTGAAAATAATATGACTTCGTGTAGTCGACCGCATCGCACCCGGCCGCGCCAGCCACACAAGTACTCGCGCGTCGCAGGACCAGGATGTCGCTGCCCACCTTGACATCGGAAATGCATGTCGGAATGCTGCCCGCGTTATCGACGCCCTGGATCGGCAACGCGATCGCAGCCGTCAGGCCGGCAACCGTTACATCGCAGGGGTCCGGCAACGTGACCGGCGTGGCAACCGCCGAGGCATCGGGATTCAGTTCCCCGTAGTACCCCGCGAGGCGAATATCCTCCAGCATCTGCTGCGTCGCATAGCGGCCGTTCTCGATCTGCTGGCTGGTCTTTTCGATTTCGGATCGGGCGCGGCTGTTGTTGATGAACAGCGCGCTGATGCCGGCCACGATCAGCAGGCCGAGCGTAATGGCGATCATCAATTCGATCAGCGTTACACCCGCCTGGCGGGCCGCGCAGGATCGGGGCGCGAAAAATGCCCGGAGTGTCGTCGTCATGGTGCGCTCAGGTTGGCGATGGTCACGACGTTGCTGAGCGCGCGGCGATTGCCTTCGGCGCCGTACAGGCCCTTGCCGCAATCCACCGACGGCGCCTTGAGCAGCGTGGCGCCCTGCCACACGACGGTGACGCGATAGGCGTCGGGGTTGGTGCCGACCTTGTCGATGCAGCCACGAGCGCCAACCATCGCGCCGATCTTGCTGCCCGATTTCTGCTCGCTGGTGCCATTGAGCGTCTGGCTCCACTCGCATTGATCGAGCGCCAAAGCGGTCAGGCCGGCACAACTGGCCGGCTGCCCGTCGCCCGTACCCAGCGGCGTCGTGCCCGTCACGTAGGTCGACGCAGCCACCCGGTTGGCGCTGATGCGATTGCTCATGTCTTCGACCAGCAAAATCGCCTGGGTTCGCGCAAAGGCTTCTGATTCACTGACCTGCACCTTGGCCTGCAGACCCGCCACGCCGAGCAAACCGAAGGCAAGGATCAACATCGTCACCAGCGCCTCGAGCAGGCTGAAGCCGGATTGGCGCACGGATGGCGAGATCGGTTTCATGCTCAACATCCCGAGGAGGTAACGACACCGACGCCGGAGGGATTGACTTCGATGCAGCGAATGTCAGGCGTCTTGGTCGAGGCCAGCTTGAATGTACCGGTTGCCGCAGCACCGACGCGTCCGGAGCGCTGATAGACGACCGAATCGGGGCCGGTGATCGTCAGGGCGCTGGCCGTCGTGGCCGTGTAGAGAACCACACCGGAAGCCGGATCGGTGACCTTCCAGCCGGTATTCCATGAGGTGCCGCTGTTGGGCGACATCGTCACGCTGGCATTGCGCTTCAGTGCCTCGGCCCGGGTCAGGTTCAGGAACGCCTGGATGCTCGATGCCGCTGTCTTGATGCGCTGACTGGCGATCAATGAAACAAATGACGGCGCCGCCAGCGCCGAGAGAATTGCCACGATCGAAATGACCGTGAGCAGTTCGATCATGGACACGCCACGTATTCTGGGCGGCTTCATCGCATTACCAGATAGTCGACGGCGTTTTGGCGCCGGTACTGTCGAGCTGCAGATCGCCGTCAGACACCTGGGTGCCAATGGCTGTGGCCCTGATGCTGAACGCAGGCGGTTTGGTCTGCGCAGAATCGGCGATGGTTCCGGCGCTGATGGTGACGGTATAGTATGCCAACAGCGTAGCGGGGATCGGGTCGTTGAGCGTGGCGGAATCGGTCGCAAAACTGCGATTGTCGACGTAGTACTGCTGCTGCCGCTGCGCCAGATCCATCAGGTAACTTTGCGCATCGGCGCGATGGCCTTTTTGGATCGACTTCTGATACGAGGGCAAGGCAATGGCTGCAAGAATGCCCACGATCGCCACGACGATCATGATCTCGATCAGCGTGAATCCGCGACCCAGGCGATGCGCTTGAATCAGTTTAGAAGTAGACATATTGCCTCTCAGCACTTAATTATCGTTTCGCTGATTGTACCTAATATTTATCTAGAGCAACATAATTTAAAGATCTTCGTTGGGTTTCTGCAAGAAAGCGCGGAAAGTCGGACAAAAAATCGCGCGCCGGGCGATAAAAGCCAGAATCATTAATAAGCGGCAACAGTACCATCACGGGATGATGCGGTGCGCGAAAGGAAGATTTTTATGTGGCAACGCGCAACACCGGAGCAGCGCCGGCGGTGCGCCGTCGCTGCTGACGACTACGCAATGTTCTGCCGATCCGCGAGTAACTTTTCGTAGGTCAATAGCCGGATCGCGGTCTGATCGTCGGTCACCATGTCCTTGAACTGCACGCCGCAGGAAAATACGTCGACTTCCTGGCCGCGCCCGGCCGGGCGGAAATTGACGCTACGCACGATGGCCTGGGTCCGGATGACCCGCTCGACGCCATCGAGGTTGACGGCGAACGAGAACGCCAGCGTCTGTCCGACCGGGATCACCTCCGGCGCTTCGATCGCTGCACCGGAAAGGCTGAGGTTGACCAGGTTGACCTCCACGGTGCGCGCCACGCCTCCCGCGTTTGCATACTCGACGCTGGCCGGCAGGCGGACCTTGACCCGCAGCGCCGAACGCAGCGCGGACCGCGTCACCATGCGCGGGTAAGCGAGATGCATGTAGTACAGCGGACTCAGGAAAGTCCGCATCACGGTCGAGGTGAACGTATAGATCATCGTGCCGGTGAAGGCACGCACCAGCACTTCTTCATCATCGTAAAAAACGAAGGGCGCGTTGCGCTCGATCGGGCATTTCACCAACAGGAATTCATCCTTGACCAAGCCGATCAGGGATGAGAAATGCTCGACCGGTTTTTCGTCGCGCTGGTTGCGCAATTGCACGCGGGTACCGATGTTGAAATTCTGGATCGCAGCGTCCAGATCGATGTCGCCGTTGCTGTTGATGATTTCCATGTCGCCTGTCTCATTCGCCGCCAAGATCCGGAACGGCGCGGGGAGACCCGTCAAGCCGAATTGCCCGATTATCACCCACTGGGATGATACTTATAAGAAATAATTCCAAATTTCTGCGTGCTGACATGCATCACGTGATCGAGACCATGGCCGACCGGATGCCGCCATGCTGCCGGTCCATTTCGAGAAGGTGTTCGAACTGTACCGGGGGCACCGGCCTCGAAAAATGAAAGCCCTGACCGAAGTCACAGCCGACTGCAATCAGGAAGTCGTTCTGTTCGATCGTCTCGATCCCTTCGGCAATGACCAGCAGGCCGAGCTCATGCGCCATGGCGGTTACCGACCGCACGATCGCCCGATCATCCTCGTTATGCTGCATGTCCCGGATAAAGGTCTGGTCGATCTTCAGGTAGTCGATGTCGAATTTTTTAAGATACGCCAGCGACGAATACCCGGTGCCAAAATCGTCGATTGCGACCTGCATCCCGGCATCGTGGTACTGCTGCAATTGGTAGCTCACCCGGTTCGAGGCGTTGAGCAGCACCGCCTCGGTGATTTCAACCGAGATGCAGCTGCCCGGCAGGTCCATCTCGGCCAGGTAAGAAGGCCACATGCTGCCCTGGGGGCGCGCCATGAACTGGACCGGTGAACGATTGACGCCGATCTGGAACGATTCACCGTTGCGCTGGGCCCACCTGCGGGAACACGCAGCCGCCTGGAGGAACACCCAGTCGCCGATCTCGGAAATCAGGCCCGATTCTTCGGCGAAGGGAATGAACTCCGACGGCATCAGAAAACCGAGGCGGGGATGGTGCCAGCGCAGCAACGCCTCGGCCTTGACGATGCGGCCGGTGCGCAGGTCGACCACCGGCTGGTAGTAGACCTCCAGCTGGTTGCCGGCCAGGGCCAGGCGCAGATCGGCAATCAGACGCAGCCGGTCCTGCGCTTCATTCTGCATGGCGGGCGTGAAAAAGCTGAAGCGGTTGCGCCCGTTGTTCTTGGCAACATACATCGCCTGGTCTGCATTGCGGATCAGCGATTCGGGTTCCGACCCATCAGCCGGAAATATCGTGATGCCGATGCTTCCCGACAGATGGATCACTTCCTCGCCGAGGACGAACGGCTCGACCAGTGCCGCGTTGATATCACTTGCGATGGTCTCCGCGTCATGGGACTCTGCAAGCTGCGTGATGATGGCCGTGAATTCATCGCCACCCAGCCGGGCCACCGTATCGGAGCCGCGCACGCAGGCCTGAATGCGGCGCGCAGCCTGCACCAGCAGGTCGTCACCGACGTCGTGACCGAGCAGGTCGTTTGCCTCCTTGAAGTTGTCCAGATCGATGAACAGGAGTCCGAGCGATGCTCCGGTACGCCGCGCTTGAATCACTTCATGCGCGAGCCGGTCGCGAAACAGGCGCCGGTTCGGCAAGCCCGTCAGGGCGTCGAAATTCGCGTGCAGCCAGATGACTTCCTGGGACTGGCGCTCGTCGGAAATGTCCGTCACGGTACCGGTCATGCGCAGGGCCTTGCCGGTATCGTCGCGCGCCACCACGATGGCGCGCGCCACGATCCATTTCCACATCCCGAGCTTGCACCGCATCCGGTATTCGGCCGTGTACGACGGCCTGATCCCCTCGAGGCAATCATGCAGTATGGCGATCGTGTGGGGCCGGTCGTCCGGATGAACGCGATGCAGCCAGGAATCGAAGCTTTCGGATTCGAGTTTTTCGTCCAGACCGAAGATATCCCGCATGCGGCTCGAGTACGTGATCTCGTCGGTGACGATATTCCAGTCCCACACACCATCGCCGGAACCGTCGATGGCAAGATTGAGCCGATCGTTTGCAACCAGCAATTGCTCCTGGCCTTCGACCGCGTCCGTGATGTCGATCGAAATCCCCACATGGCCGGCATAGTCGCCGTCGCCGCGGAACCACGGCGCGGTGTAGGACTCGAGCCAGCGGACGCTGCCGTTGCTTGTCCGGACGCGCGCGCGCGCCTGAAATGTACTTCGGTCGCACTGGGCGCCCAGTAGTCCTCCAAGGTAGGCTTGCGCATCGTCCGGATGCACCACCGACTCCCAGTCGAAGCTCTCCTGCGTGATGGCGCTGCCGAACATGACATGGCATTTCGGATTGAGATAGGCGAACCTGCCATCGGGATCGACTTGCCAGATCAGGACCGGCGAGGCTTCGGCGAGCGCCCGGAAGCGGGCTTCGTTTTCAGCAAGCGCCTGTTTCGCCAGCGTACGCTCGGTCAGGTCCACCGTGACCACCAACAGTGAAAACGGGCCACCCGGCAGTACCGGATCGAGGCGCGAGATGCTGCTGTTGGCCCAGACGATGGCGCCGTCCGGGCGCACATAGCGCTTGTCGAGCGATACCGGGATGCCGTCCTCGATCAGCCGCCCGACCGCAGCGAGACTCGTGCCGATGTCATCGCGATGGGTCACATCCGGCACGCCGCATTCCATCAGCACCTCGCGCGGTCGCCCGAGCATGCGGCACAACGCATTGTTGACCCTGACGAATCCACAGGTGAGCGAGACTTCAGACAGGCCGACTTGCGCCTGCTCGAACAGCGCCTCGAACTTTGCTGCATCGCGACGCAAGAC
>JACMQD010000398.1 GCA_014377155.1 Herminiimonas sp.
AACTTAGATGGCTGCTGGCCCATTTGCCGCAGTCGCGCGCCCGTGCCGAGAGCGGCGAACTGGCATTCGGCACCATCGACAGCTGGCTAATATTTAAGATGAGCGGTGTACATGTCACCGATACCAGCAATGCCTCGCGCACGCTGCTGTTCAATATCCGCACCCAGCAGTGGGACGATCAATTGCTGGAGTTGCTCGACATTCCGCGCGCGATGCTGCCGACGGTGGTGCCTAGCAGTGGCACCGTGGCCGAAACCTATGCCGAGTTACTCGGCGCGTCGATCCCGATTTCAGGCATCGCCGGCGACCAGCAGGCGGCAACGTTCGGCCAGGCATGCCATCAGCCCGGCATGGCAAAGAACACCTATGGCACCGGCTGCTTCATGCTGATGAATACCGGTCAGGAAGTGATTTCATCGCATAACAATCTGCTGACCACGATCGGCTGGACGCTGGGCGAGACGCTGCCCGGCAAGACCGATTACATGCTCGAAGGCAGCGTCTTTATGGCCGGCGCCACCGTGCAGTGGCTGCGTGACGGGCTCGGCATTATCCGGGATTCGAGCGAAGTCGAAGCGCTGGCGACCAGCGTGCCCGATACCGACGGCGTGGTATTCGTGCCGGCGTTTTCCGGACTCGGCGCGCCGTATTGGGATGCCCATGCGCGTGGCACGATTGTCGGCATGACGCGCGGCACCACCAAGGCGCACATCGCCCGCGCTGCGCTCGACAGCATTGCCTACCAGACGGTGGACGTGCTGCAGGCAATGCAAAAGGATGCACTGATCGAATTGACCGAGCTGCGCGTCGACGGCGGCGCCGCGCGCAATGATTTGCTGATGCAGTCGCAGGCCAATATCTTGGGGGTCCCGGTGGTGCGGCCGGTAGTGACCGAGACGACCGCGCTCGGCGCCGCGTATCTGGCGGGTTTGGCGATCGGATTCTGGTCGTCGCAGCAGGAAATCGCCGCGCAGTGGCAAATGCAGCGCCGTTTCGAGCCGAACATGGGAGCTGACGAACGTGCCGCGCGTTTGACGGTCTGGCGCCGGGCGGTCGAACGGTCGCGGGCCTGGGTTACCTGAAAATCGGGTCATGCAAGTGGCCATGAAGCCGCTCGTCTGCGTCCTGCCGTCGCTTCGCGCTAGCCGATTCGCCCCGTAGACCGGGATAAAAATCGGAACACTCGTCCTGTACCGTGCGGTTGCACAAGAAGTGCCGACGACTTCGACAGTGCAGAGCTGCCCGTCTGCACAACCGCTAGATGATTTTGATTTTTGCGAACTCCGGATGCGCTGGCGGGAATTGGAGCTTCATTTTTTTTAAAGTTTCAAGAATGATTGAGGCGATCGCAAGATTGCGATGGGTTTTCGAATCGGCCGGAATCAAGAACCATGGCGCATTGTCCGCATCGGTCTCGCAGATCGCTTTTTCATAAGCGGCTTGATAATCGGGCCAGAACTTGCGCTCTTCCAGATCCTTGACATCGAATTTCCAATGCTTGAGCGGGTCGTCGAGGCGCTCCTGCAAGCGCTGTTTTTGCTCGTCCGCCGAAATATGCAAAAAGAATTTCAATATGACAGTGCCGGTTTCTGCCAGCATCCGTTCGAAATCCCGTATCTGCGCATAGCGCCGCTTCGATTCCTTGTCATCGATCCAGTCATGCACCCGCGTGATCAGGACGTCTTCGTAATGGCTGCGATTGAAGATCACCATCTCGCCTTTTCCCGGCACCTCCCGATGCACCCGCCACAGATAATCATGATCGAGTTCAAGCGCGGTGGGCGCCTTGAATGCGACACTGCGGATGCCCAGCGGATCGATGCTCCCAAATACGCCACGTACCGTACCGTCCTTGCCGGATGTGTCCATGCCTTGCAAGACCACCAATACCTTACGCTGGTGCTCGGCATACAGCGTGTTTTGCAATACCGCGATCTGGTTGGCCATATCCAGCGTGGCCGCTTTGTCGGCCTCTTTGTCGCCGCTCGACAGCGGCTTTTCGCCGGCGAGCGCATCGTTGACTTTGCCATTCTTTGCATAACGAAACTGGTCGCGTGCGGTCATGATGCTCCTTGTGTTTTGATCTCCGTGCGCGATTCGGCAAGCCACGCTGCGTGTTCGATTTTAATGCAACGGTCCATCACCACGCCGAGGCCGGCGGCGCGCGCTTGCTCTGCAGCAGGTTCGTTGACCACGCCGATCTGCATCCAGACGTAGCGCGCACCGATTCGTATGGCGTCGTCCATAACCGGCGCAATCGCGTCCGCGCGGCGGAAGCAATCGACAACATCGATATTGGGCTGGCCGGCATCGGTGAGCGCCGTAGAGGCCTCAATCAAATTTGCATAGCAGGGTTCGCCGAGGACCATGGTGCCTGCGCACGCCGGATTGACCGGAACGATGCGGTAGCCTTGTGCCTGCAGATAACGCGCCACGCCATGGCTCGGCCGCTCAGGTTTTTCTGAGAGGCCGACTACGGCAATGGTTCGGGATTGCGCCAGTATGGTTGAAATCAGGTCAGTTGCCATTGGAACTCCATCGGATTAGGTGCGCTGGAAAAACGTTGTTCAGTG
>JACMQD010000060.1 GCA_014377155.1 Herminiimonas sp.
CCGCGCCCATGCGGTCACCGCCAAGAAGCGCCGTCCCCAGTTCGAAGCGGTCATGCTCAATTACATCTGGGACAACACCGAACCGACGGCGCATTTCAATGCTGTCCTGTCGACACTATCGGCACTGTTCGTGGCCATTCATCAACAGGCAAAAAGCTGACGCGTCGTGCGTATCAGCCCTTGCCCTGGGCAGCGGCAAGCGCAATGAACAATTGCTCGACCTGTTCCCGTGCCCATGGTGTCTTGCGCAAGAATGTCAGGCTTGATTTGATGCTCGGATCATTCTTGAAACATTTGACGTCGATGCGCTGGCCGAGGGCTTCCCAACCGTAGTGCTCGACCAGCATGGTTAGGATGCGCTCCAGCGTCATGCCGTGTAGAGCGTCGATTGGTTTGGTGGCGGTCATGGTGTCTCGCGTAATCCTGTATTAAGGGCTGATAAAGCCGATTGTCGAATGGGGCCGGCCCGATGACCGGGCCCATCAATTACTCTGGATGATGAAATCGGTCAATAGCACCTGCTGGATTTTTGTCGTCTGCAATGCCTCGTTGCTGATGTTCCTGAGCGAAACTTGCAGTGCCTGCAAGCCATTCGGTGCACGAATGCCGTTGGCGTCGGCCTCGTTGAGCGCCTCCTGCAATACCGCTTCGAGTTGTTTTTGATTTTTAGCGACCCATGCGGCATCCGCCGTACTGGTCTGCAGCACGAAACTGGCTGCGATCGAATAATCCTGCGCGCGCACCACGACCGGCTTGAAAGGCGCATAGGCGACATCGACGCGCACCTTGCTGGCGTATTGCAAATAGATCCAGGTCATCGCGAACGCCACGACCAATGCGGCCACGACCAGGCTGGCAGTCACGACGATCGAACGCTCTTTCTTCGGTTTTAGCATGGCTTCATATCTTGTTCGAGCTGCGACGATGCGCGCTGATTACCGAATGGCTGGTTTCTCATGCTGTACCAGTATCCACGGCTTGACCACGACCGTCCACATCCTTGCATCCTGATCCAGCCATGCCGCAGCCGAGGCGTCGGTTGCCGGTCCGAGCAGCGCAGCGCTGATCCATTGCGCGACGAGAGTCTTGTTGTCGTTGGCAATCTGAACCGCTACGTCGATCAAATCCAGCTCGCCGTCCACGGCAATGACGATACCGCTGGCGAAATGCGTTTGCAGTTCCCGCCATGCCATGCGTGAAGTTTCGAGATTGAGCTTGTTGCGCAATGCTTGGTCGGGGTGTTGTGCGAGATTCATGAGATGAAGTGAAAATAGGTTTCAATAATGCGGCGGCTTTTCATGCACCGTCTCGCTATCTTGCGCATTGTTGACATGCCTTGCAAGCGCTGCGCACAAGGCTTCGAGTTCGTCGATTTTCTTTTGTTGCCGGTAAACCGTCTGGTTCAGGCTTTCCACCAGATCTTCCTGGCGGGCCAGCTTGATTTCGATGTCGATGAAGCGGTCTTCATGCATGGTTTATACCTTGGTGTGGGTTGCCGCCAGCTCAGGCGGTCTTGGGCTTCGACAGCAGGGCCTTCAGGTTCGCCAGCCGGCTCTGGGGCGTGATCGCTTCCTCGGCGGTCGCGACCGCAGTACCTTCATCGAGTTTCATTTCCTTGATGAAGCGCGACATGTCGCATTGCACGTTTTCGCGGGCGCGCTTGCGCTTCTTGCACCAGCTTACATGCAACGAGCGCTGCGCGCGCGTGATGCCGACATACATCAGGCGGCGCTCTTCCTGGATGCGCGCGCCGATCGTGTCGGCCGGCGCATCCGGGTCGCCCTTGTGCGGCAGGATGCCCTCCTCCACGCCGACCAGAAACACGTGCGGGAATTCCAGTCCTTTAGAGGCGTGCAGCGTCGACATCCGCACTGCGTCCGGCTCTTCGTCGCGGCCTTCGAGCATGGTCATCAGGGCCACCATCTGCGTCAGTTCCAGCAGACTTTTTTCAGGATCGGTGCCATCCTTGCCGCCGCCGCCTTTTTCCTTGAGCCAGCCGGTGAAGTCGAGCACGTTCTGCCATTTGCTCTGGGCCTGGCGGTCGTCGAAGCTGTCGTAGAGATACCCTTCGTAATTAATCTCCTTCATCATGTCGTCCAGCACCGATGCCGCATCGTCACCGCTGGCGGCGGCGCCGGCGCGGCTGGCGCGGGCTTCGAGCTGATTGATGAAGGTACAGAAGTGACGCAAGGGCAGCAACTGCCGGTCGGGCAACTTGCCTTCGATGCCGCCCTTGAACACCGCCTCGAACAGCGAGCATTGCCATTGCCCGGCAAAGGCGCCCAGTGCTTCCAGCGTCGACTGGCCGACACCGCGCTTGGGCGTGGTGACGGCGCGGATGAAGGCCGGGTCGTCGTCGCCGTTGGCGATCAGGCGCAGGTAGCTGATAATGTCCTTGATTTCGGTCCGGTCGAAGAAACTCTGGCCGCCGGAAATGGTGTACGGAATACGCTCCTTGCGCAACGATTGCTCGATGATGCGCGCCTGGTGATTGCCGCGATACAGGATCGCGTAATCGGAGAACTTGGCGCGGCGCTCGAACCGGTGCGCCGAGATCATGATCGCCACCTGCTCGGCTTCCTGCTCGTCGTCCTGCATAGCCATCACCTTGATCGGGTCGCCCAGACCATGTTCGGACCACAACGCTTTGTCGAACAGTTTCGGATTGTTGCCGATAACCGCATTGGCCGCTTGCAGGATGCGCGTGCTGGAGCGGTAATTCTGTTCCAGCTTGATCACCTTCAGGTCGGGGAAATCGACCTGAAGCTGCTTGAGGTTTTCGATGGTCGCGCCACGCCAGGCATAGATCGCCTGGTCGTCGTCGCCGACGGCGGTAAACATCGGTTTCTTGCCGACGCCGGTGACCAGCAGCTTGACCAGCTCGTACTGGCAGGTGTTGGTATCCTGATATTCGTCGACCAGCAGGTAACGCAGGCGACGCTGCCATTTGTCGCGCACCGCGTCCTTGTTGCGAAACAGTTCGACCGGCAAGCGGATCAGGTCATCGAAATCGACCGCCTGATAGGCCGTCAGCGTCGCCATGTAGCTGCGATAGATGCGCGCGGCTTGCGCTTCGTCTTCGTCCTTGGCATTGGCGATCGCCGTATCGGGATCGGTCAGGCTGTTCTTCCATAGCGACATCGCGCTTTGGATGCGGCGGATCAGTTGCTTGTCGGTGGTGATCGCCAAGTCTTGTACCAGCGAAAAGCAGTCGTCGCTGTCCATGATCGAAAAACGGTCCTTGAGGCCCAGTTCGCGCGCTTCCTGACGCAAGATTTTCACTCCCAGCGAATGGAAAGTACTGACAGTGAGGTTCTTGGCCTGCTTCGGGTCCTTGAGCAGCTTGGCGATACGTTCCTGCATTTCCAGCGCCGCCTTGTTCGTAAAGGTCAAGGCGGCGATATGGCGCGATTCGTAACCGCAGTCTTCCACCAGGTGGGCGATCTTTTGCGTGATGACGCGGGTCTTGCCAGAACCGGCCCCGGCCAGCACCAGACACGGCCCGTCCATGTACTTGACAGCCTCGCGCTGGGGGGCGTTGAGACCGAACTGCGGAGTGGATGACATGCGGCAACAGACAAGAGGAGTAAGCGCCACATTGTATCGAACTTGTCTTTCGAACTGAGGACATCAAGCCGAAAAATCCGCCGCGCGAGCACGGGTTTTGCCGTCTTACCAACCGTGTGGCTCAATTCGCCCCGTCCAATGCCAACGCGGGCCTGGCAAAGGTCATCGACCAGTACATTTTATAGGCGGACATGGGATTGACAGCGCATGCCACGCCTACTGCGGTGACGGTTTTTTTCATGACGATGGCACAATGACCAGGACTGTTGAGCAAATCGCGCATGACCTGATCGATCGAGGTCTGGCCGGCGGCAATGTTTTCGCCATAAGTACCCCACAGGTAACCGGCGTCGGCCAGCCGGTTGGCGACCGTGCCGCCATCGGAGCCGGTATGCGAAAAATAGACATGCGACGACATGTCCACCGAGTGGCGGGCGGCGGCGTTGAACAGGCGCGCGTCCCAATGCACGGGCGCAGTAGCCGCATACAGCACCTGGCCGCACAGACGGCTGGCGGCGCGGGCCTGGTTGTCGCGGTCCATCAGCCGGTCACGAAACCCGGCCAGACCGCAGGTCAGCGCCAGTGGCAGGTCCCTTCCCGCGATCCTGACTTGCGGAAGCCGTGCCGGCGCTGCTTCTGACACCGATCGCCCGGCAAGCGCCTGAGAAACAGCCA
>JACMQD010000399.1 GCA_014377155.1 Herminiimonas sp.
AACCAGGCCAGCAGCTGGGTGCAGGTCGGTCCCGACTGCACATGGGTGAAATCGAGGATCTTGACGCCGTCTAATGCTTTACTCATTTACTGCCTCCTTTTAATTAACGGCATATTATCCACCGTCAAGGAGGCCCTTGCATCTTTTCGCGGGTGTCGAACCCGCTTCAGTCTTGGGTTTTTTCCTAAAATCAGACGAAACCGATTTTCCGTGTGCTCGGATTGAAATTGACCAGGTTTGGCAGCGTTGTCAGCAGATCGGCATCGCTGACGCCGGGCCGCTTGCCGTTGACAGCGCCGCCGACGACGAAGTGCATGCTGCCCCAGCCGTGGTCCGAGCCATCATTGTTGCCCGCCAGCGTACGGCCGAAATCCGAAGCCGTGAAGGTCGTGACCTTGTTGGCAACGCCGAGCTCGACCGTCGCGTTGTAAAAAGAAGAGACCGCATCAGCAACGGTTTTCATCAGCACCGGATGTTCCGTCACCAGCCCGTCATGCGTATCGAAGCCGCCGAGCGACACGAAAAATACCTGCCGTTTTGCGCCGATCGCGCCCGCACACGAAATCATCCGGGCGACCATCTTGAGCTGATCCGACAACCGGTTCGACGCCGGAAAAGGCGTGGCGATTGCCGGCGCTCCCGCCAGCGCTCCGGTCACTACCGTGTTGCAGTCGATCGAGCGCCGCATCACGCGACTGTATTCATTTTCCAGGAGATTCGTGCTGCTCTGCGTGACAAGCGCACGCAATGCATCGCTGCTGGCTTGCGAGCCGAAAAGCGGCGCCATGATGCCCGAAAGCGGTACTGAACCGCCTGGCGAAATCACGTAATCCACCGCGCTGTTACCCGACATGGAAACCGCGTTTCCGGACACATTCACGCAGGTGAAGGTCGCGTTGCCGTTCCCGGACTGGAACAAGTCGCCCATGCGCCCACCCCAACCGGACACCGCGCCCTCTGGCATCGTGGATTGCCAAAAAGATTGCTGGTCGTTGTGCGAAAAAAGCTTTGGCGGCAGCTTTACGGAAGGGTTGGTGTATTGCAGCTTGGTAGTCGGCTGCACCAGGGTGCCCACATTGAGCACTGCCGTCATGTGGCCTGCCTCGAAGATCGGCAGCAGAGGCGCCAATCCAGGCGCCAGCGCAAACTGGCGAGGCGCGCCAGCCGAATCGACCGGCATGAGAGTCGGTGCGAGCGCTGTCGCCGTCAGGCTGCTGCGTGCATGCGCCAGAGTCGGCCGCTGCTGGTAATAGGCCGCGTAACTGGCTGCGTCGTACGGTACGAGTGTATTGCCATAGTCGTTGCCACCGTACAGGAATACGCAGACGATTGCCTTGTAATCATTGGCGGTCGCGGCCGAGGCTTCCGCAATCGACGCCAGGTTCAGCATCCACGGCGTAGCAGCGCCAGCAACCGACAGCGCGGATGCGCGCCGCAGGAAAGCGCGGCGCGACTGGTCAGGCGGCAATGCGGCGCTCATGACTGGTCCCCAAAATGGCTGAGTCTCGAATTACACGCGATGCCGCAACTGGCAAGATGGTCATTTCGAAACATGATCGATTCTCCGAAGTTCACTTCAAGACGATGAATTCTGGCGAGGCCAGTACCAGCAGCATGGCGGTGTAGATGCGCTTCAGACGGCTTGGGTCGGTGCCGCCCGGCAGGCTGTTGACTGCAGCGATGATGGTGCTCTTCGTCGATCCTGCGCGCCTCGTCATCCAGCAGAATCGCCTTGAGAACGGCTTTCAGGTTGCCCTTGACACCGGCACCGTCGTTATTGAAAACCGTGGCGACGCGGGCGATGTAGCCCGGGCTTGGATTACTGCACACCAGGCGCTGGATCAGCTGGCGACTGATGAACGGTGCGACGTTCGGATGCGCGAACAGGATGTCGAGCGCCATCGTCAGACTGGTGACGCCATCGGTGCCGGCTGGGATCGTCGATCCCAGGAATGTCTTCGGGCCCAATTCATGCAGCGCCGGGTCGGTAGGGGAGAAAAATGCATCGCGCTACACGATGCAAGCCGGTCTGGTGTGGGGTTATTCTGTGATGTGGACTTACGCGCGGCTAGTGGTCAAAACTTCAACTTGTCGCGGCTTGTTTTCTGATGAGCAATTTCGATGTTCACCGACGCGCAGCGACGCACGGTTACGCGAAATGCACCACAAAACTGCTCCATTTCGCCTTCGTCGGCGAGCATACAAGAGCTTCGACATCAACCCCGACAGGCTCGTGGCTGACGCGCCACTGACCGACCATGGCCTTGACTCGCTGTCGCTGGCCGAGCCGCCGTTCGTGGACGGTATCGTCCCGCTGTTGCTCGATCGTGCCCGGCTCTGCCGATTTTGATTGCTTGACGGGATGAATAACACCAAGGAAAATTTGCGTTTAATCTACCAATTTAAAAACAAGAAACCATGCAGTTAAAATGGCTTGTCAGTATTTTCCCCGCTCCCGGCTCGACCGATCGCTTCGAAAAAATGCGGGCGTGTACCGGCGCGCTTTTCGGCTTGGTACTGTGCGGCTCGTCCAGCTTTCTGCTGCTGGGGAATTCACCCGGTGCGATCTGGCTGATCGCGCCGATGGGTGCGTCGGCGGTGCTGCTGTTCGCCGTCCCTGCCAGTCCGCTTGCACAACCCTGGTCGATCATGGGCGGCAACATCGCCGCGGCCCTGATCGGCGTGACCTGCGCAAAACTGATCGGCGCGCCCATGCTGGCTGCCGCCATCGCCGGTGCCGCGGCAATCGGCGCCATGTTTGCCCTGCGCTGCCTGCATCCCCCCAGTGGCGCAGTCGCCCTGACGGCCGTGCTCGGCGGCCCGGCGATCCATGCGATGGGTTACGAATTCGTCCTGGTGCCGGTCGGCCTCAATTCCCTGTTGCTGCTGGCGACCGCACTGTTCTTCAATAACGCGACAGGCCGCCGTTATCCCCACCTGATGCAGGCCGCGCTGCCGAACGTGCATCAGACGCGCGACCTGTTACCGACCGAGCGGATCGGCATGATCGCCGAAGATCTCGACGTGGTGCTGAAGCGTTATAACCAGGTGCTCGACATCAGCCGCGACGATCTGGAAACGATCCTCCTCGAAACCGAACGCCAGGTCTACCTGCGCCGCTACGGCGTGACCCACTGCGGCGACATCATGTCACGCGATGTCATCAGCGTCGTCTTCGGCACCGGACTGCAGACGGCATGGGACCTGTTGCATGACCATCGCCTGGCGGCCCTGCCGGTGGTCGACCGCGGCAACCGGGTCATCGGCATCATCACCAAGGCCGATTACATCGACCATGCGAACCTGACCTTGCAGGGCGGCCTCGCCCAGCGCTTGTCAAAATTCCTGACGCCGATCCGCCATAGCCATTCGATCAAGCCCGAAGTGGTTGGGCAGATCATGCACAAGCATGTGCACGTCGCCACCGAAACGCAGCCGATCGTCGAATTGGTCAAGCTGATGTCGGACGCCGGCGTGCATTCGATGCCGGTGCTCGATGCCGACCGCAAGCTGGTCGGCATCGTCAGTCAATCGGACCTGGTCGCGGCACTCTACGAGAGCAACCTGCAGGCGGTTTCGATCAAGCCCAACCAAGGCCGCCCAGGCGTCGCTGCCGTCGCCAGCTGAAACATCCCGAACGGCAGTGACGATTGCTAACGTTCGGATCCGCCATGAAAAAACGGCGTCCAAAAACCCGAAGGTTTCTGAACGCCGTTGAGATCAGGGCTGTATGTTTATTTAGACAGCGCCTGAAGCATGAAGCTTCGCAATGTCGCCAGCCTTGTAGCCCAGGCTTTCCAGCACTTCATCCGTATGCTCGCCCAGCAATGGCGAGCCGGTAATTTCCACCTTCATGTCCGAGAACTTGATCGGGCTGCCGACCGTCAGGTACGGTCCGCGTTCCTTGTGCTGCACTTCGGTGATGGTGCCCGAGGCGCGCAGCGATTCATCATTGGCCAGTTCCTTCATCGTCATGACCGGTGCGCAGGGAATGTCGAACTTGCGCAGGATGTCGACCGCTTCGAACTTGGTCTTGTCGGCCAGCCACGCTTCGATGGTGCCGAAGATCTCCATGATGTGCGGTTGGCGCGCCTTGGCGGTCATGTAGTTCGGATCGCTGACCCATTCCGGCTTGCCGATCGCATGGCAGATCGGCCCCCATGCATGACCCTGCACCGTGAAATAGATGTAGGCGTTCGGATCGGTTTCCCATCCCTTGCACTTCAACACCCAGCCCGGCTGGCCGCCGCCGCCGGCATTGCCGCCGCGCGGCACGACATCACTGAACGTCCCGTGCGGATATTGCGGGTACTCTTCCAGGTAGCCGAGGCGATCCAGGCGCTGCTGGTCGCGCAGCTTGACGCGGCACAGGTTCAGCACGCTGTCCTGCATCGAGACCGCCACCTTCTGACCCTTGCCGGTTTTTTCGCGGCCGATCAGGGCCGTCAGGATGCCGATGGCGAGGTGCATGCCAGTGTTCGAATCACCCAGGGCTGCGGCGCTGATCGTCGGCGGGCCGTCCCAGAAACCGGTGGTCGACGCCGCGCCGCCCGCGCATTGCGCGACGTTCTCGTAGACCTTCAGGTCTTCGTAGTGATGGCCATCGCTGAAACCCTTGACCGATGCGACGATCATCTTCGGGTTCAGTTCATTGATGCGTTCCCATGTAAAGCCCATGCGGTCCAGCGCGCCAGGACCGAAATTTTCGACCATGACATCGGATTCGCGGATCAGCTTTTCCAGGACTTCCTTGCCTTCAGGTTTCTTGGTGTCGAGCGTCAACGAGCGCTTGTTGCTGTTTAACATGGTGAAGTACAGCGCATCGACATCCGGGATGTCGCGCAATTGCGAACGGGTCACGTCACCGGAGCCGGGACGCTCCACCTTGATGACGTCGGCGCCGAACCACGCCAGCATCTGGGTACATGCCGGACCTGCCTGCACGTGGGTGAAATCGATGATCTTGATGCCTTCTAATGGTTTGTTGCTCATGATGGCCTTCCTTTCAACTGTTTGACTGCATGCCAGGTTCAACCTGACGACGCAACCGGAGGTAAATCCGCTGTGCCGGGTCGAATTTTTTTACTTCTTGCTCGCCTTGCTTTGCGGGTTCAGATTCGTCAGGCGGCCGCTTTCGGTGCCGGCTGCTTCATCGATGACCGCGTTGATCAGGGTCGGCTTGCCGGAGGCGATCGCCTCGGTGAGCGCCTTGGTCATTTCAGCCGGCGTCGTCACGTGATGGCCGACACCGCCAAAGGCCTCGATCATCTTGTCGTAACGGGCATTCTTGACGAACACCGTCGGCGCCACATCGGCGCCACCGGTCGGGTTGACGTCGGTGCCGCGATAGACGCCGTTGTTGTTGAAGACGATGGTCACGACCGGCAGGTTGTAGCGGCAGATCGTTTCCAGTTCCATGCCCGAGAAGCCGAAGGCGCTGTCGCCTTCGATCGCCACCACCGGCAGGCGGCTGACGACAGCCGCGCCGATGGCGTAGCCCATGCCGATGCCCATGATGCCCCAGGTGCCGGAATCGAAACGCTTGCGCGGCTGGTACATGTCGATGATGCTGCGGGCGTAGTCGAGCGTGTTGGCGCCTTCGTTGACGACATTGATGTCGGGCCGGGTCTTCAACACGTCGCGGATCGCCCGCAGCGCGCTATGGAAATTCATCGGCGTCGGATTCAAGTCGAGCGTGGCCGCCATCTTCGCCAGGTTCTTGTTCTTGCGCTCGTTGATGGCATCGGTCCATTCGGCAGCCGGCTTCTTGAAGCCGGAAGCGATCCCGGCCAGTAGCGCGGCGACGCAGGAGCCGATGTCGCCGATCACCGGCGCGGCGATTGCCACATTGCTGTCGATTTCAGTCGGCGAGATGTCGATCTGGATGAATTGCTTCGGGCTGCCCCAGGTCTTGCCCTTGCCGTGTGCCAGCAGCCAGTTCAGGCGGGCGCCGATCAGCACCACGACGTCGGCTTCGGCCAGCACGTACGAGCGGGCGGCAGAAGCGGATTGCGCATGGGTGTCCGGCAGCAGCCCTTTTGCCATCGACATCGGCAGGTACGGAATGCCGGACTGTTCGACGAAGGCGTGGATGTCGGCATCAGCCTGGGCGTAGGCAGCACCTTTGCCAAGCAGGATCAGCGGGCGCTTTGCACCCTTGAGCAGGTTCAGGGCGCGATCGATGGATTCCGGCGCGGGAATCTGGCGCGGGATCGCATCGACCACGCGCACCAGCGATTTCTTGCCGTGTGCGACATCCAGCGTCTGGCTCAGCAGTTGCGCCGGAAGGTCGAGATAGACGCCGCCCGGACGGCCGGAGACGGCAGCCCGGATCGCCCGTGCAATACCGATGCCGATGTCTTCCGCCTTGTTGATGCGATAGGATGCCTTGGCATACGGTCTTGCAGCATTCAACTGATCCATCTCTTCGTAATCACCCTGCTGCAGGTCGACGATCTCGCGCTCGCTGGAGCCGGAAATCAGGATCATCGGGAAGCAGTTTGTGGTGGCGTTGGCCAGCGCGGTCAGGCCGTTCAGGAAGCCCGGTGCGGACACCGTCAGGCAGATACCCGGTTTCTGGGTCATGTAGCCGGCGATCGCGGCGGCGTTGCCGGCGTGCTGCTCGTGGCGGAAGCCGATGAAGCGCATGCCTTCGGCTTGCGCAAGGCGTGCCAGATCGGTGATCGGAATACCGACCAGGCCGAAGATGGTGTCGATGTCGTTGTGTTTCAGCGCATCGATGACGAGGTGAAAACCATCGGTCAACTGCGGCTCGGCAGCGCCGGGCGGGTTAGAATCACGCTCTTGCTTCTCGAGAAGCGCGGTTTCATCCGTCTCGGTTTTGTTCAGTACTGAAGACATGGTTTCTCCTGTGAATTCTGTCGTGGCGCCGCGGTGCGTGTGTATCGGATGCACCTCACCGGCCTGCCTTGACGGGTTGCAGCATGCCAATGTAAATGCATGCGCTGATTAAGTAGCGCAGATCATAGCGAGGCGCTGGTTGTCGCATCATTGACCGGGGTCAATTTTCGCCAGATGACGGGTGGTTGTTTTAAGCAACTGTCGACGACCGGGGCGCCGTGCCGTGTACGGTCAGCCTGGTGTCGATGACTTTTATCAGTATCAATAAGGCAATTTTGTCAACGCTGCTTACCCATCCTGAACGCAACATCATCCGCGTACAACTACGCCAGAACAGTTCGCTCAAGGAATTGAACGCGGATGAAATCGCGGAGCTGGAATCGCTCCTGACGATCGTCGACTGCCACAAGGGCGACTACCTGATGCACCAGGGCGTGCACGACATGGAGCAGTACTTCATCGTCGACGGCATCCTCAAGCGGGTCGTGACGAACCAGGATGCCAAGGAAATGATCCTGCGGTTCGCCGATGCCAACGACATGGAAACCAGCTACGCCGCCTGGCGGCTGAAGACGCCGACGCCCTATAGCGTGGTGTGCGTCACCAAGGCGCGCGTGGCCAAACTGCCGCTACCGCACTGGATCGCCTTCATGGAGCGCCATCCGGCAATAAAACATGCTTTTGAATATGAAGTAATGCGGCTCATGAGCGAGATCATGGGACACACCATCACGCTGCATCTTCTGGACGCGCCGGGGCGGGTGCACCGTTTCCTGCGCAAGCATCCGGAACTTTTTGACCGCATCCCCAAAAAAGAGCTGGCGGCCTACCTGAACCTGTCGGCGGAAACGTTAAGCAGGCTGAAGCATCAGGGGAAAATCTAGATTTGATTCTGCAGGAGAAGATATTAGCGGCAGTGATATATCCCATTGGAAACTGAAATTAGACGCATAGCAGATGACTGGGTACCATCCGTTCAACGCCTGAATTCAAACCTGAGGAGCTTCACATGACTACCGCAACCAACGACATGCTCGCGCAAAGCAACGTCCGTACTTCGACCGAAACTTCGCCACTGTTGTCTGTTATCTCTGTCCTGCTGGGCGTGAACCTGCGTGAATCGCTCACCAGCGCCACAACCGAGCAAGACGACTCGGCTTACGCCTGGGGTCTGTGAAACCACGAAGACGTCTCTCGCGTCTTTTGAAATGCCGGCTCGATGCCGGCATTTTTTATTTCTGTCCTGCCGAAGGCGCTTGTATCGCGGTTCGCTGCACCGTGATCCGGTCGATAAAAAATTCTCCGTCGATGCATTTCCGATGCGGCACGGCGGCCAGCGTAAACCCGGGACCACCCTCTTCCAGCCAAGGCTGAACGAACGTATCGAATGCCTCGACGGTCATGTTGAGCAGCGTGTTCGAAATCACGAACCGTGCGCCGTCGGCCTGACGGGCGACGACTTCTTCCAGTTTTGCCATCGTAGTCCGTAAAGTGCTGTGAATCGTCATCGCATTCTATCCGATGCCGATGCCTTACCCGGCTTCGGGATACACACCTCGCGTGGCGCCGCAGTTGACCAAGGCCTTGATCACCCAGGGATTGTTTTTCTCGCAGGCGTGATCGAGCGGTGTCATGTTCCGGCTAAAACACCGCGCGTCGATATCAGCACCTGCATCCACCAGCATCCGCACCCGCTCTTCCACCTTGTAATAACCGAAGGTAAAATCCATTCCGTCGGAACGATTCTTGCCGATTACATGCATCAGGGTTTCACCAGGGCTCGCTAAAAGGTCGAACGCGTTCGAGTCGACCACGCCGTGCTCGATCAGGGTCAACAGTGCCTCAAAGCGTGGCTTGTACCCGATGACGCAGGATTCGGTGAGTGACTGGCCCACGGTCAGGTTACGGGCGAACTTGAGCTCCCGAAGCGCGCCTCGCACGTCGTCGACGGCTGCCAGGCCCAGTCCTGGATGACCAACAGGTAGCATGAGTTGCTCGCTGGCGAGCATCGTCAGTAACGTGACGTTGCCAGCTGTGCCGTCCGGCCGCCGCGAGGCGCCCACAATCGTCAGCCTGCGGGAGGGCCGGCTTTGCGGGGCCGACTCGGCGCTGCGGCCACGCAAAGGAAACTGCACTGCAGCGCCGGCCCCGCGCCACTGGCTGGTGTTACGGAGCGGGGTCGAAGAGCTCAGGTCCGGCGCAGCACCTGGCAACGTACGGGACGCCGGCGCTGGCGTGAAGGGTCGATGGAATTTCGGTATCAAGGTATTTTTCCAGTTTGAAAGTGAGACGCGACAAGCCGGCGATTCTAGCGTCGGGCGGCATCGGACAGATCTGGCTGATTCGCATTGCCGCAATGCTTTTCGCGCAGCGTTCGTATCGCTGCACCGTGCCCGTAAAATTGAGAATTGGCGAATAGCCCTACAGCACGAAAAAACGCGCCAGACCGTCGAAAGCCACGTCGCTTGGTGTACCCTCTTGGTCATGAACAATGAAACCGATATCGAACTCAGCGGCCCCTTCACGGTGCGCGATTGCTCCGGCAATGCGCGCGACATCGAGGCGATCCGCATCTTCGATGAAGGCTACGGCATCATCGATGTGTACGTGCACATGGCCCATTCGATGGACGGCGACCGCTTGTATGACGACACGACGCTGATCGGCCAGATCATGGCGCAGTTGCGCAAGCTCGGCTACGTCGGCCCGGACTTCGGCCATGGCGACCTGGGCCTGCAGGATGACAAGCTGATCGTGCTGGAGGCGCCCGAGGCGTTCAATGCATTTGCCGCATCCCGTGGCTGGAAAAACCTGGCCGAAGAATTTGCCGAGGACGAGTCCGACCCCGACCCCGGCCCGGATGGATTGCATGCGCCATCGCCGACCCTGCTGGACGCGCTGATGCGCAAGTTCAAGGCGTCCTGAGCCCACCCCGCCGGCGCAGCACCACCTACCCTTCAAGAAAAGAGCACCATGGACAATGCGTTGACAAACGACGAGTACGACGCGCTCGGCCAGATTCGCGCTGGCAGCGGCGGTGCGCGTCCCAGCGCTTGTGTTGCACGCAACGCGAAGCGCCTGGCCGGACTGAAATTCATCAGCTACCGCAAGGATGGCGCCCTGCAACTGACCGAGAAAGCCGAGCAGACGCTGTTCCTGCGCAGCTGCATCGACGGCATGCGGGCGCTGATCACCGATCCACTGGTGCCGCTTGGCGCCGATGTGCGGATGTTCCTCGGTAAAAAAGGCCATGTCGTGCCGCGCGAAGAAGGCGGCGGCTTCATGCTCACGCAGCGCGGCCGCGAAAGCCTGGACGACATCGACGCGACCACGCGCTGACTTAGGCCAGACGGGACGTAAAAAAGCGCGCTCGGGGCGCGCTATCGGTCTGAGGTTGCCACGCTCCGAACGTCAAGCCTACGCCCGCAATGTCAGGCGCAACAACTCTGCAACGATCAGCAAGGCGATCACGCTGGCGGCCCAGATTCCGGCCATCCAGAACAATCGCTTCGACAATTTCACCGGCGGCGCACCGTGTGGCGGTGGCGCAATCGCCGGCCATTTCAGGGCAGGCAGTTTCATGCGTGATATCCATGGGCGTTGACCTTGCCTCGGAAGACCCAGTACGCCCAGCCGGTATAGATCAGGATCAGCGGCACCACGACACTAGTTCCGATCAACATGAAAATCTGGCTGCTGGGATCGGTGGCGGCATCCCAGATCGTGATCGCGCCCGGAATCACATACGGGAAAATGCTGATCCCCATGCCGACGAAACACAGCAGGAAGATGAACAGCGTCAGCAGAAATGGTGCGAGTTCGCGGCCCGCCTTCAGGCTGCGCGCAAAGGCGTAGCTTGCCACCGCCACCAGGATCGGCACCGGTGCGACCAGCAAAATATTCGGGTAGGTCAGCCAGCGGGCAAAATAATGGCCTTCCAGGAAAGGGGTCGCAAGACTTACCGCTGCAATCGCCACCAAGGTGGCCAGCCCGAACTGCCAGGCGTGCCGTTTTGCCTGTCGTTGCAGATCGCCCTCGGTCTTGAGCACCAGCCAGGTCGCGCCGATCAGCGCATAGGCCACCACCACGCCGACCCCGGTCAGCAACGAAAACGGCGTCAGCCAGTCCCACCAGCCACCGGCATAGGCACGTCCACTGACCTTCACGCCTTGCAGCAGCGCGCCCAGCACCACGCCTTGCGACAGCGCGGCAATCAGGGAACCGCCCGTGAAAGCCACATCCCAGAGTGCCCGGTGCGACGGGTCGCGCCACCGGAATTCAAACGCCACCCCGCGAAAGATCAATGCCAGCAGCATGGCGATGATCGGTGCGTACAGTGCCGACAGGATCACCCCGTAGGCCAGCGGAAATGCCGCAAGGAGGCCACCGCCACCGAGCACCAGCCAGGTTTCATTGCCGTCCCAGATCGGCGCGATGCTGTTCATTGCGGTGTCCCTGTCATGACCGACGGCAAAGCTGGGAAACAGGATGCCAATGCCGAGATCGAAGCCGTCCATCACGACATACACGAATACGGCAAAGACGATGATGCCGGCCCAGATGATGGTGTAGTCGAATGCCATGGTCGCTGGTTCCTAGTGATTCGGTGCGAAGCCGGGCTCGATGGCCTGTGCCTGGGTGATGCCGGCCGCACGCGCCGGGATGTTCGGCGGCGCCGGTTCATGAACGGCCGGCGCCTTTGCCATCAGCTTCAGGATGTACCCGATGCCGGCGCCGAAGACCGCAAAATACACCAGCACGAACGCCACCAGCGACGCCGCTACTGCCGGGGCTGCCAGAGGCGACGCCGAGGCTGCCGTGCGGAGCAGTCCGGTGATGGTCCAGGGTTGGCGGCCGACTTCGGTCGTGACCCAGCCGGCCAGCACGGCAATCAATCCGGACGGCCCCATCAGCAGCGCGAAACGGTGCAGCCCGCGCCATGCATACAGCTTGCCGCGCCAGCGCGCCAACAGGCTTAGCAAGCCGAGTCCCGCCATCAGGAAGCCGAGGCCGACCATGATGCGGAAGGACCAGAAAATGATGCCGACCGGCGGACGATTTTCTCTCGGGATGGTGTCAAGTCCCGCCAGCGGCGCATGCAGATCATGTTTCAGGATCAGGGAAGACATGTTCGGAATCGCGATGGCATAGTCGACCCGATCGTTGGCGCTGTCGGGAATGCCGAACAGGATCAACGGCGCGCCATCGGGATGGCTCTGGAAGTGGCCCTCCATGGCCATGACCTTCACCGGCTGGTGTTCCAGCGTGTTCAAGCCGTGCGCATCGCCGAGCAGGATCTGCACCGGCGCGACGATGGCCGCCATCCACATCGCCATCGAGAACATCAGGCGCGACCGCGGGTTCTCGCGATCCTTCAGCAAATGCCAGGCGCCGACGCCGCCGACCAGGAACGCGGTCGTCAGATACGCTGCCGATACGGTGTGCACCAGACGGTAGGGAAAGCTGGGATTGAAGATGATCGCCAGCCAGCTGCCGGCGGAAATGAACTGCCCGTTCGCATTCATCGCATAGCCAGCCGGTGTCTGCATCCAGCTGTTGACCGACAGGATCCAGAAGGCTGAAACGAAGGTGCCCAGCGCCACCATCAGCGTGGCGGTGAAGTGCAGTCCCTTGCCGACCTTGGTCATGCCGAACAACATCACGCCGAGAAAACCGGCCTCCAGAAAAAAAGCGGTCAGTACTTCGTAGGCCATCAGCGGTCCGATGATCGGCCCGGCCTTGTCGGCAAACACCGCCCAGTTGGTGCCGAACTGGTACGACATGACGATGCCCGAGACGACACCCATGCCAAAGATCAGCGCAAAGATCTTTACCCAGTAACGAAACAGATCGAGGTAGTCCTCGCGCCCGGTCTTGAGCCAGAAGCCTTCCAGCACGGCGAGGTAGCTCGCCAGGCCGATGGTGATGGCCGGGAACAGGAAGTGGAAACTGACCGTGAAGGCGAACTGCACACGCGCGAGCAGGAGGGCATCTGGTAGTGCAGGCATGGCATTCCTTTGACGAGCTACCAGCCTGCAGCAGTCGTGATCCTGTTGATCTGGAAAAGCGGGTCTCCCCTGCCAGCCACTATACGCGCACCCAGATTACAGCAGAGCCGTATTCGTGGGACAAAGTGACCTACTGCGCAAAGCCCAAACAGCGCTTTGCGCTACACCGCTCGCTTCAGGCGGCCTTCTGCAAGCGCACCTGGCCGGTTTCTTCTGCCATGGTTTTTGCCAGCAGTTTCACCAGCGCGAACACCGTATCAATGTGCGGCGTCGGCGTCTCGGTCAGGCGGCCAAGCTCGATGACGGAGCCGACCAGCGCATCGATTTCCGGGCCGCGTCCGGCTTCGATATCCTGCAGCATCGACGTCTTGTGCTTGCCGACTTTTTCAGCACCGGCGATGCGCTTTTCGAGCGGCACGCGGAACGTGATGCCGAGCTTGTTGGCAACCGTCTGCGCCTCGGTCATCATGGCCGTCGCCAGTTCGCGCGTCAGCGGAAACTGGCAGATGTCGACCAGCGTCGAGTGGGCCAGTGCACTGATCGGATTGAAGGTCAGATTGCCCCACAATTTCAGCCAGATCTCGCTGCGGATCTGGTCCAGCACCGGCGCCTTGAAGCCAGCCTTGACGAACACGTCCGACAGCGCCTGGATGCGCTCGGTGGTCGTGCCGTCGAGTTCGCCCAGCGGGAACCGGTCACCCTCGATATGCCGGATCACGCCCGGTGCGATCAGCTCGGATGCCGGATACACGACGCAGCCGACGATGCGCTGCGCCGGGATGCCGGCGGCGATGAGGCCGCTCGGGTCAACGCTCTCGACGCCACGTCCTTCGAAGGCGCCGCCGTGCTTCTGGAAGTACCAGAACGGGACGCCATTCTGCATCGGGATGACGACGGTGTTCTTGCCGAACAGCTTGGGCAGGTCGGCGACCACGGCTTCCACCTGATTTGCCTTGAGCGCCAGAATCACGACATCCTGCGGGCCGGTTGCCGCATAGTCGCTGCTTGCCTGCACGTTGGTGGCGACCAGTTCGGTGCCGTCATGTTCGATCAGCTTGATGCCGTTGGCGCGGATGGCCGTCAGGTTTGCGCCGCGCACCATGAAGGTCACGTCTTCGCCTGCCAGCGCCAGCTTCGCGCCGACCAGGCCACCGATGGCACCTGCTCCGATAATTGCGATTTTCATTTTGTGGGTCCTGCAAAGTTATAAAAAGGCGGTGTGCGCTGCCGGATTGCCGTTGCAGCGCACACGAAATCGGTGGGTCATTCGGTAGGTCACTCGAACCGGTTGCGCAAAATGCCGATGCCGGCGATTTCAACCTGCACATCGCTGCCCGGTTTCATCGAGCCGACACCGACCGAGGTGCCGCACAGGATGACGTCACCCGGCAACAGCGTCATGTATTCCGACAGCCGGCTGACCAGCTGCGGCACCGAGAACAGCATGTCCGAAATCGGAAACTCCTGGCGCACGTCGCCGTTCAACGTGGTCTTGACCACCAGCGTGGCCGGGTCGAGACCGGTGGTGATGACCGGGCCGAGCGGACAAAAAGTGTCGAAGCCCTTGGCGCGCACCCATTGCGCAAACGAGGGATCGCGATTCAGGATGTCGGCATGTGTCACGTCATTGGCGCATGTGTACCCGAACACGTAGTTGAGTGCGTCGCCTTCGGTCACATCCTTGCAGCGCTTGCCGATCACGATGCCGAGCTCGCCTTCATAGACGATCTTGCCTTCGCACGCGGGCTTGCGGATGGTTTCATCCGGATTGAGATAGGAATTCGGCGACTTCACGAAGTACAGTGGCTCGGGTGGAATCGCGAGTCCAAGCTTTTTGCCGAGCGCACCAAAGTTGTTCCACATCGCCAGCACTTTCGAGGGCACGGTCGGCGCCAGCAGCTTGACGTCGGCAAGCTTCATGCTGATGTTGGTGGCTTTCGGATCGGCGAACATGTCGCCTGTGTAGACGCGGATCTGCTCGCCGTCAAGTAGGCCGAAACGGATCGTGCCATCGTGTTGAAATCGGGCCCAGGATTGTGTCATGAATAACAGCTTTCGAATCATTGGAGAAAAAAGGATGCACGCGCTTCTGACGAACCATTGATGCGCTCGCGCATTGCGTCGCAGAATGACTCGCCGCATATTATTTCATGCAACTACGTTTAAGTGGCGTTAAATTGACGCATCGCACAACGAATTTTTTCGGCCTACTTCCACCTACCGCATGATTGGTGCAACGGGCGTGCCAGCTTGGTGTCGAGAGATAGCAGATCGAAAAAAAGCGGAGCAGGGCTCCGCTTTTCGGGTATTCGATTTACGGCGCCTCAGCGTATCGGCATTCCCGCGATCCGCCCGCCCGCACCGCCGTCGGCCAGGGGATCAGGATCAGGCAGGCTCATCTGCTTAGCCCGCATCGGCTTGAGAACAAACCATGCCATCAGCGCTGCGATCGCATTCATGATGCTGCCGACAATGAACACCGCATGCCAGTTGCCAGTCGCCGCCGTCAACACGCTCGACAAAGGTACCAGCAGCGATGCCGTCCCTTTTGCAGTGTAGAGGAGACCGGCATTTGCAGCTGCATACTTGGAACCGAATGTATCTGCACAGGTCGACGGAAACAAGCTGTAGATCTCACCCCAAGCGAAGAAGACGATGCCGGTCAGGATCACGAAAGCAACCGGTTCATGACCAAACTGATACAGCGCCAGGATACCAACCGACTCCATCGAGAAGGCGATCAGCATCGTTTTTTCCCGGCCGATCTGGTCCGATACCCAGCCAAAGAAAGGGCGCGTCAGACCATTGAGGACGCGATCGATCGCCAAGGCAAACGTCAGGGCCGGCAGTACCAGCCCCATGATGTTGACTGGGATATCACCGATGTGGAAATCCTTGGCAATCGGTCCGAGCTGGGCAGTTGCCATCAGGCCACCGGCAGCGACCATCACGAACATCAGATACATCACCCAGAAAACCGGTTTGCGCACGATCTCGCTGGGCTTGTAGTCGCGTCTGGTTTGCTGGACGTTCGCCTTGATGGTCGCACCACCTTTGGTGACCACTGCCGGCGCGCGCTTGAGTCCAAACGAAATCAGGAATACCACGAGACCCTGGATGATGCCGAAATACAGGAACGCCGCCTGGTAACCATCCGACTTGATCATCGCCGAAATCGGGATGATGGTCAGCGCAGAACCGGCACCGAATCCGGCAGCAGTCAATCCGGCGGCCAGCCCGCGACGATCCGGAAACCATTTCAACGCATTACCGACGCAGGTACCGTACACCGCACCGGCCCCGACACCACTGACCGCGGCTGCAAAATACAGCAGCGGTAACGTATTTGCATAGGAATTCATGATCCAGCCGATGCCGCATAGCAGGCCGCCACCCATGACGACCGGACGCGGACCGAATTTATCGACCAGATACCCCTCGATCGGGACCAGCCAGGTCTCGGTCAGAACGAAGATCGTGAACGCGACCTGGATCGCCGCCCGGCTCCACCCGTACTTGTCAGCGATCGGATTGACAAACAGCGTCCATCCGTACTGCAGGTTGGCAATCATCGCCATGCAGATGATGCCCATGAAGAGCTGAAGCCATCGAAACGAATTCGTGGATGCGGGCATCAGCGGGGGGGATTGCGACATTGTGTTGTCTCCTTTGGTATGGGAAAGCGCCTTGGGGCGTCTTGTGTATGGTTTCCAAACTGCTTTCGATCGACGCTGAGCCGCGGTCCTTGCCGCGTTCGTTTTTCATGCCGTGGACGACTGTCAGCGCTGCGATTGTGAAAGAAACGTTTTTTAATATCCTTGACTGCGGTCAAGATCGCCCGCTTTTTAAACTGCTAGCGAATTTGGCTTCGAATCCGGCAGAGATGGTAGCACCGGCATATCCGTTTGGGCATGGTTCGCAAAATGGAATTTTGCAGTGGCCCTCGCGAGCCCGCAAGCACCCTTGACCACTGCCGCACGCAGCCCGCTCCATCGCGGTCAGACAAAAAGGTGTTCAAAAAAAGCGCACCCCTGTCGCAGAGTGATCCGTATGTTCACATACAGAATGTTTTTTTGCTAACACACAATCCCGGATTGCGTCTGCCCGCCACCGCACCAATCGGCTACTGCCAGGCAGCGCAGCGACGCCCGCCGATGGCGGGTGGCACCGCCCGCGAGCGGCGGTACTACGCAGTTTCCCCTATGGACGCCGGTCTTTCACTCTGTCGCATCGGCGCAAACGGGAGGCCAACAATGCTTGATTCCAACTCCTGTTTGCAAGCAAACTTCCCGCGTGCCAATGAACCGGCATGCATTTTGCGAAACGCCAACGCCATCAATGGAGTTGGCGCTATCAGTTACTACAATAAAGGAGATAGACAATGAAGAAG
>JACMQD010000400.1 GCA_014377155.1 Herminiimonas sp.
CAGTTCGCCGCATCGATTGTCGTCATCCTTCCCTTCGCGATTGCGCTTGAAAATTTGACCCCGGCACTGGCGACCGTCCAGTGGACGCCGTCGTTTATCGGCGCATTGCTATGGTCGATCGTCGCCCTGTCGATCGGCGCCATTTTTCTGCTCTTTACGCTGATCCGCAAAAACGCCGCAACCAGCGTAACCAGCTTGCTGTACCTGACGCCACCGACCACCGCTTTGATGGCATGGATCATGTTTGGCGAGGCATTTAGTCTGATTGGCATGGCAGGCATGGTATTAGCAGTCATCGGCGTCGCATTCGTGGTGAAAAAATAATGAGAGCACAAGCAAACACGCGTGGTGAGTACCACCACTTTCAGGCGATTACGACGCGCTGGATGGATAACGACGCCTACGGACACGTCAATAATGTTGTCTATTACAGTTGGTTCGACACGGTCGTCAACCAGTTCCTTATCGCAAACGCGGTTCTCGATATCGAGCACAGTCCGGTAATCGGCTTGGTGATCGAGACGCAATGTAATTATTTCGCTTCGGTTGCCTTTCCCGATACCGTCACGGCCGGGGTGCGCGTCAGTCACTTGGGTAATTCGAGCGTACGCTACGAAGTCGCGATTTTTCGCGGCGACGACGATGCCGCGTCAGCGCAGGGCCATTTCGTCCACGTCTATGTGGAACGCCTATCGCGCAAGACCGCAGCGATTCCGCAACCGATGCGCGACCTGTTGCAAACCATTCTAGCCAGACCTTTAAAGGAGACTCCATGATCGACACCCCTGACCAGAAAATCGTCGACGCCGCGATCCTTTCGCGCCGCTCGATTCGTGCCTACCTGCCAACGCCGGTTCCGCGCGAGGATATCGAAGCGATTCTGCAGGTGGCGTCGCGCGCGCCGTCCGGCACCAACACCCAGCCGTGGAAAGTTTATGTTCTGACAGGCAACAGCAAGATCAATTTATCCGCTTCTATATTGCACGCGCACAACGACCCGGCGATCGGCAAGCAACACGTCGAAGAATATGCGTATTATCCGCGCGAATGGGTGTCGCCGTACATTGACCGTCGGCGCAAGGTCGGTTGGGATCTTTACGCATTGCTTGGTCTTGGTCGGGAAAACAAGGCCGGCATGCATGCCCAGCACGGCCGCAACTATACTTTTTTCGATGCGCCAGTCGGCCTGATGTTCACCGTCGATCGTGTAATGGAGCAGGGTTCGTGGCTCGATTACGGCATGTTCTTGCAAAACATCATGATTGCCGCGCGCGGTCGCGGACTCGATACCTGCCCGCAAGCGGCGTTTACGCAGTTTCACAAGATTATCGGCGAGGCCTTGCAGTTTTCTCAAAGCGAGATGCTGGTGTGCGGCATGTCGCTGGGCTATGCTGACATGAACAAGGTAGAAAATACGCTTGCTACCGAGCGCGAGCCCGCAGATCAATTCGCACGTTTCCTCGATTAGAAAGCACGCAAGCGAGCGTTCCTGATGCAATTAGTTCCGTGCGGAAGGACATAAGAAAGCTGATTAAATACCTGCGCTAACTGCTTAATTTTCTTGCGAATTTTTATAGATTTGCTAAACTGCAAAACTACAAAATCAGCACGTATTAGGGAGTCGCCCATGCTAAATTCAGCACTTGGGGTAGTTTTTTCGTTAATGGTAGCGCTGGTCGCCGTGCCGACCGCGCATGCCAGGCAGTCAAGCGAAGGCGCGAAAAAGAGCGTCAAAAAAGTCGCCGTTGTCAGCAAGACTGCAGCAAAACGTTCCGCAAAAAAAGCGGTTGCCAGCGGCAATGCGACCGCGCATCACGCTAATGCTCGGCGGGCGCATTCTGCGTCAGCCAAATCCTCCGTGGCGTCGCTCGACAGCCGCGAAAAGCTGATCAAGAAGGTGGTGGTAGTACGCGGCAAACGGCGCGTGGTCTACCAGCGTCTCGCCGTCGCACCGGTGCTACCGGTGGTGCCGCCTGTAATGAGTGCCGGCGATCTGGCAGGTCTTAACCTCACCCGCGATCCGCTTGACCTCAAATCCAGCGTCGCGTTCGTGCTGGACCAGTCCAATTCCCAAATTCTGTTTGAAAAAAATTCCAACGTCGCCCTGCCGATCGCCTCCATCACGAAACTGATGACCGGGCTTCTGGTGGCCGAAGGGCGTCAGGATATGCAGGAAATATTGACCGTCACCGACGATGACATCGATCGCGAAAAGAACAGTTCGTCGCGCCTTCGGGTCGGCGCGCAACTAACGCGCATGGACATGCTGCATATCGCTCTGATGAGTTCGGAAAATCGTGCCGCGTCGGCATTGGGCCGCAATTATCCGGGTGGCTTGCCGGCGTTCGTCGCGGCCATGAACGCCCGTGCGAAAGCAGCGGGAATGACCGAAACACATTACGTCGACTCGACCGGACTGTCCAGTCAAAACGTGGCAAGTGCGCGCGACCTGGCCAAACTGGTCGTGATAGCGCATCAGCACCCGGTGCTGCGTAATTTTTCTACCGATACCAAATATGTGGTCGAGCCGGGCGGTCGACCGTTGCAGTATGCGAACTCTAACCGGCTCGTCGCAAGCCCGGGTTGGGAAATCGGTTTGCAAAAGACCGGCTATATTTCCGAAGCGGGACGCTGTTTGGTGATGCAGGCCAAAATCGAAGGCCGTCCTGTGGTCATGGTGTTTCTCGATTCGAAGGGCAAGCACACGCGGCTGGCGGATGCTGGCAGGATACGCAAATGGCTGGAAGCGATCAAGTTACCGGGCCTTGCACCAGTCGCAACGCAGGCTGTGGTGCAGTCGACGGTGCCGAGTGTCACGCATTCAGCTGGCGTCGTCGCGAAATAGAGTCGCATCAAGGGCGGTGGCCGCGACCCTGCGGCCAGCCAGCGCATACCTTGCTGGCAGTTTTAGCCGGCAGGACTCGCGGGGACATAACCAAGGATTTCAGAAATCCGGTTAGTGGTATTGACCAGGTCCTCCAGCCATTCTTCCTGCAAGCGATCGGCCGGCGCCGAGATCGACAATCCGGCAATAAGTTTGCCGGAGTCGTCATGGATGCCGGCTGCCATGCAGCGCACGCCCAGCTCCAGTTCTTCGTTGTCACGCGCATAACCGCGCGACCTGACCAAGCTCAATTCGCGTTCCAGCTTGGCGATGTCGGTAATCGAATTCTTGTTATGCCCGGCCAGCCCGGTGCGGGTGGCGTAGGCGCGCACTGCCTTGGCATCGTCGATCGACAAGAATAGCTTGCCGATCGACGTCAGGTGCAATGGTGCGCGACCGCCGATGGCACGCACCACCTGCATGCCGGATCGCTCTGAAAACGCCCTGTCGATGTAGACGATTTCATCGCCCTGACGAACCGACAAATTGACGGTCTGATGGGTACGTCGGTGCAGCGCACGCATGAAATCAAGTGCCGCCTCGCGAACATTCAATCGGCTCTTGACGATATTGCCTAATTCGAGCAAGCGCATGCCAAGCCGATAAGTGCCCGGTTCCGAGCGGTCGACAAACCGCTTCAGCACCATGTCATTGAGAATACGATGCGCAGTCGACGGGTGCAGTCCGGTAACCGATGATAATTCCTTCAGGCTCACGGGATCGGGATAGTTGGCAAGTGCATCGAGCAAGGACATCATCCGTTCGATAACCTGAATCGATGTCTTGTCGGACTCGCGTACTTGTTCAGTTTTCATGGGGAATTTTTGGTGCATTGCAATATCCTCTTTATACCACAATGTGAAAAAATCAAAAAGCCAGACGAAAATAATGCGGCGTTTCCGCGTAATTATTTTCATCCGCATTACATCGCGGTCACAGCGCATATCGCGTGATAATGTCGGATAGAAAACGGAATCGGAGATGCAATGCGCGTCGGATTGTTTGTCACATGTCTGGTCGACATGATGCGGCCGGAAATCGGCTTTTCCACCTTGAAGCTGCTCGAAGCTGCAGGTTGCGATGTCGTCGTGCCAGACCAGCAAACCTGTTGCGGGCAACCCGGTTACAGCGCGGGCGACCGGCCCGACGCACGCGCATTGGCCGAGAAATTCCTGCGTGAATTCGAGGCGTTCGATTATGTGGTAATTCCGTCAGGCTCTTGCGGCGGCATGGTCAAGACCCATTATCCCGAACTGTTTGCCGACGACCCCGCCAAGCATCGCCGTATCATCGACCTGGCATCGCGCGTGTATGAGCTGACCGATTTTCTGCATCAAATCGTCAAGCTCGATACCTTGCCTGCTGCTGCTGGCAAGGCCTTCAGCGGCAAGATCACCTATCATGACTCGTGTTGCGGATTGCGTGAACTGGGCGTGCAGGAGCAGCCGCGTGCGTTGCTTGGCAAGATGCCCGGTGTTGTTTTGCAGGAAATGAAGGACAGCCGCGGTTGTTGCGGTTTTGGCGGGACATTCGCGGTGAAATACGGTGCCATATCGACGGCGATCGTCGATGAAAAATGTGAGAACATCCAGAATTGCGGCGCCGATGCGGTCGTGCTCGGTGATCTCGGTTGCATGTTGAATATCGAGGGCCGGCTGCGCCGCACCGGCGACAACAAGACACGGGTGCTGCATGTGGCCCAAATCCTGGCAGGAGATGCGTGATGCAAGTACAAAGTATGCATTTCAAAGCACGCGCGGGTGAACGCCTGGCTGATATGCGTTTGCAGGAAAACCTGAAAAAGCTGTCCACCAAGTTCGTCACCGGCCGCGCCAGCGCCATTACCGAACTCGATGATTTCGAAGGCACACGCGACGCTGCCGTCGAGCGGCGCATGCGGGCAGTGGAAAACCTCGATGTCTGGCTGGAAACCTTCGAAAGGGAAGCGACGCGTCGCGGCGCCACGGTCCTATACGCCGAAAGTGCAGAAGACGCCTCGCGCCTGGTGGTCGAGATCGCCAAAAAACACGATGTCAAGAAAGCCATCAAGTCGAAGTCGATGGTATCCGAAGAAATGGCCTTGAATGCCGCGCTCGAAGCAGCGGGTATCCAGCCTATCGAAACCGATCTCGGCGAGTACATCCTGCAGATCAACGACAACGAAGCACCCTCGCACATCATTGCCCCCGTAATTCACAAGAACAAGGAAGAAATTTCCGAGCTGTTCGCCCGCGTCCATAACAAACCGCGCCTTACCGACATTACCGAAATGACCCGCGAGGCACGCGAAATCCTGCGCCCGCACTTTTTGTCGGCCGAGATGGGTATTACCGGCGGCAATTTCGTCATTGCCGAAACCGGTTCGGTCGCCATCGTCACCAACGAAGGTAACGAAGGCATGTGTACCGTGGTGCCGCCTAAAGTGCATGTGGTCGTGACCGGCATCGAAAAGGTCTTACCGACGCTGGAAGACCTGGCAACCGTCATGCGCCTGCTGCCACGGTCGGCTACCGGCCAGTCGATTTCGAATTATTTTTCGCTGCTGACGGGCCCCCGTGCCGCCGATGAACTGGACGGTCCCGAGCACATGTATTTCGTGCTGGTCGATGGCGGGCGCAGTGGCCTGGTCGGGACGGAGTTCCAGGACATGCTGCGCTGCATTCGCTGCGGCGCCTGCATGAATCACTGTCCTGTCTATCAAAAAATTGGCGGCCACAGCTACGGCTGGGTTTATCCGGGTCCGATGGGCAGCGTCTTGACGCCGTCCTACGTCGGTATCGAAAAGACGCTCGACCTGCCACAGGCGTCGACCTTGTGCGGCGAATGTCATGTGGTGTGTCCTGTTAAAATTCCGCTGCCGGACCTGCTGCGCAAGTTGCGCGAAAAGCAGTTTGAAGGACAGATGCGGCCCCGTCTCGAATACATGGGTTTTGCCGTCTGGGCGTATCTGGCAAAACGGCCTGCGCTGTATCGCATGGCGACCGGCCTGGGTGTACGCGTCCTGAAGCTGTGGGGAGGCAGCAAAAAGTCGATCGGCAGCCTGCCGTTGGCCGGTGGCTGGACCAATCATCGGGACATGCCTGCGCCTTCCGGAAAAACCTTTCGCGAAATGTACCGTCAACGAAAACGAGAATGAAGCATGTCAGACCATGAACAACCGGTAAGCGAGTTCAAGAGCAAAAGCGGCGTGAAACGTATTTTCGCCGCTTTTTTCTATTCCATCGAAGGTTTCAAGTCGGCGTGGCGCATCGAGCATGCCTTTCGTCAGGAACTGGTGTTACTGGTGTGCGCTGCCATCATTGCGCTGGCCTTGCCGATTTCGGCGCGCGACCGGCTGGCGCTGATCGGGGTGTTCGTCCTGGTTTTGATCGTCGAGCTGATCAATTCGGCGATCGAAGCCGTGGTGGACCGGGTCTCGCTCGACCGTCATCCGCTGTCCAAGAATGCCAAGGATTTTGGCAGTGCGGCCGTATTCCTGGCGCTCTCACTTGCTCTGGCGACCTGGGCAGTCATCCTGGCGCCACTAGTGATGTCGCGATGATGTCTTGATTATTGGCGATACGGCTACATATCTACCATCTGCCGATCAATGACATGCAGAGACAGTCGCTGTCGAGTTGACCGACGGCGTCGCTGCAAGTCCCTTCAAAAGGAACCAGGATGAACAACCCAACCATGAAAAAACTGCTTGCCGCGCTGCTGCTCGCGGGCGTCGCGATGAGTGCGTCTGCCGCCGATCTGCTGGACACGGTGAAATCGCGCGGTTCGCTCAAGATCGCTGTCGAAGGCACCTATCCGCCCTTCAATTTCAAGGACAAGCAGAGCGGCGAGCTGACCGGGTTCGACGTCGAGGTCGCGCGCTTGCTGGCGTCGAAGATGGACGTCAAGGCAGAGTTTGTCACCTCGGAATGGAGCGGCATCCTGGCCGGACTCGCTTCCGGCAAGTTCGACGTCATCGTCAACCAGGTCGGCATTACGGCCGAACGCCAGAAAGCGTTCGATTTTTCCGACCCTTACACCATTTCGAGTCCGCAGTTGATCGTCAGCAAAAGCAGCAATGCAAGTTTCAAAAATCTGGACGATCTGAAGGGCAAGAAGCTCGGTGTCGGACAAGGCAGCAACTTTGAACAGAAGGCCAAGGCCGTAGCAGGCGTCGATGTCAAGAGTTATCCGGGCGCGCCCGAGTACCTGCAAGATCTAGCCAGCGGTCGCCTCGATGCGGCGCTTAACGACAGCTTGATGGTATCGTACCTGTTGAAAACTTCGACGCTGCCGCTCAAAGCTGGCGCGCCGGTTGGTGACGTCGAGAAAATGGGCATTCCGTTCCAGAAAAATAATCCGCAATTCAAGGCAGCGCTCAACAAAGCGCTTGCCGAGGCGCTCAAGGACGGCAGCTTTGCCAAGGTATCGGTCAAGTGGTTCGGCATCGATGTCAGCAAGGCTCCCGTAGCGCAGTAAGCTCGGTTGATGGCTGACCGACGCCTGACCCGATCCGTCCCCGCAGCATGCTGCGGGGATTTTTTTAGCAGGATGATATGGAACTGATCGACTTGCTGCGGCAGGCAGCGCCGGTGCTGCTGCGTGGAACTGGTTATACGCTGATATTTGCAATCGCTTCCATGGGTGGCGGGCTGGTGCTGGGTTTCGTGCTGGCGGTGGCACGCATCATCCCGTGGCCGTTGCTGCGATGGCCTGCGGCGATTTACGTCAGCCTGATGCGCGGCACCCCCTTGCTGGTTCAGGTATTCATCATCTATTACGGCTTGCCCAGTATCGGCATCGAATTTTCACCGCTGACAGCGGGAATTTTGGCTTTGAGCCTGAATGCCGGAGCTTATCTGTCCGAAAGCATCCGGGGCGCGATTCTTGGCGTGAGCAAAGGCCAATGGTCGGCCAGTGCCAGCCTCGGTCTGAATTATGCCCAGACCCTGCGCTACATCGTGGTGCCGCAAGCATTGCGCATAGCAGTGCCGTCAATGAGCAACACGCTGATCAGCCTGCTCAAAGATACGTCGCTGGTGTCCGTCATTACCGTGACCGAGCTCATGCTGGCTACCAAGGAAGTGATTGCCACCACTTTTCGCCCATTGCCGTTATATATCGCTGCGGCGTTGATTTACTGGTGCCTCAGTGCGTGCTTCGAGCTGCTGCAGCATCGGCTGGAAAAAAGGCTGCAGCGCGCGCACGGTAATTAATGTGTGCAGTCGGGCCCAGTGGACTCTAACCGGAGGACATTGGCATGGGCAAGGCACCCTTTGTATTGCGATTCAGAACAGGTGTGATGTCCTTATGTGCTTGCCAACCACATCCCGTTCTTCGAAACCTCAGGTGCGTTTTTTGAAAACCGGCGAGACGATTTTCACGATGCCCAGCGCAATCGTGCCTGCAACGATGCCTGCCACGGCATCGAATACCGTCGGAAGAACGGCGCCGAGGACACTGCCGATGCCAGGAACGGCAGTCGCCGACAGCGCGAAGTCGTGCGACAGTTTGCTCAGAAAAGGTACCCCGTGTACGAGAATGCCGCCGCCTACCATGAACATCGCCGCCGTGCCGACGATCGACAGCGTCTTCATCAGGTAAGGCGCGCCAGTCAGTAAGGCTGCGCCCAGCCGCTGTTTCAGAGCGCTGGAGGTCTTGCTCAGATGGAGTCCGAGATCGTCGAGTTTCACGATGCCCGCCACAACGCCGTAGACGCCCACGGTCATGATCACCGCAATGCCGGAGACGACCGCCACTTGCTCGACAAACGCGGCGGTCGCTACCGTGCCCAACGAGATCACAATGATCTCTGCCGACAAAATGAAATCGGTACGGATCGCGCCCTTGATCTTGTCTTCCTCGAAAGCCACCATATCTGTCGCCGGATCGGCGACGGCTTTGACAAATTCGGTGCGATGCGCTGCATCTTCGGCGCTGGGCAGAAAGCTATGCGCCAGTTTTTCCACACCCTCGTAGCACAGGTACACACCGCCCACCATCAGCAGCGGCGTGATAGCCCACGGCGCGAATGCACTGATCGCCAATGCGGTAGGCACCAGTATCAGCTTGTTCTTGAACGAACCTTTGGCCACTGCCCAGACCACCGGCAGTTCGCGGTCCGCGCTCACGCCGGACACCTGCTGCGCATTGAGCGCCAGATCATCGCCCAGTACGCCGGCAGTTTTTTTGGCGGCGACCTTGGTCATCAGCGCGACGTCGTCGAGAACGGTCGTGATGTCGTCGAGGAGGGAGAAGAAACTGGCTCCGGCCATGGAAAAATCCTTGAAAAAGTTGGAATAAGAAAAGCGGGCGGCTGATGCGCCCGCTGTTGTTATGGCATGAGGGTCGCGTTCGTGTCCTGCTTGGTTTTGAGCAGCGCCAGATTTTTATCCAGATTAATCAGCCGATACGCGGTCGACGGATGAATGGCCGTATAGCCGTTGGCCACCGATGCCGGATACGCAGTGGCGAGACGCTGCCAGAATGCGGGCGCGCCGGCTGGATCATAGTCGGCCCGTGCCAGGAAATAGAGCGCCAGATTGTCGGCTGCAGCATCGAGCTCCTGCGGCAGTGGCCGTACGCCTGCCGTACCCCCCATCATGCTCATGTCGGGATTCAGGCGTATCAGATTGTCGATGATACCGCCCATGGTGGCATTCATTTTCTGGCGACTGGCGTGTCCCAGGGCGCTGTGGGCCAGTTCTTTCGCCAGCACATAGGCAAGCTCGTCGTCGGTCTTTGCAAAATTCATCATGCCACGGGTAATCAACACCCGCCTGCCGTCGCCATACGCATTGACGTTCTCGGCATTGCCGAGTTCGATGGCAAAGGCACAGGCCACCGTCAGTGGTACGCTGGTTGCGATGTTGGCGCCATTGCGGTTGACAGTCATGCGCAGCGCTGCCGCGCGCGGCGTAACCAGCGGGCTAAGTATGCGCGCCACCTGCCGCTCGGCATTCTCGCCTTGTGGCATCGGTTTGTCCTCGACTGCTACCAAGATATCGCCGGCTCGGATTCCGGCCTTGGCCGCGCCGCTTTTAGGCAATACGCTGGTAATGCGAAGTCGATCATCGAAGCCGAACTGCCGCTGCGCCAGCTCGACGAATTCGGCCGGATAGGAGTATTTGTTCTTGGCCGTGAAACCCAGCAACTTGCGCGCATTGCCCTTGCACAAAGTGGTGCCGTTGACCAGCAGTGGCGCGGCGACACGGTACAGCCGATCCTGATAGGCCACGAGTGTGCGCAGCCCCTGAGGCTCGGGCGCGGCGGCGGTGACAGGTGGCGGCGTGATCGGCTCCTGCCTGGTTGCGCCAGGCACGACTGGCACCGGCGTCGGCGTGGCGCATGCGGCCATCAACACCGCCACGGGCAACAGCGCGCCACGTCTGGCAAATCTGCATTGCTTCAATTCTTTTGAAACAGCGTGAAGCAATCGGTGCATGTAACTCTCCATTAATGATTTCCGGTGCTGCCGAATCCGCTGGCGCCACGGTCGCTTTCGCCGAACGCATCGACGATCGTGAAGCCGACCTGCAGCACCGGGACGATGACCAGTTGTGCCAGGCGATCCAGGGGATTGAGCGTGAATTCGCTTTGACCGCGATTCCAGGTCGAGACCATCAGTTGACCTTGGTAATCCGAGTCGATCAGGCCGACCAAGTTCCCCAGCACGATGCCGTGCTTGTGTCCCATGCCGCTGCGCGGCAGGATCACGGCGGCATAACCGGGGTCGCCGAGATGAATCGCCAGCCCGGTCGGGATCAGGTGCGTTTCGCCAGGCTTGATGGTGATCGGCGCGTCGATGCAGGCCCGCAGGTCGAGCCCCGCGCTGCCTGGCGTGGCATAAGCCGGCATCTGGTCTTTCATGCGCGGGTCGAGAATTTTGACGTCTATGTTTTTCATTAAGAGCAGAGTAGAAAATAAAATTGTTGATGACGCACTGTCGCTATTCCGGTCGTTACCGCAGCGCGCAAGTACTCAAGTACCGGGTCTGCGTGCGAGGCGCATGACCATTAGCTGTCGCCGCACCTACCGCATTCGATTGCATCGCATCCGCTCTCAGCCAGATCGCAAGCGCATTCACCATGATCGGTCGTACCTTTGCGACGTGCGGGGCGCTCCTCGGCACTTTCCTGCAGCGTCGCAGCCGCTGCCTTGCAAGCCTCGAACTGGCGTGGCATCAAGCGAAAAAATCCAAGCAGTCCGTGCGTCCGAATTGGGTTCTTTCCCACCGACGAACAGGTGCCGTCCTGATATAGCACACCATAAGCGCAGCGATAACCCTTGCGCGGCGACAGATAACGCTGGTACGCGCCGATGAGAGCGATGCCGGCATGGCGCAGCATCGCGGCCTAGCCGATGCGCCTGGCGACTTCACTGATCAACTGCCGCGCCAAGTGCGACTTGTCGGCCAGCGGCAGATGGGTCTGCCCGGTTGCATCGAACAGGTAAAGCTCGTTTTGGTCCATGCCGAAGGTACGGTGCCCGATATTACCGACCAGCAGCGGAACGTTTTTTCTGCGGCGCTTTTCGGCGCCGTACTGGAGCAAATTCTCGGATTCGGCGGCGAAGCCGACGCAGTAGGGCGCCGGGTCGAGCGCCGCCACCGCCGCCAGAATATCCGGATTCTGCTCGAACCGTAGCGTCGGCGGCATGCCGTCGTCCGTCTTTTTCAGCTTGTGCTCGCTCATGTTGGCTACACGCCAGTCGGCCACTGCAGCAACCGCGATGAATACATGCTGGCCGGTTACGTGCGACATGACGACGTCATGCATCTGCTGCGCCGTCTGTACATTGATGCGGTGTACGCCATACGGTGTCGACAGCGCAGTCGGACCCGACACCAGCGTGACATCGGCGCCGGCTTCGCGTGCAGCGCGGGCTATTGCATAGCCCATCTTGCCGGACGACAGGTTGGTGATGCCGCGCACCGGATCGATCGGCTCGAAGGTCGGGCCGGCGGTGATCAGCACACGCTTGCCGCTCAGTTTCTTGTCGTGAAACGATGCAATAACTTCGTGCAGCAAGTGGTCGGCTTCCAGCATTCGCCCCATGCCCGTCTCGCCACAGGCTTGGTCACCGGCGTCCGGTCCGAGCACCATAATGCGGTCGGCTCTGAGTTGCGCGACGTTGCGTTGCGTGGCGGCGTTTTGCCACATTTCGACATTCATCGCCGGCGCCACCAGCAGCGGCAAATCCAGTGGGCGCGCTACGCACAAAGTCGAGAGCAGGTCGTCGCAACCGCCACGCGCGAGCTTGGACATGAAATCGGCCGAGCACGGTGCAATGACAAGCGCATCGGCGTCCCGTGTAAGGTCGATGTGCGGCATATTGTTAGCGACCCGCGCATCCCACTGATCGGTAAAAACCGGCTTGCCGGATAACGCCTGCATCGTCACCGTCGTGATGAACTGGGTCGCTGCCTGGGTCATCACGACCTGTACCGAAGCACCTGCCTTGGTCAGTGCGCGCGTGAATTCTGCGGCCTTGTAGCAGGCGATACCGCCGGTCATGCCGAGTACGATTTTTTTACCAGCGAGATCCATGCGGCCTCCGGAAATGGCGTCGTCTGAAGTGTATCAGAGCAAATGTGACATGCCTATTTGTTAACCCGACGCAGCTCGTCCAGTATGAATAGCGCGGCGCCGATGCAGATCGCGCTGTCGGCGACATTGAATGCCGGGAAGTGCGTTGAACCGTAATGGAAATCCAGAAAGTCGACGACATGCCCGTACAGGATGCGGTCGATCACGTTGCCGATCGCGCCACCGAGTATCAGTGCTAGTGCCCAGCAGAACAGTCGCTGGCCGGCATGACGCGTAAGCAGGTAGACGATGATCAGTGCAGCGATGATGCCGACTGCTGTGAAGAAATAACGTTGCCATCCCGACTCCGATGACAGGAAGCTGAACGCTGCGCCCTTGTTGTAGACCAGTACCAGATTGAAAAATGTGGTGATCGGCTTCGATTCGCCGAACACGAACAGTTTCGAGATCGTGATCTTGGTAATCTGGTCCAGCAGGATGATGATCGCCGCGATGCCTAACCACGGCACCAGGCCGGAAGCCGTCGGCTTATTTGACGAGTAGATTTTTTTAGTTGCCATGGAATGTCGCTGTCGCGTGTTGATTTCGTGGAGCATGCCTGGCGTGCAGCGAAGGTAATCGCTGCACGCCAGGGGTTAAGGAGCGTCAGGCAAATTTCCTGACTTCGCCGCGCCCGAACAGATTCGACACGCATCGTCCGCATAAACCGTCATGGGTCGGGTCGCTGCCGACGTCTGCGCGATAATGCCAGCAGCGCTCGCACTTGCGGTACGCCGAGGGCGTAACGACGATCGCTTCATCGGCCGCGTCGGCGACTTCCGTGACCGTTGCCTGCGATGTGATCAGCACGAATTTGAGATCGTCGCCAACGCTATCGAGCGCCGCGAATTTTTCGCCGCTGGCCTTGATCTCGACTTCTGCCTGCAACGATGAACCGATGCTACCGGTGATGCGGATTTCTTCAAGTTGCTTGGTCACCTCGGCACGTTGCACGCGCAGCACGGCAAATCGCGCCAGCAACGCCGCGGCGTCGGCGACTACCGGCAAGGCATGATAGGTCTGCGTGAAAATCGTATCGCTACCTGCTGCGAAAGTGTCCTTGTCGGCGAAAATTGCCCATGCTTCTTCGGCCGTAAACGACAGGATCGGCGCCATCAGTCGTAGCATCGACTGCGTGATATGCCAGATCGCAGTTTGCGCCGAACGGCGCGCTTGCGATGTGGTGCCGCAGGTGTAGAGCCGGTCCTTGAGGATGTCTAGGTAAAAGCCGCCAAGGTCTTCCGAACAGTACATCTGCAGTTTCGACACGACTGGATGGAATTCGTAGGTTTTATAATGCGCCAGGATCTCGGCCTGCATCTCTGCCATGCGGGCCAGTGCATAGCGGTCGATTTCCAGCATGTCGGGCACTGCCACGGCATCGGTCGTGACATTGAAATCGGAGGTATTGGCGAGCAGGAAGCGCAGGGTGTTGCGGATGCGGCGATACGCTTCGGTCACGCGCTTGAGGATTTCTTCCGAAATTGACAGCTCGCCGGAATAATCCGTCGATGCCACCCACAGTCGCAGGATGTCGGCGCCGAGCGAATCTGAAATTTTTTGCGGCGCGACCACGTTGCCTTGCGACTTCGACATTTTCTTGCCTTCGCCGTCGACCACGAAGCCATGCGTGAGCAATGCCTTGTACGGCGCGCAGCCGTTGAGCATCGACGATGTCAGTAATGACGAGTGAAACCAGCCGCGATGCTGGTCCGAGCCTTCCAGATACAGGTCGGCAGGAAACTGCGACTGCGCCGCATGCGAGCCGCGCAACACCGTCTGGTGGGTCGTGCCGGAATCGAACCAGACGTCCAACGTATCCTTGTTCTTGACGTACAGATCGGCGTCGTCGCCCAGCAGTTCGCGCGGATCGAGCGCCTGCCAGGCTTCGATGCCACTTTGCGCAATGCGTTGCGCGACCTGTTCCAGCAGCTCGGCCGTACGGGGATGCAGCTCACCGGTTTCCCTGTGCACGAAAAATGCCATCGGCACGCCCCACTGACGCTGCCGTGACAACGTCCAGTCAGGCCGGTTGGCGATCATGCCATGTAAGCGGGCCTTGCCCCACGCGGGGAAGAAAGCGGTTTCCTCGATGGCGCGCAACGCCGTTTCGCGCAAGGTCGGGCCGCCATCGCGCGGCGCCACGTCCATGCCGGCAAACCATTGCGAGGTGGCGCGATAGATGATCGGTAATTTATGACGCCAGCAGTGCATGTAGCTGTGGTCGAACATGACCAGCTTGAATAGCGAACCGACTTCGTCGAGCTTGGCACAGATCGGCTTGGACGCGTCCCAGATCGTCATGCCGCCAAAGAACGGCAACCACGCGGCATAGGTACCGTCGCCCAGCACGGGTTTCAGGATTTCGTCGTCCGTCATGCCGTGGGCCTTGCAGGAGATGAAATCGTCGATACCGTACGCAGGCGCGGAATGGACGATGCCGGTGCCCGCATCGAGCGTCACATAGTCGCCCAGATAGACCGGCGATAGACGGTGGTAGCCAGCATCGATGTCCGCAAAGGGATGCTTGAAATTGACCAGCGACAGCGCTTCACCCTTGCAGGTTGCGATGATCGTACCTTCCAGTCCGTAGCGCGTCAGGCAGGCCTCGACCAGATCTTCGGCCAGGATCAGCAGCAACGCTTCGCCGTTGCGCACGGTCTGCACCAGCGCATAGCTGAATTCAGGATGGACATTCAGGGCCTGGTTAGCGGGAATGGTCCACGGCGTAGTGGTCCAGATGACACAATAGCCCTTGCCCTCCGGCAGCGAAGTCAGGCCGAATGCAGCGGCGACCTTGTCCGGTTCAGCGAACGGGAAACCGACGTCGATTGCCGGGTCGCGCTTGTCCTGGTATTCCACTTCGGCTTCAGCCAGCGCCGAGCCGCAGGCGAAACACCAGTTCACCGGTTTGAGGCCACGATACACATAGCCTTTGTCCAGCAGCGTGCCGAGTGCGCGCAGTTCATCGGCTTCGTTGCCGAAGTCCATAGTCTTGTAAGGATTGTCCCACTCGCCGAGGACGCCCAGCCGGATGAAATCCTTTTTCTGACGCTCGATCTGCTCGGTTGCATACGCGCGCGATTTGGCCAGCACGTCGGCCGTTGGCAGGCTCTTGCCAAACTGCTTTTCGATCTGGATTTCGATGGGCATGCCGTGACAATCCCAGCCCGGCACATACTGCGCATCGAAGCCGTCGAGCTGGCGCGTTTTGACGACGATGTCCTTGAGGATCTTGTTGACCGCGTGGCCGATGTGGATGTCGCCGTTGGCATACGGCGGGCCGTCATGCAGAATGAATTTCGGACGACCAGCCGAGGCCTTGCGAATTTTCTGGTAAAGCTTTTTTTCTTGCCATTCCTTGACCCATTTCGGCTCGCGCTTGGCGAGGTCGCCACGCATCGGAAACGGCGTTTCGGTCAGGTTGACCGGATACTTGGTTTTTTGTTCGGACATGATATTTTCAATCTTGGTAATCTGTGCAAAACGGACTGGCGCGCTGCGCTGACGCAGCAGGCGCGATATTGGCGGCGAATCGGGATAGCTTCAAATTCGATCGGTGGCGGACACGGCGAGGTTTCCGGCTTCCTTGAAAAAACCGCGTGCCTGTTCGGCATCGCGCGCAATGGCCGCGGTCAGGGTCGGCAGGTCATGGTATTTTTCTTCGTCCCGCAATTTTTTCAGGAATTCTACCCGTATCAATTTGCCGTAGCATTGTTGCGCATAGTCGAACACATGAGTTTCGAGCAGCACGCGACCACTGTCGTCGACAGTCGGGCGCACACCGAGGCTGGCCACCGCCGGCAACGGCCGGTCGGCCAGTCCGTGCACCTGCACCACGAAAATACCGGACAGGGCGGGGCGCTTGTGAGCAATGCGAAGGTTCAGCGTCGGAAAGCCCAGTGTACGACCGAGCTTTTGGCCGTGGATCACGTGGCCAGATACAGCATACGGATGTCCGAGCAGACGATGTGCATGCGCCAGATCGCCTTCCGCCAGCGCCTGCCGAATCGCCGATGAGGAGACACGTGCGCCGTTATGCATTACGGTGGGCATTGCCTCGACATGAAATCCCCAGTGCCGGCCCGCCTCGATCAGCATGGCGACATTGCCGGCGCGTCGTGCACCATAGCGAAAATCTTCTCCGACCATCAGCCATTTGACATGCAGGCCATTGACGAGGATGTTTTCGACGAATTCGTCCGGCGTCAGTGCGGCGAAATGCGCATTGAAATGTTCGACGATGACCCGTGCCACGCCGGCGTTTGCCAGGGATTGCAGTTTGTCGCGCAGGTTGGCGATACGGGTCGGCGCGCGCAGCAGGTCGCCGGCCAACTGCGCAAAAAATTCACGCGGATGCGGCTCGAAGGTCATCACGGCAGTCTCGACACCCAGGCTCGCAGCGGCCTGATACATCCGCGCAAGCAGGGCCTGATGGCCACGATGCACGCCATCGAAATTACCGATCGCCAGGGCACAAGGCGCTTGCGATTCGGGGTTGGGAAGTCCGCGGAAAACCTTCATATCGGAAAAGAAGCTGTCAAATAGCCTTGGATTATAAATGCTTTCGCCCGAGTTTCCCGCGTCGCAAGACATAGCAGGTCCGCAATCAGGGATTCGGCAGCGTATTTTGACCATAATAAAGTTGCATCAGCCGATAAATTCCAGGGTAACACTCGGCTAGCGGCACCGGCTTGACGAAAAATGCTTCCGACGCCACTGCGAAGAATTCGGCAGGATCGATTGCCGCATACGGATCCATGGGGAGTGTTGAAAATAATGCATCATACATCGCTGCTACCGCCGGGTCGTCGAGATCGACATCGTTCGGCAGTTGTTCCTCAAGGTTGTCGACCGCGTTACGAAAGTGGGCATAGGCGTCAGAAAACTCGCGTTGCCACTCGATGGTCCTCAGTTCTTGGTGATAAGCAGCGAGGAAAGGGGGACAGCCGTTCGCATCGCCACGACCCATGTCGATTTTGTGCACGAATTCGTGGATCAAAACATTGAAACTGGCATCCGGGTGTTCACCCTGTTCGACATCTTCCCAGGATAGGGCGATCGCGCCGCCGGCGCCCA
>JACMQD010000401.1 GCA_014377155.1 Herminiimonas sp.
AGCGCCGTCAGCAACGCCGCGAGCAACAGAAACATGGAAAGCCGGACGCGTATCGAATTCACGATTGCGGCTCGGCTTTTCGAATGAAATAACCCACACCGCGCATGTTCTGGATAAAATCCGCGCCGAGCTTGCGCCGCACGGCATGGATATGCACTTCGACTGCGTTGCTTTCGACCTCGTCGCCCCAGCCGTACATGCGTTCCTCCAGCTGCGCGCGCGACAGGATTGCGCCGGGCCGAAGGATCAGCGCTTCGACGAGCGCATATTCGCGGCCGGATAACACGACCGGTTTGCCGTCCCGTTTGACTTCGCGGGTTGCCGGATTGATCCGAACGCCGTGCAGTTCCATTTCCGGTTCTGCATGGCCAGCGCTACGACGCAGTGTCGATCGGATGCGGGCCGCCAGTTCGTCGATGTCAAACGGCTTGACGACATAATCATCGGCGCCAGCGTCAAGACCTTTTATTCGTGCATCGATGCCATCTCGGGCCGTGATGATGATGACCGGCAGACTCTGTTTATGGCTGCGCACATTTCGTAATACGTCGATCCCATCCTTGCCCGGCAGCCCGAGGTCGAGCAGGGCGAGGTCGAAATGGTCATGCAGCAGCGCGGCTTCGGCTAGATTGCCATCGCAAACCCAGTCGATGATGTACCCTTCCTGCCGCAGCGATGTGCGAACCGCGTCGCCAATCATCCGGTCATCTTCGGCCAACAATATTCGCATTCGTCACCAATCTGTTGAGACCTGCATGCTGTTTTTTCAGCCAACGTGGAGTTGTGCTGCAGAAGGAAAGACTCTTCTCCTTTCGAGTTTACCATTTACTTTTTCGAAACGAATTTTAGGCAAACGCTAAGCAGCCGCAGCCCGGGTGGGCATCTACACTCGCAAAACGTGGTTCGAGGCACCTCAAGGACCGCGAAAGATCGAAAGCACTGCTCGTGGAAAATAGAAGACGCCATTTCAAAATAATACAGCTATCGACTAGGCTTGCCCCATCCACCGTGTGCCGAAGGTAGTGTTATCTGAGGAGAACGTTGCTTCAGTCGGTGATGTAGGCCCACTGCCATGGTGAAGGTCTCACACCGCCAGCGCTATTCCAGCCAAGGAAAAGGGCGAAGCCGCGTTGATGGAACCGTGATTCCTCTGGCGTCACTCAACCGGTATCCCGCGCCATTGAATTGCGATCCGCGTCAAGTCGATGCATGGCCGGTCCCGATAGTGGTAATTGGAGATTTCATGTGCCCCCCGAAGATCCCTTCAAATAATTTCAACGCTGTGCCGTCTTTCTCCACAGCTGGTAACACGGGGCCATCGGCCAGTATCGTGCGTGGCGCCTCACCCATTCCAAGAATCAATGAATTGCGCGACGCAGTGCAGCCGCTCGGGACTTCGATAACGCAGCAAGGCGGCACGGTTGGTCCCAGCGTCATTGATAATGCTGCCTGGTTGGAGCGCAATCGCGACCAATTGCCTGACGATCTGCAAGCCGAGTACGACCGATTGCGGGAGGCGATGTTCGATTTGCGCACGGTAGCCGGTGCGGACATTGAAACGTTCGAGCGAAGGCGCGTCGCAAGCGGAGAATCGACGTCGTCAACCCGGTCCACGGCGAGCCAGAGTTTTGAAAAGTTCAAGTGGAAAAAAATGAGTGCGCAATTGCCGCCACCGGAAGCGCCGCAGCGGTATCAAGCCGATCAGATTACCGACGCACGGCTATTGGGTAGAGGTGGCCGCGGAACGGCGACGTTGTTGGCGATCGCCGTTCCGAACGACATGAATCTCCCGGAACACGCCGCCTTCAAATCGTCGGAAATCGACGGCGAAGATGAAAGAGAAGCGCACGGAGGATTGCAATATTTTGGCATACCTGATGCGATTCAGTTTCTCGGCAATGGGACGATCAATAGAAAGGACGGCGTGTTGTATGAATACATACCAAGTGTGACATCTACCGCGTACTTCGAGCATTTGCGCCAACAATTGCGCGCCAAAAAAATTAATGCAGCCGAGTTTGATGCGACGCTTCGGCACTGCCTTTGCATTTTGCTGCGCACGGTCGCCAAGGGCAATTTAAACGGTGTCGTGCATGAGGACATCAAACCTGACAATATTCTCATTTCTGCCAAAGATGGGCGGCCAAAGCTGAATGATTTTTCGACCGTTACCGCCGTGGGAGAGCGAACGCCGCTGACGACGATCCCGTTCATGTGTGGCGGCGCATTGAAAGAAGGCAAAGCAAGTCCCCTGCACGACAGTTTTGCTGTCGAGCGAACCGTGATGACATGGCTTAAGGGGGAGACTAACGGGGCCGGGCAGGATCTTGGAATGCAGCTATATCGCGGTGTCAAGAACGAGGAGGCACGTGCGGCTGTCGAAGATACCCTTTTCATTGGCTTGCCGCAGCGCCAAGAATCAGACTCGCCGCAAATAACAAGGGACGCAGTGACGGCACGACGAACGGCCGTCATGGCTCAGTACCGGGGTTCCGATACTTGCTTGGCGCAGACAAAAAAATGGCGAGACGAAATGCCGCGGGAATTGGCCACCTACTTCAATACGCATCCGCTGGTTGAGGTTAAGTACACTGACTTGCTCTGCTGTCTTTCGCTGGCCAGCGAGCCACATCGATTCAGCGCGGAGGAGGGCGCCTACTTCCCACTTTTCGACGATCTTGAAAAGATGAAGCAAACAACGGAAACCGTGAAGCAGCACCTCATCGAAATAGAGATGTTGAATGCGGCGGCGGCAAGTGAGGCAGGGGATTGGGAAAGCGATCCTGACTAAAGTGGACCGCTCGGTCAAGACATAGCCCGTCAGGATTTTTCTAGGAAGGAATTCATACGATAAAATCTGTCGTCAGAAAAGGAAAGGCAATATCGATGTCGTTAATATTTCATCATTGATGCGTCGAGTCGAAATCTAGGCTTGCATAAAGCACTGTTTTTTTATACAGTATAGGCTGTGGATGAAACCAGCGTTAGACGTTTTGCCAACCTTGCATTAAAGATATTGAAGGTTTTGTTTTAATACCCCTCTTCGCCGAAAGAAAATCTATGGACGATAAGAAATCCGCACCCAGTTCCGATAAAGGCAAAGCACTCGCTGCTGCGCTGGCACAAATC
>JACMQD010000402.1 GCA_014377155.1 Herminiimonas sp.
GGCAGGCGCGGCGCTCCGGCGACCACGGTCGGCGTGGCCGTGGCCGAGCGCGCCGATATCCCGGTTGTGCTCGACGCACTGGGAACCGTGGTGCCGACTGCCAGCGTGACGGTACGGCCGCAGGTATCGGGCGTGTTGCAAGAGGTGTTGTTTACCGAGGGCCAGTCCGTCAAGAAAGGCCAGTTGCTGGCCACCATCGATCCACGTCAATTCGAAATGGCGCTGATGCAGACGTCGGGCCAGCGCCAGCGCGACGAAGCGCAGCTTGAGAGTGCGAAAGTCACCTTGCAACGTTTTCGTACGCTGTTGCAGCAAGATTCCATCGCGCGCCAGGAAGTCGACACGCAAGCGGCGCTGGTCAAACAACTCGAAGGCACAGTGGTGGGCGACCGCGCAGCGGAAGGCGCTGCCCGCATCAATCTCGGTTACAGCCGCATCGCGGCACCGATTAGCGGACGCGTGGGCTTGCGAGTGGTCAATGCCGGTAATTTCGTCAACGCCGGTGATGCCAATGGTATCGTGGTGATCACGCAAATGACGCCGATCGATGTCCAGTTCGCCGTGCCGCAGGACCGCGTGCCGGAAATCCAGGCGCTGTCCGGCCAAGGTGCCGTGATGCCGGTGACTGCGCTGGACAGGACGCGCCAGAATACGCTCGACACCGGCCGCTTTTCGACACTCGATAACCAGATCGATACCCAGACCGGCACCGTGCGGGCGAAAGCGCGTTTCGAGAATGCGAAACTAAGCTTGTTTCCGAACCAGTTTGTCAACGTGCGGCTGTTGATGCGCACGATACAGGGCGGCGTAATGGTGCCGGTGACGGCGTTGCGCAACGGCAGCAAAGGCGATTTTGTCTACGTCGTCGATATCGCCAGCCGCACCGCCGCGTTGCGACTGGTCAAGCGCGGCCAGGCCACGGTGGACAAGGTCGAGATCGTGTCAGGGTTGAAGGTCGGCGAAAGTGTCATCACGGAAGGCGGGGACCGGCTGCAGGATGGCGCTAAAGTGACGCTGCCGGGTGACAAACCGCCGGCTGCCGGCGGCAGGGGCGGGCGGCGTGGCGCAAGAGGCGAGGGCGCCAACAGGCGTGCCGCCGACGGCGGAACACCCGCGACAGCCCCGGCGCCCATACCTGCACCGGCGGCCGCAACCGCACCGGCAACCGCAACCGCACCGGCAACCGCACCGGCGACCGTAACCGCGCCGCTGGCAGAACCTTCGCCTTCGGCCGCCACGCCACCCGCAACGGACGCACCGGCAGCCGCGCCGCGCGAACGCCGTCGCCGCCCACCCGAGGCGACCGCGCCATGATGCGTGACCGATCGCCGCACGCCGTAATGCAGGATGCAGCATGAGTCCGTCTACCCCGTTCATCATGCGTCCGGTGGCCACGTCGCTGCTGATGCTTGCGATCGTACTGGCCGGCTTGGTCGGTTTCAAGTTCTTGCCGCTGTCGGCGCTGCCGCAGGTCGACTTCCCGACCATCCAGGTGCAGACGCTGTATCCGGGTGCCAGTCCGGAAGTCATGAGCCAGACCGTAACCGCGCCACTCGAACGCCAGTTCGGTCAAATGTCGGGCTTGCAGCGCATGAGTTCGACCAGCGCCGCCGGCTTGTCGCTGGTGACGCTGCAATTCGGCCTGGGCCAGACGCTCGACGTCGCCGAGCAGCAAGTACAGGCGGCGATCAATGCCGGCGGTTCGCTGTTGCCGGCCGACCTGCCGGCGCCGCCGGTCTATGCCAAAATCAATCCGGCCGACACCCCGGTACTGACGCTGGCGATTACCTCCGGCACCCTGGCACTCACCGAAGTGCAAAATATCGTCAACACCCGCCTGGCGTTGAAGATCAGCCAGGTCAGCGGTGTCGGTCTGGTTTCTCTCTCGGGCGGGCAGCGACCGGCCGTGCGCATTCAGGGCGATACCCAGGCGCTGGCATCCTACGGCCTTGGGCTGGACAGCTTGCGCACCGCGATCACCGCGGCCAATGCGAACAGCGCCAAAGGCAGTTTCGACGGTCCCACGCGGTCCTACACGATCAATGCCAACGACCAGCTATTGGCAGCCAGCGACTATAAAAATCTGGTCATCGCCTATAAAAACGGCGCGCCAGTCCGCTTGTCGGACGTCGCGCAAGTCGTCGACAGCGCCGAGAATGTCCGCATCGGCGCCTGGGCCGGTCTGACACCTGCCATTATTCTCAACGTACAGCGCCAGCCCGGTGCCAACGTGATTGCCACCGTGGATGCCATCAAGGCGCGCCTACCTGAATTGCAGGAAGGGCTCCCGGCCACGCTCAAGGTGACGGTGCTGAGTGACCGGACCACCGGTATCCGGGCCTCGGTCGAACACGTCGAGCTGGAATTGTTGCTCGCAGTGTTCCTGGTGGTGCTGGTGATCTTCGCGTTCCTGCGTAGCCTGCGGGCGACGCTGATCGCCAGCCTGGCGGTGCCGATTTCGCTCATCGGCACGTGCGGTGCGATGTATTTGCTTGGCTACAGCCTGAATAACCTGAGCCTGATGGCGTTGACGATTGCCACCGGTTTCGTGGTGGACGATGCCATTGTGATGATCGAAAACATCGCCCGCTACATCGAAGAAGGTGAGCCGCCGATGGAAGCCGCGCTCAAGGGCGCCGCACAGATCGGCTTCACTATCATTTCGCTGACCATATCGCTGATTGCGGTGCTGATTCCGCTGCTGTTCATGGGCGATGTCGTAGGTCGGCTGTTTCGGGAATTCGCC
>JACMQD010000403.1 GCA_014377155.1 Herminiimonas sp.
CCGAGAACTTCAGCATCTTCGAGACCGTCCTGGCGTTGATGCCGAACCGGTCTGCCGCAGCGCGCTCGCTAATCCCCTCGATCAGAACGGCGTGCCGGACCCGCGCATAAAGATCCACTGTCTTCATCCCCCGTCCGCTGCCGTTCCAGACAAAGGACTCTAACTGCCGCAGTTTTACTCCGGCGCAGCCAATCAAAGCGGCCGCTTCAGTGAGGCAGTATTGCTCCGGCTTTCAAACATGAGATTGACCACCGGCGGCAGATCCTGACATTGACCGCACCAGGGTCAGATATGCACGCAGGAAGAATAGGAAAGACCTTTAGAGATCAACTTTTAAATCCCACGTCGGTATTTTTCCGGAGCAAGTTGGAAGGGAAGGAGACCGGAACGTGTCCGGAGTTGGCGTTAAGTGCCGGGTATCGCGCAAGTGATTCCCGTCGAACTCAGGACTTTCTTATCCAGCCAGAAAGCCTGACGCGTTCCACGATCGCCATATGGGGAACGGTCAGCGCCGCAAGTCCAACGAACACAAGCTGACTAACCCGCACATCAATTGCAGTGTCGCCAAAGGAATTCCAAGCTGCGACTGACAAAATGACCGTGACCAACATCGGAGTTGCGGCCGTAAAAACTATACGGGGAAGCGAGATTTGATCAAAATAATTCATAGTGCGCAAAATATGGCGAGCACTGTGCATGATGCAGAAAAACACTGTGAAGGCGACGAGAGGCGGCGCGAGTGTCGCAATTAATCCCAGAGCGGCGATTTCAAGGCCAGAAAGCCAATCGGACTGCATGCGAGCGATCGCTGCGAGTACAAGGCCGACTAACCAGGGCCATTTGAGATACAGCAGCGCCGCCACCGTCTGCATCGCCGCATCGGGACCAACGAGAAATGAAAAAAGCTGCGTCACCTCCGGTGCGTAGAGGATCGTCGGGAGCACAATGATCGCGCCACCATAAAATACGCGCGAAAACACCGGGGTACCCGGAGACGGGTCGCCGGAAAAATGGACGATGGATATCACCAGAAATCCAGCAAGGAACAACTGAGGTGCGAATTGCCATAAGGCGACGACGAGCGCTGCCGGAATGAAATAGACCACCGTAAAGCCGACCCATTCCTTTGCTGTCCGGACATTATACAGATTTCTTGCAAAAACCGTATCCAGCACGCCATGCGGCACGCCCAGGATGACGATTAGAATAGCCATCGCCACTAATTCGGTTTGCGGATCCAGCCGCTGGACCAATTCGGCAGAAGCTGCGACGGCAACCGCCGTTGCGCAAAAAACCAATCCCTGAATGCGTTGCGCTCGAATCGGCATCATAAGGCTTCACGCAATCGTGCCGACCGCAGGAACGCACTGGGGATTTCCTTCAAGAACGGGATGACCGGCAAGACTGATGCAACAATTGCCCGATCCAGCAGGGTACCGCCGTCACTCAGGAAGCGGATTATACGTGCGGGATCCACCTTTTCGAACATGGATAAGAACATGGCGGGCGCCGCTGCGGAACGGGTGTGCAGCACTGAAAGGAACAGGTGGTCCATGCCGCGAAGCAGCAGGGGATCGGGCTCATGGCCGATCGGGAACTTTCCCTCACCGAGCTGTTGGGCGCAAACATCGGCCCACCGCTGAATACGCTGGAAAGCATAACCAGTGCTGGCGCGCGCGCCGCCCCAGTCCAGGCCTGCTCGCACGTAAGTAACATCTGGATTTGGTTTCGCGGTGGCAGTGCCCATTGGCAGGACACCGTTTTCCTCACGCAAAATCCTGAAGCCGACACCATTTACATATCGTGCGACAGCGGTACCTAAATCACTTGAAAGAGCTGGTTGACCCAGCGGATCTGGCCCGAAAACAGTTGTCTCGATCAGAGCGCGGTAGGGCGACACGGGAAGAACGTAAGAAAAGCGAATGTTCGTTGCATTGCCATCGTCAAAGTTCATCAAATCGGTGCAGGTAGGATTGAATACTGCATCTTCGCATTTAATCTCGCGGCCGTAGAAAGACTGCCACAGGATGGCTGCACCGCGTGTAGCCTTCTTTACCGGCCGCGTATCAATCACCATGCTGGCTTGGTGTCGCGCTTGGCTGGTTTCAATCTGCCACTTGCCTGAGCGTTTGTAAGGTAGATCGAGTACGGATGCGTCCATGATCAGCTGGATGCGTTCGTTTTTGGAAATTTGCTTGATAGCTGCAGCGTAAAAAACGTCGGCAGGAAGCATTTGATAGGGTGTTGCGCCGCAGTCCACAGTAACGCTGCGGCCCTCAGCTTGAATTTTCATGTTTTGCCACCGATGCTGAACCAGCGGCCGTATGCGGGTAGAGCCGTCATCCCAAAAACACCATGTTCGGTCGTTGGTGTAGCGGGTTCGCTCTTCGATAATGAGTGCGCGCGGGCAATTGGGCCCCAGTTCGGCAAGCCGCATGCCGAGGCTCAAACCTGCACAACCGCCGCCGAGAATGATGAGATCGGCGTCAGACTGCACGGTCGTCTCCCGCCACCTGCGCCATGCACGGCAAGCCAACGATCGCCGTATGCAACGCCGCGTTGTACTCTTGGGGTGAGACCCAAAAGGAAGGCCGAAGCACCTGGCTCAACAGGGCACGAGCAGTCAATGCAGCCTTGATGCCGCCATGCAGAACGACCCGTCCTGACCAATAGGCACAATCGCGTCGTCGAAGCTCTTTGCCGATTGCTTCATAAACACGCGCGGCAACAAAAATGCTACTTCGTGCGCGAACGGGCAGATAGCGCAAGCCCGATTCGCCGCTACGGTAGTAGCGATCGGCAAGATGTAAGAGATCAGCCACACATTTCCGCAAATGAGGTCGTAACCCATCCGCCGGTGAAATGAGCAAATCGGGCGAAACATCGCCAATCATGCTGGCCGGCAAATAGCGCCGCCCTAGAGCCGCGTCTTCCGCGATATCACGGCAAATATTGGTGAGTTGCATGGCGATGCCGAGATCAACAGCATGCGGCAGAGCAGCGGGATCATCCACATCCAGCACACTGCACATCATCAGCCCGACGGTGCCGGCAACGCGATAGCAGTAGCGCAAAAGGCAATCAATATTTTCCATCCTGACTGTTTCAAGATCGGATGTCACGCCCTCGATCAATTCCAGCATAATAGCTGGATCGATCCGGCATTCGCGCATGAGGTCCAGCATGTCGCTGATTATCGGATCGGCGGATACGCCGGTCGTGACGGCAAGCGCGGCACTGGAGAGGTCGAGTCTGGCGGCATCCTGTGACGATGCACTGTCGGCAAGGTCGTCGATCAGACGGCAAAATCCATAGAGGCGGGTGGCTCTTGCAGCGTGAACAGAACCCAGCAGATGCCGCGCCCAATGAAAACTGCGCCCTTTGGCGGCAAGTATGGCATCGGCCGACGCCCGGGTCTCATTCTTGGAGGCGGGCCACGACATAGTCATGGCATCACCATCGATGGAATGAGCGCATCCACAACCTTCGCCGAGCACAAAACGCCGGGAACGCCGGCTCCTGGGTGCGTGCCAGCGCCAACGAGAAAGAGGTTTTGGATTCCCTCGGCACGGTTATGAAAGCGGAACCATGCCGATTGTCGAAACAACGGGGCGATAGAGAAGCCCGCGCCATGCGTGCTCAGATAGTCCTGTCGGAAGTTCTCTGGAGTTATGAAGAAATCGCTCGTAATCGTTGCTTCCAGGTTCGGCAGGATGGTTTTGCTGAGCGCCTTGACGATACGATCCTTCAGGCGCGGACCTTCCCTGGTCCAATCGATCTGACCTTGAAGGTTGGGAACCGGACAGAGGACATAAAAGCTATCGCAGTTGGGTGGCGCAAAGCTCGCATCCGTCGCGGTCGGGCGATGAAGATAGAGCGAAAAATCTTCCGACAATACTTTACGGTCGAAAATATCACTCAACAATTCGCGATATCGCCCGCCAAACCAGATTGTATGATGTGCTACCGCCGGATAAGTCTGCGTCGTGCCGAAATACAGAACAAACAAACCCATAGAAAAATGCGCAGCCGCCAGTTTCAGCTTAGTCGATCTGGCCTGCGCGGTCTTTTCGACCATCGAGCCGTATAGGTGGGCAGGATCGCAATTGGATACAATGACATCGGCTGTCATTGTTCGTCCGTCATCAAGGGTCACGCTTTGAGCGATACCATCCCTGACATTGATGGCCGCTACCGTGGTCCCCAGCTTGATCTTGATGAATTGTCGCTCCATTAGCTCGCCAAGGGCTTTGGTTATCGCTCCAGTCCCACCCATAGCGAAATGAACACCATGTGCACGTTCGAGAAAGTGGATCAGGCCATAGATGCTGGTCGTGTCGAATGGATTGCCGCCGAGAAGCAGCGGTTGAATCGAAAATGCCTGCCGCAGCTTCGGGTTGGACATATAACGCGACACTAGCCCCCACACAGACCGATAGCTGCCCAGCCCGACGAGGCGAGGGATCTGGCGAACCATGGTCATGAAACGATCAAACGGTTGGGCGGAGAGTTCGGTAAAGCCGATCTCGAAAATCCGTTTGGAGTGCGCTAGGAGTGCTAGGTATCCATCGCAATCGCGTGGTTCGATCCGCCTAATTTCGGCCAGCGTTTCTTCCAGTGTGCCTCCATAATCGAACGTTTCGCCATCGGCAAAACAAAAGCGGTACCATGGTTTCAGTGGCACCAGATTAATGTGCTCCGCCATCCGCTCGCCAAACAAGAGAAACAATTCCTCGAACAGGAAAGGAGCCGTAATGACAGTTGGACCAGCATCGTGGCGAAAACCGCCGCGTTCAAAAACCTGGGCGCGGCCGCCAAGAGTAGCGCATCGATCGATAAGCGTAACTTCATAGCCTTTTGATCGCAGACGCAGCGCCGATGCAATCCCGCCAAATCCTGCACCGATGACTATGGCCCGATTAGGTGCTTCCCGGATGGTCATAGCCGTGCAGCCAGGCGCAGGGCGAGTTCGCGCAAGAGGGCGCCCGACCGCTTTGGCAACTTCTCCGCATCATCAGCTGCTGTGCGAAGACGTGTAAGACCAAGGGTGCGCGCCAGCTGTCCGGCATCTGCACCGTGCCCGGCTGCCCGCAATACTGATAGAATATTCAATGAAGCAGGCTTTGAATCATGACCGGCTTTTCTCGTTCCGGTGTCCTTTCCAAAGTCGGTGATGTCATCGAAGATCTGATAGCCGACAGCGAAAGCATCTGCCGCACGCCGTGCGACTGCGCGAAAGTTATTGTATCCGGAAGCCACAAGGGCTAATTCGAATGGCAATCCCAACAGAGCGCCAGATTTGGCAATGGCGATTGTTTCGTAAGCTCCGACGTCATCAATGGTTTGGCTTCGAGCCTCAAGATCAGCGCATTGACCAGCGATTGCGTGTGCGGCGCGCGCATGGACAAGCGATATCAACGCTGGCAGAAGTTCGGGGCTACTGAAGGTCGCGAGGGCGGCGTAAGCGGAGGAGAGTAGCAAGTCGCCTGAACAGATCGCCATATCATCTCCGAATGCTGCCCATACACTTGGCAGTCCACGGCGGAATTTATCCCGATCCTGTAAGTCATCGTGAATAAGCGACGCGTTGTGCAGAAGTTCCACTGCGGTCGCGATGCAGACAGCGTCTCCAGATGTTAATCCGAGCGCTCGTCCAGCGTCGAGTGCTAGGAGAAACCGGATCCGCTGACCGCCGGCGGCCACGTGATAATGAGCGGCGCGGGCCGAGGTAGGGAAAGTGTTCGTGCTGCCATTCTCTGGCTGCAATAAATCGACCAGCCATGCATCCATCGCGCTCGTTTGATCGCGGACTGTGTCATGAACTAAAGCCGGAACATCGGCAGTGGATGCGTACATGGCTATATCCCAAAACCCTGGAGTTCCGGCGCGGCAATCTGCTGCGCCGGAATTAGATCAGGTAAGCGTCTGACTATCTTGCGGTGGCCAACTGTCCGGGACCATCGACAAAGCCCTCTGCCTCAGACTTTCGCCTAGCGATCATGTAAATCAGCACACCGAACCCGGCTTTGGCAACGATGTCAGCAACGGTGTAACCGACCTGTACGGCGGTGATTGCTCCGCTACCTGTGAAACCGATCATCGGAAAGATAAAAACGATCGGATAGAAGCACCACGAGATTACTGTTACATACCGCGCGAGGCTCACGAGACCGCGCGCTGATGCGGGCTGCTTGGCGATCGCATCGCTCAGACCAACGAACAGGTCATAGACGATAACCAGGAACGGCAGCATAGCCAATACCCACCAGAGCCATCGCGTGCTGTTGACCTCAGAAATTTCTCCCGGGTAACCAAGAACGACCATGAGTGCCGCGAGCAATCCGAGCTTGGTCGATTTCGCTATTGTTTCGCTGGGGGACAGGCGCATGACGAGAATTAGTTCGATAAGCAGCAATGGCACGGTAAGTAACCAGTCGACATAACGGTAAGCATCGTTGAATTTGATACCGGAGTCCTTGATCTGCCCGGACACGACTGTGAAAGACGCATCCCAAGAGTTAAAGATACGGACGTAGTGATAAAGTGCAATGAACGTCACCAGTCCAGTGAGCGTCAGCGCCGTTCTATAGGCTGGCGCCACCTGCGAGCGCCCGAAAAAGGAGAATATGGTCGCCGAAGCCATTACGGCGATCGTAAAGGAAAACGCATTGTATACGAGGTCGTACTGCCAAACTTGCATTGAAGCCACTTGACGATCTCCTGCTTAGTTGTAGTCAACATTA
>JACMQD010000404.1 GCA_014377155.1 Herminiimonas sp.
CGCGATCCATTGGGCGGGATGGTCAGCTTTGACGAAGGCATCCGTGCAGCCGGAAGCGCGGCCACGACGGTCCTCCTCGATAAACCTTTTCTGGAGAATGAAAACGCGGATCGGACCGGACTCTCCCTCCAGACCGCGAAAATAGCGCGGCAAGAACTCGCGCATGCTGGTGCAGCCGGAGCCACTGACAAAAAAGAGAAAGGTAGCGACCCGCTTGGCACCTGGCGCCGGGAGGTTTTTGTCGAGGATGTAATAGCTTGCGTAACCCCCACCCTTGAAAACGAACCTCTCGGAAACAATGCCATCGACGCGGCCCGAAGGCGGATCGAACATCGGCACCGCGCAAGCGGATAGAAACAGCGTCGCACCTGGAATGAACGGCCAGGTCACCAACCGGCAGAGCCGTACGATCAAATTGCGGAAGGACTGCCACCGCCCGGCCAGACCGGAAACGGCAGCATCCATGCCCGACATCGAAAGGGGAAAGTGATCCAAGAGGCGGCCGCGTGCGCAAAAAAAAGGCAGTATTCCGGTGCGCGGCTTTACCGTCTCTCAATTCAGTTCCCAACGTATCGTTTCGAAGCAGAGGGTCCCGCGCACCAGGACTTTAATTTTCGGTCGGCAGGGTCGTCGTGGCAGCCAACACTTGTGCAGGGGGCGGAGTGTGGCGTGGCGACGCGGCATTGCGGCAACGGCAAGGAACCGCCACGCGGGCTACCGTTCAAAGCGCCCTGCCGCAGCGATCTTGCCTATCGAAATCGATTCTCACTTGGCCGGAAACGACCATCGTTCGCGCAGCTTGAGCCGCCACTGCAGCAGCGTCGCCATGGCTTTTCCAAGACGGTTGCCCGGCTTTCCCGCCTCTCGCAAACGCAGACGCGCAAGCCGCGAACAGCGCGTCGCCATCGACGTACAGGTGACGCCGGCGTTGAGTACCACCTGTCTCGGCGAGCGGTACACAATGACATTGTCAAGATCCCGCTGGACCCCGAGCATCCGGAATTTGTAATCGTCCGGCCCCCAAAGAAAATGATATTCCTCACAGCCGAGATTGATGCTTTCGCAGATCGTCAGAAAACAGCACAGCATGCCGACCCAGTATCCGTCGTATCGAAGGTCATGTGCCAAAACACTGCCAAAAGTGTGATTGCCTACCCGATAGCCGATCGAACCGGCACAGATCTTTCCATCGATGGTAATCACCCCCACCATCCCACGTGCAGCCACCAACTTCAGGATACGCCGGGTTTCGGCATCCTCTCGTGTGTCCGCATACGGCTTGCCGAGCATACGGTTGTTTTTCAGCCGCAGAATATCGAGCACCTGCGCTTCCGCGATCTTGTCCCGCTCCAGAAGCTTGTATTCGAAGGTCGGAAAGCAGCGTTTGACCCGATTGAGATAATAGCGAACGTTCTTGCGGGTGTTTTTGCCAAGCGCGGCAACGTAGGCGTCGGCAGATTTCGGCAGTGACAGGACGATGTTTTCCGAAGTATTGAAGCGCTGATAGGGAAAGTCGAGATGTGTCAGATCGGTTTGGATCGTCTTGAATGAGATCACACCCACTTTTCCGAAACGCGCAAAGATTGCCTTTGAAAAACGTCCTATTTCAGCCGCGCAGATCTGGATCACGTTATTCAACACCATCACCCTGGACCCGTTGGTGCGAAACAGAAGGATCGTCACCGGCAGCCCGCCTTCGGACACGACATACGTATGCAGTCGCTCCGCTGCTCCCATGATTTTCAGCCACAGGACGGAGGCATACAGATTTTGGTAGAGCCGCTCCATTGCGGCCTCGACGAACGGTGGAACCGCATTCTCATAGATCGTGATGCTGAGTCCGTCGGGCGCGTCGGTTATCGTCAGGCAGTCAGGGGACGCCGGTTGATGTGCCGGCATGCTGGTGACGCCGCCGCTCATTCGACACCATCGTTCGAGATTTCCATCCGCATTTCGCCGATGGTGATCACCACGCCCGTGGGCGCATGCTCTCCACTGACGCGGACCAACGATATCGTCACATCCTTCAGCGATTCGAACGGGACGCCCGCAAGCAGGTGCGTGGCCGGAAATGTCAGACGTGCGGCGCCGGATTGCGCGCTCATCCCACCCCGCGCATGATCATGCAACTGCATGCTGTGGTGAAGCGCGCTCAGGATCGCGAAGGAACCGATGCTGCCGAGCAGATTGTTCGCCTCAAGAAACGTGGCCTCGGCAGAGGCCGGCATGTTGAGATAAATATGATAAAAATAGCCACCGCCTTCGCCGAGCGCAGTGAGGCGGATCTCGTCGAACACGATCTGGATCGCCGCACCGCCATTCGTCAGCGGTTCCGCGAAACCGGTATGTTGCCGGCGCAGTGCCGCGTCCGCATCGATGATCTCCTTGAGTCGCAGCGGGGTCGATGGATCGATCTGGATGTTTGCACTGACTGGATTTTCATCGAGCTGGATCGCTCGTACGCCGCCCACGGAAAACCGCGTGGAATCTGTCGGCCGTTGTCCGGAAGGCTGCAACGTCGTCAATACCGGCGGACGCGAGATCACATGCGAACGTTGCAGGCCAGTCGATCCGCCAGCGTTGCCACTGCGCGCGCCTGGAACGGCCCGGAGCACCTGCGCCGTCGGCGTCACTATCACCGCAGGGAATGCTTCATTTTCATATTCATAGTTCATCTGGGCGTGACAGTTAATCGTCAGATACCGTCCCATCGCCAGCCCTGGACCGTAGGTAAAGGCGCCGAGCCAATAAGGCGAGCTCGGTGACGGCATCCTGCGACCGCCGCCGGCGGCAACCCAGGCAACCCAGAGCCGATCGATGTTCGCATGATGCAGCCAGAAGATCGGATCGAACGGCGACTGCATCGTCGTCATCACGCCGCCGATGATGTCGTGCACCGGATCATGCGGCTTGCGCTCGACGGATGATTCGAATGCATTGATCGTGCCGCGCGGAAAATTCAACACATCCGCTGCAAAGGGTGCGGCCGTCAGCGCCTCCGTAACATCGTTGTTGATGCGCTCGACGTACAGCGGGTTGCTGGGCGCCGCATCAGTGAATTCCCCGGGTATCCGCGGGTTCTTGTAATAATCCCAGTACGGCAGCATCAGACCGGGATTGCCGGAGACCATGCGCAAATACTGCTCGAAATAGTAGACATAGCCCCGGTGCCACGCCAGGAAGTATGCGATCCCATGCGGACAGTAGTTCAGATGCGAATTGACCCAGTAGGCCCAACTGCGACGATCGGTCGCATCCTTGTTATCCCGCATCGCGCCGATTCCGCGGACGAAAGACGGGAAAGCGGCGGTCGATTTGAAGGTATCCCAGTCGAGTCGGCGGCTACGCGCCTGAACCCCGAATGATCTTGGCGTCATCGTCATCAGCGCTAGCGTCGCGCCTGAAGCTTTTACAAAATCGCGTCGTGTCAGGACCTTGCGTTGCATCGTGCCTCTCCTTGAAGGGAACCACATCGAAAGACTCAGTGTGGCGAGAGGCAGTTCTGCGCTCATTGATATATGTTGAGAAAACTGAATAGCCATGGCACGCGAGAAGCCATTATCCGCATTGGCAATCCGATGCGCCGTCCCACTGCAAATTCCGTATATAGGCCAGGCGGGCTGCAAAGTGCGACAATGCGGCATTCAGAATTCGAGGTGCACAATGAAATTCATCAAGGTCCTGTTCGTTGTCGCTTTGTTTGCCTCGCCTATCGCAGAGGCGCAGGTCTATTTTGGGTCTGGAAGCGCAACCCCGAAAAATCCTGGTGCAGCAACCCGCGACCTCGACCGTCGCGCGCACGCCGCGCCCCGCGTCAAGCCGCGCAGCAGCCAGGTGCGATGCCGGGACGGGTCACGGCATATCGTGCGGGTGTGTCGCCGGCACGGTGGTGTGGCAGGCCGCTGAATCCGACCGTAAAGGTCATTACCACGTCGAAGTGCCTGCAGTAGACCCTGGCGTTCGGAGTGTTCGTCGACATTGACAAATGTATTCATCCCGGCATGCGTCGAGAAGTCGATTGCAACCGGGTGCTCAAGCGTTTTTTAGTCGCCCTGTTTTCGACGGACCCGCTTGTGCGTTTTTCTCCCTCATATTGAGTGCTTCAAAAGCATTCTCGTAGTCTCGTAATACCGTCTTCACGCACCCCTCCCTTGCAACACAGCCGACAGAATATTTTCCGATTCTAAATTCCGTAAAATTTAGAGAAACGAAACAGACAACAGTGAGGCCGCACAAGGCCCTCTCTTGATGCAACTGTTCTTGTAGAAACTATTTTCTTGTTCCGCGCTTGAGGATCTCGACGAAATGGATTCTTTTGATTCATTCCGTACGGAATGATCCTCCTCCCCCCCCCTGCGGAGCCTTGTTAATCCACGTTTCTTGCTCCTGGACTCCAATATTTTTTTTGAAAATACCTGGATTTTGAGCTGGTAACTTTTGCATGCGAGATCCGCCCAAGAAATATCGCGTGATGCGCTTATCGATATTTTCTAGAAGCTAAGCGTCCACGGCAATGGTTGACCCATCGTAAAAGTAAGTCAAACCCAGCAACACGATGCATCGGGTCCCAGTAAAGTCCGCGTCGCACATCGATGGATACGCTGCCGAACTGATTTTGAAGCAACGCGCATTGCGCGTCTCGCCGTATGTAGCGTTCGTTCACCTTCAAGGAAAAAGTCCATGGAAAATCACGGCAGATCCGGTTCCACGCTTCCGACACGGCTAGTCGCATTGGGTTCAGCCTGCTTCATGGCGAGCTTGCTCTCCGGTTGTGGCGGCGACGGCAGCCTCGCCGGCGCAGTCAATCCGACGAGTCCCACGGCGACCATGCCCTCCGGTAGTTCACCATCGGTGGTGAACAATGCCACCTCAACACCGGTTGCCGACGCGCCTCCTGTATCGATGGCGCCAGCGGGCACGCCACTACCGGGCTCTACGGAGACGGCGCCTTCTTACGTTCCGCTGTTTGCGGAGGGCACTGCGATTTCCGAACGGATCCAGTACAAGGAAGCGGACGGCACGCTTGTCACGCTGGTCGGCATGCGCCCGACCGAGCGCCATGCAAGGGAACGCGGCGAAGCCTGGACCGCCCCGGACGCCGGCCCGGGCCGGTACCTGACCTACCCGACGTTCTATTTTCAAAATCGCACTTTCGGCATGGAGATCCGCGACACGATTCCCGCCGGCGGCACCAAGATCACGATCCGGCAGATCGTCAACGACGGCATCTTCGAAGGAACGACCTTCAGCTTGTTCCGCGGCACCAGTCCGGATACCCGCGACTACGGATGGAACCTGAACTACGGCTTTCCCAACGCGATGGAAGCAAACCAGAACATCTGCCGGTCGACCTCGACCGCATGCGTCATGAGTTTCGATTCCAACTGGCGCACCGATCCGCACAGTCCGCTCAAGATCGGTGACCGGATCGAACTGGCGCCCGCACCATTCCTGCAACACGATGCAAACTTCAAGGCGATCATCGACGGTGGCGGTCCGCGCTATTACTCATTCGAGCAGCTCTACGTTGTCGGCGTCGGCCTGCGGCCCTGGTATGGCGTCGCACCGAATCTGGACTCCGCGCCGCTGCCTGATTCCGCACTTCTCGGGGGGCAGACGACTTTGTCGTATAACTACTCGGACGAAGCGAACCGGGTGTTCCAGCAAATGGCAAACAATATCGGCGTCGTCAACACAAAGCGTTTCGTCGAAGGTCGCCGGCTCTTCCATACGTCTTTCGTAGATGGCACCCACTCCGAACATCCGCTGGATAATCCGGTATTCACGTCCCATGCAGGCCAGGTCGGGCCGCGCTTCAACCAGGTCCGCTGCATCGCCTGCCATGCATTGAATGGCCGCAGTGTGGCGGGCGCCGTAGGCGCGCAGATCGATACGATGAGCGTACTGACAGCGTCCAAGGCAGCGGACGGCACGATCGTTCCAGACGCAAATTACGGTCAGAACATCCAGCAGAAATCCGGCACGGCGAATGCGCCGGATTTCGGTGTCAGTATCCAGAGCTACGTCACCAGCAGCCGGACCTTGGGTACTGGCGAGAAGATTGAATTGGTCAAACCCGTGTATGCATTCAAGGGACCGGTGCCGTCATTGTTCTCGGTGCGGCAGGCGCCCCAGGTCATCGGCATGGGACTGCTCGAAGCCATACCTGAAGCAACCATCCTGGCGCTGGCCGATCCGGCCGACAAGAACGGAGACGGCGTGCGGGGCATTCCGAACTGGGTCACCGATCCGGAAACCGGCCAGACCCGCCTCGGTCGCTTTGGCTGGAAGGCATCCAAGGCCAGCGTGCGGCATCAGGCCGGTGAAGCACTTGTTCAGGACATGGGTGTGACCTCGCCGGTCTATCCATCGCGTAGCTGCCAGAAGGGCGCCGCAAATTGCAGGACACCGGACGGCTCCAGCGGTGTCAATGAAACAGAAATACAGCGGCTGGCACAGTACCTCGCACTGATCGCCGTGCCGGCACAACGCAGCCTTCGCAGCGGCTATCCGGATGGTGTCGTCCCGCTTCCCGGTCATGACGTGAACCCGCAGCAGATCGACCTGGGCAGCAAACTGTTCGCCAGGGCGCAGTGCGTCGCTTGCCATACGCCGCAGCTCAAGACTGGCAGCAACCATCCGTTGGCAGAGTTGCGCGACCAGACCATCAGCCCGTACACCAATCTCCTGCTGCACGATATGGGTCCCGAGATGGCAGACACCCTGCCTGAAGGCAAGGCCGCGGCAAATCTGTGGCGTACCGCGCCGCTGTGGGGAATCGGCTCACTGCGCTACGTGCAGGGCGGCGCCCAAAACGCGCGGTATCTCCATGACGGCCGCGCCCGGAACATCACCGAAGCGATCCTCTGGCATGGTGGCGAGAGCAGCAAGAGCCGGGCGAACTTCGAAGCCTTCACGCAGGATGAGCGTACTGCCCTGCTCGTGTTCCTCGATTCCCTGTAGGCAAGCCGACCACCTGATCGTCTGGTCAGAAACTGACGACGCGCGCACACCAGTAAATCCCGCCGCGGGTGTGCAAAACCCCCAAGCCGCTTTCGGCTCGGGGGTTTTGCTTTTTTCAAGGCGATGCGGTTTCGTGTGCCAGCTTGACCAGTCACATCGGCACGCGTGAAGGACAACCCGCTGACCGGCATCGGCTGATGCGCATCAAGCCGAATTAAACGTCCTCCTGAAATAATCGTGTCAAATACCGTCAGGAGCGCCAAATTAATAACCAGAATCAACCTGGGTTGTGGGGCCCAAATTCTCGATGGCTGGATCAATGTCGACTATTCGCTCGGCGCAAAACTGGCAAAAGTTCAAATGTTTTCCCTCCTGAACCGTGGCCTGAATATTTTTTCCATGGACTGGGACAAACGCATCTTCCTGCATGATCTGCGCAAGCCGTTCCCGTGGGCCGATGCGACGGCAGACATCATCTACAGCTCGCACACGCTCGAGCA
>JACMQD010000405.1 GCA_014377155.1 Herminiimonas sp.
GGTGGTGCGCAGAAAATCAGCACGCGCGATGCCGGGCGCGGCCCTGATCGCTTGCTGCTCGGGCGTTTTGAAGACCCCGGTGCTGCCGCTGGTGGCGGTGCGCACGTACAGGTCCGCCGACAGCAGATGTTCGAGCCAGTCATCCACCGAGACCCGGAAGCTCGACACCATGATCGCCATCGCCACCATCAAGCTGAAGCTAGATAGCACGCCGCCCAAGGCGATCGAGGCCTGGTTCGGCGCATTGGCCAGTCGCGCCAGCGTCAGGGTCGACACCACGCCGGCGCGGCCTCTGGCGACCGCGGCGAACAGTGCCGAGAACGCGATCGAGGAAAGTCGCGGCATCATGGCGATGGCGCCGATCAGGATCAGCGCCACGGCAATATAACCGAAGATCGGCAGCTCGCCGACCGGCGGCATTTGCGTCAGCGCCGCACCGCCGGCCAGGCAGGCAATGCCCGGCCATGGCGTTGCCAGTTTCGACAGAGCGACATCCTCACTGCCGGATTTTAGCGCCTGCGCCGGCTTGGCGCGCGCTGCTTCCCATGCCGGTCCGGCGCTGCCGAGCAGGGCCACGCCCGTGCCCAGCGCCATGAAGACCGCGGCGGCGACCGGACTGAACTGCACCGTCGGTGTCACGCCCGGAAAATAGCCACCGCCGAGATCGCCGCCAAAGAAATGCAATGCTGCCGCAGCCATGCCGTACCCCAGTGCCAGGCCCGCGAGGGCGCCGGCAACGCCCAAGATCGCGCCCTCGGTCAGTATCTGTGCGATCAACTGCCGGTGCGTGACACCGATCACGCGCAGCAGGGCGAACTGCTGGCGACGCCGGATCACCGATAGCGCCTGGGTAGAAAAGACCAGGAAGGCACCGGTGAACAATGCCACCAGTGCCAGCACATTGAGATTGACGCGATAGGCGCGCGACATGCTGGATGTACGGCTTTCGTCGTCGGCAGTTTCGGTCACCAGCAATGGTGCGCCAGCCGGCGATGCACTGGCTCCCTTTAGCAGTATTTTCTTGAAGGCCTCACGATTGACGCCTGGCGTGAGTTTCAGCTCGATACGCGATAACTTGCCGAGTAATCCGAAGCGCCACTGCGCCGCGCCGATGTCCATCATCGCGATACGCTGGCCGGCGCGCGCACTGACCAGGCCGCCGGCCACGCGCAGGCTGACTTCGTCGGTCCCATTTTGCAGGCGCAACATGTCGCCCTGTTTTACCTTGAGCCATTGCATGGCCGCCGGCGACAAGAAAATCGCGTCATCAGCCAATGTATCGAACGGTTTGTCCGCTGCCGCCACGCCGATCAGGTCGGGGGAAATGGCCGCCGCCTTGAACACGTCCAGTCCCAATACTTTCAGCGCGCCGCTGGTGCGCGGGATGGTAGCGTTGATTTCGAGTACCGGGCTGGCGAGGGCGACGCCGTCGTGTTGCGCCAGCCTCGCATACAGGGCCTCGTCGATCAGTGGCTGGACCCCGCGCACTTGCAGGTCGGATTGGCCCGACAGCGCCTTGACTGCCGCCGAAAATTCATTGAATGCTGCGGCATTGATCAAATGGATCGCGAAGCCGAGCGCCACGCCCAGTGCGATGGCACTGATGGCGACGACCACGCGCACCGGATGTGCGCGCCATTCGCCGCCGATCAGCCAGCGGCCCAGCTGCCAGGGTTTCAGCGTCACACTACTCATGGACGGCTGTTCGGCGCTGCGGGCTGCAGGCCGTTCTTGGTCAGGATCAGCACGCGGTCGGCAGTCGCTGCAGCAGCATGCGAATGCGTCACCATGATGCAGGCGGCTCCAGTAGTCTTGATTTCGTCACGTAACAGGGTAAGTACGCTCAGTGCCGTGTCTGGGTCGAGGTTGCCGGTCGGCTCGTCCGCCAGCACCAGGCGCGGGCGATGCACCAACGCCCGGGCGATCGCGACGCGTTGCATTTCGCCGCCCGACAATTGACGTGGGAAGTCGTTGTTTCGGCCCTGCAAGCCGACAGCGGCCAGCATGTCGTCGGCGCGTTGCGTCGGCATGCCATTGAGCAGCAATGGTAACGCTACGTTCTGGCGCAGTGTCAGATGCGGCAAGACATGAAAGGCCTGGAAAATGAAACCGAGCTTGGCACGCCGCAAATGCGTCGCCGCATCATCGTCCAGAGACGACATGGCGACGCCGTCGATCAGGATCTCACCGCCGTCCGGGGCATCGAGTCCTGCAATCAGATTAAGCAAAGTTGACTTGCCGACGCCGGAATCGCCCATGACGGCGATGTATTCACCGGCAGCGAGTGTGAAATCGACGTGAGCGAGCACGATACGGCCGCCACTGTAAGACTTGTGAATGCCGCGCAGTTCCAGCGGCGCGATCGGCAGCGCGCTCATGTCCATCCGATGGTCCAGCGGCTGTCATCGAGCAGATCGCGCCACGCAATCGTTTCGGTACGCAGTGAATGAACCGCCTGCAGGTCGACCGTGACGATCGGCGTTCCATCGTCCGGCACGATTAAGCGGGTGACCAGAAAATGCTTTTCCCGATTGACGGGGTTCACGGCGGTCCACTTGGCGTGGAGGAGTTTTTTGGGTGAGATGTGCATGCAGCGAAGGTTGGTTGGATAGGCTAAACTTCGTCAGTTTAGTAGATGTTGCGTTGTCCCGTGCGTTGCTGCCGCGGCGACGCCGGCCCGGATCGAAGTCATGGAGAATAACAGTATGGATCGTCGTTTGTTTTTGAAAGCTTCCGCTGCATTGACCGCCGCGTCATTCGCGCCCCTGAGCCTGTGGTCGCTTGCTGCCGAAGAAAAATGGCGCACCTTCGAAATCGTGACCCGCGTCGAAGTCGATTCGAGCGGCCCTTCCAGAGTCTGGCTGCCGGTGCCGACGGTCAACACCGATTACCAAAAAGTATTATCCAGCAGTTTCAAGGCCGAAGGCGGCAAGGCGCAAATCATGCAGGACCCGCGCTACGGCGCCGGCATTCTGGTGGCGGAATTCAGCGGCAAGGAAAAGCCGGTGGTCGAACTGACGTCGCGCTTTTCGACGCGCGATCGCGCGGTCGACTTTAATGGTGCGCCGACCTTGGCGGCAATCGATGCCGCAGAACTGCAGAAATACCTCGCACCGACCGACTTGATTCCGACCGACGGTATCGTTCTCAAGACGGCACAGGACATTACCAAGGGCGCGCGCACCGACATCGACCGTGCCCGCCTGATTTATGAATGGATCGTCGACAACACGCATCGCGATCCGAAAACCCGGGGCTGCGGCGTCGGCGATGTCAAGGCGATGCTCGAGACCGCTAACCTGAGCGGCAAATGCGCCGACCTCAATGCGCTCTTCGTGGGTCTGGCACGCGCGGTCGGTATTCCGGCGCGCGATGTCTACGGCATCCGGGTTGCCGACTCCAATCTGGGCTACAAATCGCTCGGCAAATCGGGTGAAATCACCAAGGCGCAGCATTGCCGCGCCGAGTTCTATGCCGCTGGTTATGGCTGGATTCCGGTCGACCCGGCCGACGTCCGCAAGGTCGTGCTGGAAGAGGGCGGTGGCTTGCCGCTTAACGACGCCAAGGTCGAAGCGGCCCGCAAGCGCCTGTTCGGTTCATGGGAAATGAACTGGCTGGCCTTTAATACCGCCCATGATGTCGTGCTGCCGGGAACCACAAAAGGCCCGATCGGCTTCCTGATGTACCCGAATGCCGAAGTCATCGAGAACGGTAATGCGTTCCGGATGGACAGCCTCGATCCCGACAACTTCAAGTACAAGATCACGGCGCGTGAAATCCTTGGCTAGGTTGTCGGCACTCTCGGTGTATCGAACAGCCAAGCGTGCCGGGCTGATGCTGGCGTCGATGGCACTGTGTGCGAGTGCATCGGCGCAATCGGAATGGAAAGCCTTTTCGACGCCTGGCGGGCAACTGCCGGCTGCGCTGGTGCTGACCGACATGGCCGGCAAGACGGTTGACCTGAACAGTCTCAAGGGACAGGTCGTGCTGGTCAACTTCTGGGCGACCTGGTGCGAGCCCTGCCGCGACGAGATGCCGTCGCTGAATCGCCTGCATCAGCGTTTCAAGAGCAAAGGCTTGAAAATCCTGGGCGTCAATATCGGCGAAGGGCAAGCGCGCATCAACCAGTTTCTGCAACTGGCGCCCGTCGATTTTCCGATCTTGCGTGATTCCGATACGGCGGTGATGAAAAGCTGGCGGGTACGTATTTTGCCTGCAAGTTATCTGATCGACAAAAATGGCATGCTTCGTTATCAGTTGACCGGTGACGCCGACTGGGACGAGGCGAAGATGCAGGCTCCGGTTCTCGACCTCTTGAAATAGGGACTACCACATTGGCTCAATTTATCCAGTACACCGCACAAAACCCCGGCGCCATTCGGGATGAGCTGATTGCCGGCCTCCTCGCGCCACAGGCCGTGACGTCGCCGAAGTATTTGTACGACGCGCTTGGCTCCAAGCTCTTCGAAGCGATTTGTTCCGTACCGGAATATTATCCGACCCGGACAGAGGCAGAAATTTTTAGCGCCCATGCACGCGAAATTGCCGAATCGGTCGGTACCGGCGTGACCTTGATCGATCTTGGTGCCGGTAACTGTGCGAAGGCGGCGAGTCTGTTTCCGGTACTCAAGCCAGCGCAATATGTACCCCTGGATATCTCGGTGGACTTTCTGCGCGATGCTGTGGGAAAACTGCAGCAGCAGTGGCCCGAGATTGACATGACAGGCGTTGGTGTCGATTTTTCATCGGCACTGACCTTGCCTGAA
>JACMQD010000406.1 GCA_014377155.1 Herminiimonas sp.
GACCATGCTGGTCATGGAATTCCTGAATGGCCATGAATACAGCGTCGATTGCGTGGGTGACCATGGCCGCTTGATTTGTGCCATCCCGCGCAAGAAATCGATGGTCGTCGGCCAGGGTCAGACCATCGACATGCGCGACGATATCCTCGAGAGCGCGCGCCAGCTTGCAGCGACCTACGGCTTGAACGGCATGTTCAACGTACAGTTCCGGGAAGGTCGTAACGGCCTTGGCCTGCTGGAAATTAACCCGCGCATGTCGGGCGGCATCGCCATGGCATGCATCGCCGGGCCGAACCTGCCGTATCTGGCGCTGACCGGTTTCGATCGCGGGTTCGATAACTTGACGATTGCACCGATCCGCGACGGCATTCGTGTCGGCGAGCTGGCACGCGCGACGGAGCTGCGATGAACGCGGTGCTGCAATCCGCACCCTCGGCGCCCGCCGAATCCAGGACAGTCGCATTGCCGACAGGTGTGATGGAAATCCGTAGCGCTGCCGGCACATTCAGCCTCGACGCGCTGATCGGTTTTGCGGCCCGCGCCAATGCCAGGCGCGGGTTTTTGTTCGTCAGCAAAGTATTGGGCAAGCACTGGCCGGTTGCGCCGCAGCGAATGCGCGACATTCACGTCGAACTGGCATCGCAAGTGCCGGCCGATCTGCCCGGTCCGGTGGTATTCATTGCGATGGCAGAAACTGCGATCGGTCTCGGGCAGGGCGTGTTCGAAGCCTGGCTGGATGCTAATCCTGGCTGTCACGCGCTGTTTCTGCATACATCCCGCTATCAGGTGGGCAATACGCCGATCATTGAATTCGAAGAAGCGCATAGCCACGCGCCTCGACAATTCCTGCACATGCCCGCAGATGCCGCGCAACGCGAGCTCTTGCTGCGCGCGCGATCGCTGGTCCTGATCGATGACGAAGCCAGCACCGGCAACACCTTCCTGAACCTGACCGCAGCCTGCCGCGGCTTGAACCCGGCAATTGAACACGTGCATCTGGCGACGATCACCAACTTCATGGGGCAGGCTGCCAACGACGCACTAACCGCGCGCTTCGGCATCAGCGTGAGTATCGGCGCGGCGCTGAGCGGCGAGTACGTGTTCACGCCCGGCCAGTTGCAACCGGCATCTGCGGCCGCACAACTGTTCGAAGCGCATGCCGACCGCGGCGCCAACACGGCATTCGGCAGACTTGGCATCGATCGACGCCTGGCCGTACCGCAAGCGCTGTCCGATCGTCTGTGTGCTGGCATCGGGCCTGGGCAGAGGGTACTCGTTCTGGGCACGGGCGAATTCATGCATATGGCCTATTTGCTGGGTCGCGGCCTGGAAGCCGGTGGTATCGACGTCGTGGTGCAATCGACGACGCGCTCGCCGATCCTGCAATGGGGCGCAGTGGCGCATGCGATCAGGTTCCCCGACAATTACGGTGAAGGCGTCGCCAACTTCATCTACAACGTCGTCCCCGGGCAGTACGACCATGTTTTCATCTGCCACGAAACGCCACCCAACGCCGCGCTGAACCAGCTCGCGCATGCGGTCGGTGCTCGCCTGTTCCACTTTTTATCCGAGACTCACATTGAAGAAATTCCTGTTCGTTGATCTTGACGACACCCTGTTCCAGACCCCGGGCAAATGCGTACCTGGAGAGAACCTGCATCCTGCGGCTTATCTGAAGGACGGCTCGGCATGCTCGTATACAACGGCGCGCCAACGTGTTTTTCTTGAAACGATGCGCCGGGAAATGACACTGATTCCGACTACCGCGCGCAATCACGACGCGCTGCGCAGGGTCGACTTGCCTTTTGATAGCTATTCGATCATCGACTACGGCGGCGTCGTCTTGGACCCTGACGGCTCGGTCGACGGCACGTGGCTAGAAACGATGCGCATCGATATGGCACGCGCGCTCGACGGTTTGCATCAAGCGATGGAAGTCATCGATACGTATTCCGCCAGGGCTGGACTGCCGGGTCGGGCGCGTCTGGTCGAAGACTATGCGACGCCGTTCTATATCGTCGTCAAGGACCCCGACAAGATGCACGACAGGCTGGAGCAGATCGAACGGGAAGCAATGCAACCGTGGATCGACACCGCAGGCGGCGACTATTTTATTCACCGCAATGGCAACAACTTGGCCGTGCTGCCGAAATCCTTGAACAAGGCACGCGCAGTCGACTACGTACGCACGCGCCTTGCCGCCGACCATGGCGAGATCATCACGTTCGGCATGGGCGACAGCAAGTCCGATGCGCGCTTCATGGCCGCCTGCGACTATGCGATCGTCCCGCGCAGTACGCAGTTGGCCGCATTGACGGTTGCGGCGTTATGAGTTTTTGCGGAAGCTATCGACACGACGATGTCGATTTTCTGCTCAAGCGCCTGCCGCAGCAGCCGTTCGTCGATATCGTCCGCAAGGAAAAGCTGATCCAGACCGGCGAACGCCACTACAGCGAAATGCTGTCGCCCGAAGCCCTGCCATCGCCGCGCTATTTGACTGTCTTTCGCGAAGCATATGCCGCCAATCGACGGCAGATGGCACGCGACTGCCTGTCGCTCGCGACGTTGATCGCGGCGCGGCGCACAGGTCCGATCACGCTGGTGTCGCTGGTGCGGGCCGGCACGCCGGTTGGCGTCATCCTCAAGCACTTGCTGCAAAAGGTAATCGGTCGGGACGTCGTGCACTATTCCGTCTCCATCATTCGCGACCGTGGCATCGATACGGTGGCGCTGCAGCATATCCTGCAAAAGGGCCACGCACCTGAGTCTATCGTTTTCATTGATGGCTGGACCGGCAAGGGCGTGATCTCGCGCGTGTTGACGCAGGCCATCGATGCGTTCAACGAACGACATGGCGTTGCGATCGATGGCGGACTTTACGTCCTGGCCGACCTTGCCGGAACGGCGGCGTGTGCAGTGTCGTCGGCGGATTACCTCATCCCGTCCAGCATCCTGAACGCGACCGTGTCGGGACTGGTGAGCCGTTCTGTACTGAACGAATCCATCGGGGCCGAGGATTTTCATGGTTGCGTGTATTACGAAGAATTCGCCGCACACGACGTCTCGCGCCAATTCGCCGACGGCCTGATCGCCGATGGCATCGACCATGCCAAGCGCGATGGTGTGCCGGATACGACGCCAATTGATCGCGATCACGTCGCGTCAATCTCGAAAAAATTCCTCATGACGACAATGGTGCAGCATGGTATTGTCGATGTCAATTTGATAAAACCTGGGATTGGCGAAGCAACCCGTGTTTTGTTGCGCCGCGTCCCGCGCCTTTTGATCGTGCGCGACCCCGATGCACCGGATGTGTCACACCTGACGTTGCTCGCAGCTGAAAAATCCGTGCCGGTGATCGTAGACCGCGACTTGCCGTATCAAGCCGTATCGCTCATAGGGAGTGCCCTCGATGGCTAGGATAAAAACGCTCGGCGCATCGCTGTATGTGCCGGCCACCCATAAGGATCTGCAGCAGATTGCAGACGGCACGCTACTCGGCGCGCTGCGCTCTGTCATCTTCTGTACCGAAGATGCGGTGGCCGACAGCGAGCTCAGCTATGCACTGTTCAACCTGTCATTGGTGCTGCAGCAAATGGTCGAGCGGCCGGCCACCGAACGCTTCGTGCGGGTGCGCAATCCGGAGGTCATGAAGCGGGTGCTTGCCATGCCGGGCGCCGACAAGCTGACGGGTTTCGTACTGCCCAAGACCACTCGGCACAATTTCGATAGTTACTTTCAGCAGATTCGCAAGACGCAGTTCATGCTGATGCCGACGCTGGAAACCGCCGAGGTATTCGACGAAGCCGAAATGAAGTTGTTTCGACAGTGCCTGGAGCGGCCCGGTGTGCGCGACCACGTTTTGGCGCTACGCATTGGCGGCAACGATTTGCTGGCGCTGCTCGGCATGCGTCGTCCGCGCAGCATGACGATCTATCGCACGCCGCTTGGCCCGGTGATTTCAAGGCTGGTGACGACCTTCCGGCCTTACGGATTCGTGTTGACGGCACCGGTGTTCGAGCATCTCGACAATCCGGCGCTGCTGTCCCAGGAAGTTGAGGAAGATCTGGCCCACGGCATGGTTGGCAAGACCGCCATCCATCCCAGCCAGGTCGCACTGATCGAGCGCCACTACCGTGTTCAGCGCACCGATGTCGAGGTCGCGCTGCGCATCATGGACGAAGCCAGTCCCGCCGTATTCAAGATGCACGATTCGATGTGCGAAGTCGCCACCCATCGCGCCTGGGCGCACGGCGTGGTTGAGCAGGCGCGCATCTTTGGCATACAACATGCTGGCGACGACCTCGGCATCGTCGCCGTACCCACCTTGCAACAGGCTCAACCAACATAAGGCTTGCCCATCATGACCGATTTTGCACGTGGACAAAAAGGAAAACTGGCTGACATGGGGTGCGCCGGCGCATTCCCGATCGTCATCAGCATGGCCGCCAATGGCATGGATGTCGATATCGCCTGTTTTGGCCTGGACGCCAACGAAAAACTCTCGGACGACCGCTACATGGTTTTTTTCAACCAGAAGACCTGTCCCGGCGGTGGCGTCACGCTCGACATCGGCAACGGCCAGTCGACCTTCACTACCGACGTTTCGCGCCTGCCGGACTCGATCCATAAGCTGGTATTTGCGGCCTCGATCGGCGGCGAAGGCACCATGGGCAAGCTGGGTGCGAGCTCGCTGCAGCTCGGCAGCACCACGTTCAATTTTTCCGGGACGGATTTTCAGAACGAGAAAGCCGTGATCGTGGGCGAAGTCTACAAGCGCGACGGCATCTGGCGATTCGGCGCCGTGGGCCAGGGATTCAATGGCGGCCTGTCAGCCTTGCTCAAGCATTTTGGCGGTACCGAGGCGGAAACGTCGCCGGCTGCCGCATCGGCATCTGCGCCCGCACCGGCACCAGCGCCCCCACTGGAAGCGAAGAAAGTATCGCTGTCCAAAGTCACGCTAGAAAAGCGCGGTGACAAGATTTCGCTTGAAAAGGCCGGTAACAAAGGCTTTGGTCGCATCCGCGTCAACCTGAACTGGAACCAGGCTGCGATGCCGGTCGCAGAACCCAAGAAA
>JACMQD010000407.1 GCA_014377155.1 Herminiimonas sp.
CCGCGCCCGATCATCCTGGCCCTGGCCAACCCCTCGCCAGAAATCCTGCCGGAAGGTGTCAAGTCCGTGCGCGGCGCCGCCATCATGGCCACCGGCCGCTCAGACTATCCAAACCAGGTCAATAACGTCCTCTGCTTCCCCTATATTTTCCGCGGCGCGCTGGACTGCGGCGCGACCACCATTACCCGCGAGATGGAAGTCGCCGTGGTCCATGCGATCGCCGAACTGGCGCAAGCCGAGCAATCCGACATCGTCGCCTCCGCCTATGGCATCAGCAATCTCGCGTTCGGCCCCGAGTACGTGATTCCCAAGCCCTTCGATCCGCGGCTGATGATCAAGATCGCCCCGGCGGTCGCCCTGGCCGCTGAACAATGCGGCGTGGCCGCGCGGCCGATCAAGGACATGCAGGCCTACGTCGACAAACTGCAGCAGTTCGTCTACCACAGCGGCACCTTCATGAAGCCGATCTTTCAGGTCGCCAAGGCTGCGCCAGCCGAGCGTAAACGCATCGTCTTTGCCGAAGGCGAGGAAGAAAAAGTACTGCGCGCGGTGCAAGTGGTGGTCGACGAACACCTGGCGGTGCCGATCCTCGTAGGGCGTCCAGCCGTGCTGGCGCAACGCATCGAAAAATTCGGCCTGCGCCTCAAGCCCGACATCGACTTCAAGGTCATCAATCCTGAATTCGACGAACGTTACCGCGAGTACTGGCAGACCTATTTGCAGATGACCTTGCGCAAAGGTGTCACGCAGCAGTATGCCAAGCTCGAAATGCGTCGCCGCCATACGCTGATCGGCGCGATGATGATTCACAAGGGCGATGCCGACGGCATGATCTGCGGCACGTTCGGCTCGACAGCATTGCATCTGCATTACATCGATCAGGTGCTCGGCAAGCGAGAGGGCGTCAATGTCTATGCCGCCATGAACGGCCTGATCCTGCCTGAACGCCAGATCGTTCTGGTCGATACCCACGTCAACGAAAATCCGACCGCCGAACAGCTCGCCGAGATTACTATCCTGGCTGCCGAGGAAATGCGCCGCTTCGGCCTGATGCCGCGCGCCGCACTGCTGTCGCATTCGAATTTCGGCACCAGCAACAGCGAGTCCGCCCGCAAGATGCGGGCAGCATTGGCCATTGTGCGCGAAAAAGCGCCCGAGCTTGAAGTCGATGGCGAGATGCATGGCGATACCGCGCTTGATTTTGATCGGCTAAAGACCCTCATGCCGGACTCAGGCTTAAGAGGCGATGCCAATCTGCTGGTCATGCCCAACATCGACGCTGCCAACATTGCCTACAATCTGTTGAAGGTTGCCGCAGGCAATGGCATCGCGATCGGGCCGGTGCTGCTGGGTTGCGCCAAGCCGGTGCATATCCTAACGCCCTCGGCGACAGTGCGGCGCATCGTCAACATGACGGCCTTGTGCGTGATGGATGCGGTGGCGGAACGCTAACCCTGCCGCGAGCGTACTGTCGACCGAATGGGTTGCCGCAGATTTTCTAGCGCATGGACATTTATGCTTACTTGGGCGATAGAGCCGAACTTGCTTGAAATAAATTCAAGCAAGTTCGGTGTGTAAAACTTCGGTTAATTAACACCGGACCACCGTAATCGCCGCGCAGCCTACAAATTCCTGTCGAAAAATGCGATCACTTCGGCCGCAAGACGGCCTTGAAAAGCCTTGCGGTCGAATCCTGCCGGATCGTCGTTGGGATTGCCGGCGGCAGACGGGATCGCCTGCGTCATTTCAGCCATGAAAGCAAAATGTCCGGCATTTTTAACTTCCTCGAAAGCGGTTGCTGGCAACTGGTCATGCACCGCACGGCCATGATATTTCCCGTTCAGCACCTTGTCATGTTCCGCGATATAGATTTTTAGCGGGACGGCGACACGCTTGAATGATTCCGGCGTAAACACCTGGCCCAGCGGCGCCAGTGCCACCACCGCATGGATGCGCGTGTCCATCACGTCGAATTCAGAGGCCTTGATCGTGTTTTGTTCCGCTGCGCGTGTTGCCTCGGACGCGATACCGCGTAATGCGCAGAATCCAGCATCGTCGGTCACGCTCGCGCAGTGAGCGGCGACACGTCCAGGATCGGCGATTGCACCGGCCAATGCCAACACGGTAAAGCCCCCTGCAGAGTGGCCAATTGCACCGATATGTCCAGGCGGAATCCGATCCTTCCATTCTGGATCGCTCAACAACCTATCCAGGACGCGCGAAACGTGTCTCGGGCGCTCGGAAAAGTAAGTTACCGACGATGCAAGCGAACGGTCACGCCAATTGTCGCGAGGATGCTGCAGGGCGGCCACCAGGTAACCGCTTTGGGCAAGCGCTTGCGCCAGATTATGATGGCCCAGTTCACTACCGCCGGTGCCATGAGATATCAGGATCAGTCCTTTGACCTTTGCGGGCGGCGTACCGCCCACGGAGACCGTGATGGCATACGGTCCCATTGGCGTAATATTGGCGGACGTCAGGGTCGGGTAGAACAGTGCGACCGGGATCGGCTCGGCTACGGCCACGGTCATCATGCCAAAGCCGGCTTGAAGGCGCGTATCCGCCTGGATAGTCTGCGCAGACGTACTCAGGGAAACACAAACCCCGGCAGCGGCCAGCAGGTGTTTAAGGTACATGGTTTTCTCCGTTGCGCATGGAATCGATGACCCGATTATCCACGGCCCTCGAAGATCCGTCGGTAGCATTGCGACCAAACGCCGGCGATCGTGCGCAAAATGCGGAATTGACGCACGAACTGCAAACTATCCCGCCGCGACCTGGCTACGAACATTGTCAGCGATGGCAATTCGTGAGAATGGCCCGGGCGAAAGCGCGGAAGCAATAAAGAGGCACGGATTCGGTGACGAACCGATCGTGCGGCTATTGCGGACAGCGGATAGGATTAAAGGCCGGAGTGCGAAACACCAAAGCATGAATGCGCTAAATCTTTACAGATAACGTAGACGTTGTTCCCGTGCTTGTGAAAAAGCACTCCCGAGGTGGGCCCTCAGCAGGGTAACTTGAAGATCGGCACGCGCCCCGTAGGTACCAGCAGCGAAGCCCGATCGCAATGACCGGGCTGATCGTCGAAGAACATGTGCGGCCTGAACGCCGCCAGTACATCGGACTTGGCGACGCCGCCCATGAAAAAAGTTTCATCGATGGCGACATCCCATGCGCGCAATGTGCGAATCACCCGTTCGTGCGCTGGCGACGAACGCGCCGTCACCAGCGCGGTGCGGATCGGCGATGCGCGGCCATCGGCGGACTTGAAATTGTTCTGAATGAACGACAGCGCTTTCAGAAGCCGCGCAAAAGGGCCTTCCGGCAAAGGCTTCAGCGCATTTTCGCGCTCATGGTTCTCGAAGGCTTCGATTCCCTGCTGCTGGAAAATCCGCTCCGACTCATCCGAAAAAATCACCGCATCGCCATCGAATGCGATGCGAATCTGGTCCAGCTCTTCCAGCGCATTGGCTGGTTTCTGGTAGAGCAGGGCAGAGGCGACGCCCGAATTGATCGCTGCCTGTACGTCGTCTTCGTGCAGTGACAAAAACAGGCTGACATTGAATGCGCGCAGGTACGGCGTCAGCGATGCGCCGCCGCTCAGGACTGCGCGCGTGATGTCGAGCCCGTAATGCTTGATCGAGTTGAATATGCGCATCGACGTTTCGGACGAATTACGCGACATGATCACGACTTCAACGAAGCGCTGATTGTGCGTAAGCACATTGAGCTTGAGCAGCGCCCGTACCAGTGCAAAGCCGGCACCGAGCTTGAGGATGGCGTTTTCGTTGTCGAGCTGGTGCTGGCGATAGGCATCCAGGCCATGTGATCGAAAAATGCCTTCTTCCACTTCCAGATCGAACAGGGCGCGAGAAGAAATTCCAACGACGAGCAAATTATCGAGCGATACGGCCATGATTGAACTGTGCCCGAAAAATAAATCGATTAGCAGACGAATGCGCATTATACCCAGCGCGCGAATGCGGCATTCCAATCAAAATACGCACCTCGATGGGTGCGTATTGGGACGTGCTCAAGTCAACAGGCAGCAAGCGCCTGTCAATTGATGGGGGTACTTATTTCGGTGGAACGACGATCACTGTGTCGCCGCCAGTCTTGCCGGTCTTACCGGTATCGCCCTTGGCGCCATCGTAGCCAGGCGCGCCTGTAGCACCCGTGTTGCCAGTATCGCCCATGGCGCCGGTTGCGCCGGTCGTTCCTGTAGAGCCCGTGCTACCTTTGGCGCCGGTATCACCTGTTGCGCCGGTCGCACCAGTCGCGCCCATCGACGTGGAGCCAGTAGCACCAGTCGAACCGGTAGAGCCGGTCGAACCTGTGGCGCCAGTTGCGCCCGCAGGGCCAGGTGTTGCCACAGGTACGACAACCGTATCTTTGCGCTCACAAGCTGTGATTGCCAAAGTGCCGACAAGGGCCAGCAAAAGAATGGAATATTTCATGGTAAGCCTCTTCATTGAATTCGAAAAATGCCTGCGAAATTTCCAACCAAAATGGCCTTCGTGCCGCGGGCGCGCAAACGGGATTGATCCACTGCCGTCACAACCATAGATCGGATGCGGACGGTTTCGTCTGAAGTCCGAATAATGCGCTACAACGCAAGTAGTCTGCGTTCGTTAGCGAACATACAGCCTCATCGTTATCTTTATATTGGTGACATCTGTAGTAAAGAACGGTGTTCCCGGCATCAATATTGCATCGACTTCACCATATCTGTAGCCAAAAGGTGTACCGGCATTTTCTTGATTTTCCAGCACTGTCGGGCTTTAAACGGGTGTTTCAGGCGATTGCAATGCGTGATCCACCCGGAAACATTGTGCAGGCGGCGGCGTAGAAGAAAGCGTTCACAGCCCGGTGTGCGGGCTCAAGCGTCAAGTACCAAACGCGATGCCCTGGCATCCAGCCAGTGATCGAACGCGACGCGCCCGGGACCTGACACCATGATGACAATCAGCAAAATACCCCAATAAAAATGGTCGTTGAGCGCAGCCGGGCAGTCGAACATGAAAAGTTGGGGATATGAAAGCACCGCCGTGACGTTAAGCACGAACAGGCCCAATGCCGCCGGCCGCGACAGCAGGCCGAGCGCCAGCAGCACCGGCAGCGCCAGCTCGCCTGCGGTTCCCATTAACGCCGCTGTCTCGGGCGGCAGGACGGGGACTTGATATTCGTCGCGAAACAAAGCGACGGTCGAGCTCCAGTCGGCAATCTTGGTCAGGCCCGCCTTGAAAAATTGCCAGCCCACATAAATGCGCAGTGCAAGACTGAGAACCGATCCGCCCCAATCGGCAATTCGCAAGTCGTAACGACGCATGCCTTGATGCAGACGCAAGAGTTTTTCCATGATTTTTTCTATTCTGACGTGACAGGAATGCGGAGCGAGCCAAAAATGCCATTGGCCAGCCATTGCTGCAGGTTGTTGATGAAATCGAATTCCGCATCGATGGCAAATGCCGTGTCCAGAGCGGCGCCGAGCGATCTTCCACCGTGCAGGACAGCGAGCGCAGCATGGGCTGCTGCACTCAGCGGCAGCAGGTCGGTCTTCCACTGCGGGCGAACCACCAGTCCATAATTGTCGCGCGCAAGCGTGTCAGGAAACGCCACGCTGCTGTGAGGCTGATGCGCTTGCCACAGTTCGACAACGGCCCACTTTGAAAAAACCAGTTGGCAAGCAGGATGCAGCGTCAGCTGCACGTCATCCATCTGTTGCGGCGACAGCAGAGCGAGCTCACCGGCGGCCACGGCTTTGGTGCCGAACGCATAGTGAGCGCACTGGATCGCCCATTCCAGCCTGGCCATGTCGGGAAAATACGGATAGTCGGCCACGTGCGGAAAGGCCGCCAGAAAGTCGGCAAAGTGCGCGCCGAACTGGTTCAGGTCGCCCTGTTGCGATGGATGCGCATGACCATAAGCGCGGGCAAGGCCCGCAAAGAATTCGCCACCAACCAGCGCCTTTAACACCGGATAGGCGTCAGCCAGCGCTTTATCCCAAGTCGTCACCAAGTTGCCGCGATAGAGCGCGAGCCTTTGTTCGGCCAGTCCCGGGTCACCTGCAAATAGCGGCAGCACATCGGTTTCGGCGCCAGAATCAAACAGCGCATCGGAAAATACGCGCTGCGTCGCCGATAGAATGTGCTGGTCGTCGCCGGTTTGGAGGCGCACCGTCCTATCGCGTGCGCGCTGCGCTTCCTCAAGCAAGACCTCGAGTGCCGGCACGTCGGTATCCCATTCGATCAACGTCGATACCGCGCCGAAGCGGCGCAGTGCCGTCTCGTAGAGTTTCCACACCGGGTCTGCCACGAGCGCGCCATGGTGGTCGATGACGGCATCCGGCGTCACCAGATGGCCAGCCAGATGCATTTCCCCGACCGCATGTGGGGAAATCGCGCGCATCGCAACAACGGCGTCTTCACCATGATTGCACTGGTTGACATAGAGATTGTTAATATCGAGCAGAATGCCGCAACCAGTCTGCGCTGCTACCGCGTTCAGAAATTCGCTTTCGCTCATGACGTCATCCCGATAACGCAGATAGGTCGAAACGTTTTCGAGCAGGATACGACGCTGCAATAAAGACTGAATACGGTCGACACGCTCGCATACCAGCCGCAGCGCTTCCTGCGTCAGTGGCAGTGGCAGCAGGTCGTTCAGGTGGCGATCATCCACTGCGCCCCAGCAGAGGTGCTCGGAAATGAGCGCAGGCTCGATGCGCTCCACGACATAGGCGACCCGCTGCAAATGCTGCGCCGAAAACCCTGTTGCCGAACCAATGCCAAGACCCACGCCGTGCAGACTGATCGGATAGTGTCGGCGCAACTGTTCCAACACATGCGCGTCCCAACCGCCTTGGTTAAGATAGTTTTCGGTATGAACTTCCAGCCAGTCCACTGCCGGCCGCTGTTCCAGAAACTGTCGGTAATGCGGCGCTCGCAGTCCGACACCGATGCCGAGCGACGCAAACGCCGGCTGCCGGTTGAAAGGAGAGGTGACCATTTCGCCGTCTCTGTTGTGCCGACTACGCGATCACTTCGGTGCGGTCGTCTTGCCGCCAGCCTTTTCGCAAGTACCTTTGGCCACATATTTCCACTCGTTCGCATCCTTATCTTTTTTGGCCTGGCCTGCGCAAGAATGCGAGCCGGTCGCGGTAGCACAATCGTTCTGGCCGGCTTTTGCGATGCCGTAGCATTTTTCCTTTTCCTCTGCCGCCTGAGCATTACCGAGGCCGGCGATACAGACAGTTGCAAGCGCAGTGGCGAGCAGGGCGTGACGTTTGTTCATGATGATTTCCTAAGGTGGCGCGTTAATAATGCCTTGCACAATATCGTGCGCAAGGCCAGAGCTGGCGATTTTTTATGACAGCATTTACGCAAGGAGCGCATGGCAACTTTACCAGATGTCCAACACGTGCCTGCGAGGCGAACGCGGTTTTTCGAGTTCGTACCGGCTACGGCAGCACAGCATCGAATCGGATCGGATCGATGCCACGTACCGCCGTTGCTTTACCCGCGCGTTTTACGAAGCCGATTTCATCTTGCCACCCATTTTCTCGCACGTACCCTTGGCAACGTATTTCCATTCGTTCGGATCCATGTCCTTTTTTGCCTGCCCTGCGCAGGAGTGGGAGCCGCTGGCAGTAGCGCAATCGTTCTGGCCGGCCTTGGCAACGCCGTAGCATTTTTCCTTATCGGCGGCCGCCTGCGCTGGTGCAAGACCGGTGATGCAAACGGTGGCAAGAGCAGTGGCAAGCAGGGTCTGACGTGTGTTCATGTAAGTCTCCGGTAAAATTAAAAGGGTGTCCAGGGCGGTAGGGATGGCTTGTGCGCCTTGTTCGATCAATAGTCGCGCCGAACTGCGACTGCATTACACGGCTGGCGATTTATTTTTAATCCTACTGATAATCCATTCGGCAAAGAGGCCTGCTGTTGTTGCCTGGCGGGGTGATTGTGCTTACCATAGGTTATGCAAGGCAAGCCGGCCCGATTTGCTGCTATCAGAAAGTTGACCTCCCATGGCTACACTCATTTATATCGCCGATCCACTCTGTTCGTGGTGTTATGGATTCGGGCCCGAACTCGCCGGTCTGCTGACCGGCTTGCCGGGTTTGCCCATCCAGTTCGTCGTGGGTGGTCTGCGTGCCTACAACAAGGAGAGCATGGACCAGACACAGATCGATACCATCAGGTCGCACTGGAAAGCGGTCGAAGCCAGCACGAGCCTGCCTTTTCGCAATGACGGCCTGCTGCGTACGGATTTCATCTACGATACCGAGCCGGCATGCCGCGCGGTCAAGGCTGCGGAAATCCTTGCGCCGGCAACAGTATTCGACGTGTTTCACTCGATTCAGCATGCCTTCTATGCTGACAGCCGCGACATGACACAAGGTTCGGAACTAGCGGCGGTCGCATCAGCGGCGATGAGCGCCGCGGGCACTCCGACCGATGCGGCGGCGTTCCTGCAGGTATGGGAAGATGCGGCGACGGTCAGGGCCACCGGCAAAGATTTTTTGCAGACGCAGCGCTGGGGGATCGACGGCTTTCCAACACTGGTTCTCGAGCGCGATGGACAACTCGATTTGGTGACATCGGGCTATATGCGCACCGAAGCACTGGTTGAAAAAATGCAGGCGCTGGTGGATACCGAGTCCGATGCGGCCGCGTAGTGATTTTGCGCTGGGGGCTGATGTTTTCTACGTAGTGAGAGCGATCGCCGATGCTGCGACGATGTCTCCGTTGCGGTCCGCTCGACGACATTTTTTGCGGACACCGGGCATTGTCGATGTCCGCAATGACATCACTGCATGTGCTGACCACCGTTGATGGCGATATTGGCACCGGTGACAAAGGCTGCTTCATCGGACGCCAGATAAGCGACCAGTCCGGCCACTTCTTCCGGCTTGCCCAGGCGCGCCATCGGAATTTGCGGAATGATCTTGCTGTCGAGGACTTCCTGCGGAATCGCCGTGACCATCTTGGTGCCGATGTAGCCTGGCGAGATGGTGTTGACAGTGACCGCCTTGCGCGCCACTTCCAAGGCCAGCGCTTTGGTGAAGCCGTGCATGCCGGCCTTGGCAGCGGCAAAGTTGGTCTGGCCGAATGCGCCTTTCTGGCCATTGACGGAGGAAATGTTGATGATGCGTCCCCAACCGCGTTCCACCATGCCGTCGCAGACCGGCTTGGTCATGTTGAAGACCGAATCCAGGTTGGTGCTCATGACCGCATCCCAGTTCGGTTTATCCATTTTCTTGAATGTCATGTCGCGCGTGATGCCGGCGTTGTTGACCAGTACATCGATCGGACCGATTTCCTTCTCGATCTTGGCAACGCATTCCTGGGCTGAATCGTAGTCCGCCACGTCGCATGAATAGGCGTGAAAGTCGAAGCCCATTTCTTTGGTAGCGCTCAGCCACTCCTTGACTTTTTTGCTGCCGGGCGAATGCGTCGTGACTACCGTGTAACCGAGCGCCGCAAGCTTGATGCAGACTGCTTCGCCCAACCCGCCCATACCACCTGTAACCAATGCAACTCGTGCCATGTTATTTCCTTTTTATATTGAAAGACGTCTCGTAATTGTATTTTGAACCGCTTATCTTTCGATGGCGAGTGCTACGCCCATACCACCTCCTATGCACAGACTGGCGAGACCGCGCTTGGCATCGCGCCGGATCATTTCATGAATCAGGCTGACCAGGATGCGGCAGCCCGACGCGCCGATCGGATGTCCGAGCGCAATGGCGCCACCGTTGACATTGATTTTGCTGGTGTCCCAGCCCATTTGCTTGTTGACCGCGATAGCCTGCGCCGCGAAAGCTTCGTTAATTTCCATCAGATCCAGGTCCTGATGCGTCCAGCCGGCTTTTTTCAGGCAAAGCTGGGATGCCGATACCGGACCCATGCCCATGATGCTTGGATCGAGTCCGGCCGACGAATACGCCTTGATCCGAGCCAGTGGCTTGAGGCCAAGATCGCTGGCCATTTTTGCCGACATCATCATCACTGCGGCAGCGCCGTCGTTGAGCCCCGATGCGTTGCCGGCAGTAACCGTGCCATCCTTGGCGAAGGCAGGCCGCAGGCTGGCGAGGGCTTCGGCGGTCGTGCCGTGTTTCGGATATTCATCGGTATCGAAAACGATCGACCCTTTTTTCTGGGGGATGTCCAGCGGCAGTATCTCGTCCTTGAATTTGCCGGCTTTTTGCGCGGCTTCAGCCTTGTTTTGCGAAGCAGCGGCAAATTCGTCTTGCTCCTGGCGCGATATGTCGTATTTGCGCGCGACGTTCTCGGCGGTGGTGCCCATGTGGTACTGGTTATAGACATCCCACAAGCCGTCGACGATCATGCTGTCGACCAGTTTGGCATCGCCCATGCGAAAACCGTCGCGTGAATTGTTCAGGATATGCGGCGACGCGCTCATGTTTTCCTGGCCGCCGGCGATGATGATGTTGGCGTCGCCGCACTTGATTGCCTGCGCCGCCAGATGCGTTGCTTTCAGGCCGCTGCCGCATACTTTGCCGACCGTAAAGGCAGGCACCATGTCCGGCAAGCCAGAGCGGATGACGGCCTGACGTGCTGGATTCTGACCGCAACCTGCCGTCAGGACCTGACCGAGAATAACTTCATTGACCGCTTGGGGGTCGATGCCGGTCTGAGCCAGCATGCCTTTGATGACATGGGCACCCAGATCCGCTGCTGAAATTTTGGCGAGGCTGCCGCCGAACTTGCCGACTGCTGTTCTGAGTGCTGCGACGATAACTACATCTTCCATTTCAAATTCTCCAGTAAAACCAACGCAAAAAAAAGATCAAGCGACATTACTCATGTTCTTTTAAGTTAGCAAAAATGCAAACCTTACAAATAGTTGTAGGTTCTATCATAGACCTAAAGTTGGACGGATTTTTGATAAAAATTTAGCTTTCTGCTGGGAAATCGAAGTAGGTTATCTATTTTCGGGCGAAAACGGTCCGTGTCGTGATAAGAACTTCTGCCGCATAGCAGGATTCGTCGGGTGCTGAACATGTGGCAGGGGCGGAGGTCGAATATGCACCGAACAATTGGCATGGCGCCGTTCGCGGAACGACTTGTGTATCCGTAGCGTGAGTCGCGCCCGGCCTGAAGCGCCTCGGGATCGATTTTTCCGCGCTATGCACGCCGGCGCACAGCACATCGGGATGCTGGTGGTCAGGACATCTACGCCTAGCTATACTTTCATCGGCAAAATCACCATTTGCAAGCCGTAGAAATGCAAGCGTCGCTGGATTGCCAATGCGGCCTGATTGTGCAGCAGGCGCGTGAACCAGTTGTCCTGTTCGAAAATCAGCTTGCTGGTGAAGAAAATAGCATTGGGATAGTCTTCGCTGATACCTTCGCAGAGCAGCGTGACCTGGTCGACGACGTCGGTGCCGAATCCCAGATACGCTGACGAAGCCATGCCATGGCTATGGCAGAAATCAACGAAAAATTTCAAGGTCGCATTGGCTTCGGCGCGCATCTGTTCCAAGGCACCTTCGCCGCCGTAAGCATGCGAATCGACCGTGCGCGCATTGAGGAAAATAAAATTCTTGAAGTGGCCCGGAAACATGCGCTGCACCCAGAGCAGCGCGTGCAATCCGCCGCCGCGCGACGTACCGACGATGAAGACCGCCGTCTGCTCTTCAGCATTGGGCTCGATGGCGCCGCTTTTGGGTCCGAAAGGCTGGTTGGCAAAAACCTGATCCACCGAATGAATGGCGTTCTTGGTGTCGCCGTAATGATTGCGAATGTAGATGCACAGGCAAGCAATGGCACCGATAATGACGGCGGCGGCCCAGCCGCCGTCGGCGAATTTTTCAATGACCAGCACAACCAGTATGCCGGCGCAAATGATGAAACCGGTCAGCGACAAAAAAAATCGCCGCTTCCATTTGTCGAGTTTCTTGCGTTGCTGCCACCAGTAACAGCACAAGCCGAACAGAGAAATCGCAAATGTCAGGAACACCGAGATCGAGTACAGCACCACTAACAGCGTCAGGCTGCCTTGCGTCCAGAACAGGATGCCCAGTGCGGCTACACCCATTACCAGGATGCCGTTCTGGGTTACCAGGCGTGTCGACAGATAGCGGAATTTATGCGGCACCCAGGAATCGGCTGCCATGTTGGACAGCACTGCCGGCCCGCCCAGAAAACCGGTATTGGCCGCCACAAAAAGCAGGCCCGCCTCGAATGCCAGCACCACCGCCAGCATGATCTGCTTGTTCAGGTCGCTGCCGAGGTCGAGGCTGTTGATGATCAGCTTGAAGGTCGATGCGTTAAGCGTTTCGCCGGCGACGGGCTTGGCTTCCCATAGCAGGTACAGCAGAATGATGCCGCTTGCCGTGAAGGCCAGCGACAGGGCCATGTAGAACATGGTCATCTTGCCGGTATGGACACGCGGCTCGGCAAGGATATTGACATTATTGGATACCGCTTCGAGACCGGTATAGGTGCCGCCGCCTTGCGAGTAGGCCAGCAGGAGCATGCCGGACACGCCGATCCAGCCGATGTTGTCGGCAAGCGTACCGGTTTCGGCCAGGGTACTCGGAACCAGTTGCGGCAACTGCGATGCGTGCGCAACGATGCCGTACACGATCAGAAAAAGGTGCGTAACCACGAAGCCGAGAAAAATCGGCAGCAGGATTTTGATCGCTTCTTTCATGCCTCGCAAATTGAGGATGATCAGCAAGCCGACGAAGAACACTTCGGCCGATAATTTGTACGCATGGAAGCCTAGCGGCAGCATCGACGCCAGTGCCTCGACCCCGGCCGCTACCGAGATGGCCACTGTCAAAACATAGTCGAGAATGAGGGAGCAGCCTGCCACCAGCCCCATATAGGGTCCGACCAGCTTGGAGGCGACACGATAGCCACCACCACCGGTTGGAAACAGCTCGATGACCTGGTTATAGGCCATTGCGATGACGAATACCGTGACGGCCGTGGCAATGGCCATGTACAAGCCGAGATGGGTATGTTCGCCGAGCGCGCGGAAGGTTTCTTCCGGTCCGTATGCAGACGACGAAAGACCATCGGCCCCCAGACCGACCCATGCCAGGAAAGCGACGAGTGCGAGCGAATGTCGTGTTTCGTTCTTCAGCGGATCGAGCGCCTTGCCGAGCACGATTTCACGGATCTTTGCAGGCTTCATCTTATTCGGTGTACTTGCAGCACATATTTATTGTGGAGCGCATGATACGCCTTAAATTTGGCAGCCAGCAAACGAGACTGGCATGGATAGTGTTGCCTGAATCGCCCATTTCATCCATAATGTTGGCTGTGTCGCCGAGATGGCGGAATAGGTAGACGCACGGGACTCAAAATCCCGCGGTGGAAACATCGTGCCGGTTCGATTCCGGCTCTCGGCACCAGGTAGTTCAGTATTCGCAGGATGCTTTCTCGAAACCCGCATGGCTTTTAGCTTCGCGGGTTTTTTGTCGTCGCATCGCCGCGGGGTACGTCATCGGACGGGTTGCCGATATGGTTGTCGAAGGTCGGGAGTTTCGTCTCTGCAGCCGGAAGTAGCGTGCCTTTTATCAAAAGCAATGCCGTGCGTACTGCGAGAAAGAGAATGACTGTCGACGATATCAGCACCGCCAGCACAGCTGCTGCTGGCGGTGCGCCGCCACGCAAGACCACTTCAATGATCGCGCTGGCGAGCGCGGCGAGCGGAAACGAAAACGACCAGAAGCCCACCGAAAACGGCACGCAACTCCACCAGCGATACCGTGCCAGTACCGTGACGATCGGACCGGCAGCGATGCCGATGCCGATCAGCAGCGCGTCGGCCGGAAGGTCCGGCCAGATGATCGATGCCGCCAGCGTGGCGACACCAGGCGCGGCCAGCTCGACACCGATAGTCGGGCGCAGTGCCGCAGGCAAGCCGCCTTCGAACAGGCGATTCAGCACTCGCGCTTCGAGTAATGCCCAGCACACCAACCCCATGCCGAACAGGAGCACCGCCAATCCGTGGTAACCCAGTACCGCCATGGCCATGGCGCCCACCAGTCCGCCGCCCACTGTGGGGAGGTACAGCGCCGGCGTGATGCTGGCCGGTGCCATCAGTCCATTGGCGAGTTGCGCCGCGATTCGCAAAGCCATGACGCCTTGCAACGCCAGCGCGACGAGTACCATCGCAAGCCAATTCACCGACCCGCTGTGCGCCAGGTTGACTGCCGCCAGCAGAATCGTCATCGGAATCAAGGCCAGGATCGAGCCTTGCACCGGATGCAGGAATTCTTGTTTGACGATGCGTGGGTACGTAACGCATTTGGCGCCGTAAAGCAGCAAGAAAAAGGCGGTAAATCCAAGCGCGGCAGTAAGCAGCACCGTGGCCGTACTGACACTGATGGACCAGCCTAGCGTGACCGTGCGGCGCCAGGCGCCAGCTAGCCCGAAGAGGCCGAAGGGAATGGCGAACAAGCCGGCGGGGATGCGCGCGAGCCAGTGGGTCGTCATCGACTGATTCGTTGACAAGCGTGGCAGCAACGGCGGAAGTGATCTAGTGTCATTCAATAAAAGCTGAGGTATTTGGCAATCGGTACTTACTTGGTAAGCGTCCAGGGATCCCTGAGGCTCGCCCGAACGCCTGACAAACTTCGACTTGTCACGGGCTGCAGAATCATAAGGTATTTTCAAACATGCCGTAGAGTAATAGGATAATCGGGATGACCAGAGTGACCGGCGCCGGTAAATACATAAAGACTTCGGCACCGTGCCTGACATCTGGAAAGTCAGAGCGGCGAGCAGCGTCTGTGTAGACGATGAATACGTCCTTCTGAACGAGCATTATGCAGCCAGTAACTGATCGGCCATCGATTCGGCCAGAGTCCTGCCGGCGTCGCTTAATGTTATGTATGAACTGCCGCTGTGTCGGAAAAGCGCCTTCTCTCGCTTGAGCGTGGCGGCGAAATTGTTCGAGTCGTGGCACGCGTGGTCCTTGCAAGCCTTGCGGATGATTTCGAGCGGTGTGCTGTCGCTGCCGAGCAGGAGATTGGCGTGGCTGAGCAACAAGGCTGCGCTGATGGTCTTGTGTGCCATGTTGGAGCCGGGCAGTTCTTTCAGGAGCTGTAGCCGGCCATCCCGGTGCGCGTACAGGTCGGCGTAGCGCCCGAACGACAAAGCCTGCGTGCTGGCATGTTGGACGCGCGGTTCGACAGCGTTCGATTCGCCGCTGGCGAATCTGGCGGCACTCGATACGATCTGGCAAATCACGTTATTGAGCTGGGCAAGCTGCTCGGCAACGAACAGTTCGCTCCCTTCGATTTCTATTTTCCCTTCGCTGACCGAAACCACTACGCGTGCATTGAGCTGTAACGTCATGTCTGCCATCCTCTGAAGCCAATTGTCTATTTTTGCTTGAATAGTGCGGCGCTTGCACCGCGACTGTCGCTAACGATCAAGTCGTTGCAATTGTAGCAATTATATCAATTTAAAATTGTGTTTTTGATATTGAATTAGGCATTCGATCACGCAAGGCAGTGCAGGGATTTTTAGGGCCGTTATCCCGCCGACAGCGGCCGAACCGGCATGACGCCGTTGGTAAAGAAGCGCAGCAAGATCTTGTAGACCTCCAGATCAAAGCGCGGCAATGACGCCGTACTTTCCAGAATCGACCAGATCTCATCGTCCGATTGCGCCGTGCCTAGATAGCGCCAGTGCTGCGCCACATGAACCTGCACGCGGCCGTCCGCGCCGGTCTCGACCAAACCGGCAGCACCGGCATATGGCCAAGGCTTGATCTTGATTTTTGCCAGTGCCGTTTCCAGCCGCGCCTGGTGCACGATCGGCGATTCCAGGCCGACACAGGCGCCCCGGCAGCGCCCGCTCGTGTGTGCGATGCAGCCAGAGTCAATACCCGTGCGAGACTCCAGCCCGAGGCAGACCAGACACAATGCTTGAGTGTCGGCAATGGCGCGTAATTGCGCTTCGGCTTTTCGCCGTGTGCCGAACAAGCCGTAAAGGCCATGGGTGCGGCTAAAATCCACATCGCTGGCCATGACCAGTCTAGGCTCAATACCACCGGTTTCCGACCGGGCTAGCTGCCAGCTGCATAATTCGGTCTGCTTGCGGACGGTGCGGTTATGGTGCGGCTTGAACGACTTCATCAATCTGGTTTCAGCGAGTAGTTGCCCGACATCGCCGCTGATTTCCTGCCAGTCGATGCGGTGCACCAGATCCGCCAGTTCCGTCTCGGCGCGGATGCGACGATCCGGATTGAAATGCGATGAAATTCGCTGCCGCAAGTTGCTACCCTTGCCGACATAGATGACCTCGTCATTGGCGCCATGAAATAGATACACACCACCATTTTCTGGAAGATTGTCGAGCAAATCCGGCGCCAGATGCGGCGGCAGCATCGGACGTTTTAGCTGATGCCGCACGGCAGCGCTGAAAGTATCGACGGGAATCGTCGTGGTAAAACGGTTCCAGAGTTGCCACAACAAATCAGCATCGGCCAGAGCCCGATGTCGACCATCTGCGACGAGCTCATGTCGTGTAATCAGAGCATCGAGATTGTGTTTGGGCTCGTCGGGAAACAAGGCGCGCGACAGTTTGACCGTGCACAATACTTCGCCGGGCAGCGCATGTCCAGTCTGTTTGAACGCTTTGCGCAAAAAACCATGGTCGAAGCGCGCATTGTGGGCAATGAACAAGCCGCCTTGCAAACGCCCGAAAAGTTCCTCCGCCAGCGCAGCGAAGGGCGGCGCATCGCGCACCATGTCATCCGAAATGCCAGTGAGATTTTGGATGAATGGCGGAATGGGGATGCCGGGATTGACCAGGGTGGACCAGCGCCTAACGACACCCTGGTCAACTTCGACGACGCCGATTTCAGTGATGTGATCGATTGCGGTGTTTGCGCCCGTGGTTTCCAGGTCGACAAACACCAGTTTGCCGTACTGCGTCATGTCATGTCGTACCGGCCTGAGAAGACCGGTTGTTAAAGTTGGCGTGCCTCGAAGGTATTGCAGGTCGCCACGTCGCCACTGTCGATGCCGCGCTTGAACCATCTCACACGCTGCGCCGAGGTACCGTGCGTGAACGAATCCGGCACCACCTGACCCTGCGACTGCCGTTGCAACGCATCGTCACCGATCGCATTGGCGGCTTTCAGTGCCGATTCGATATCGCCGGACTCCAAAATGCTGCGCGCCTGATTCGCGTGATTGGCCCAGACACCGGCAAAACAGTCTGCCTGCAATTCGAGTTTAACAGACAGCGCATTCGACTGGCTTTCGCTGGCGCTGCGGCGGGCGTTGTCCACTTTGCCGGAGACGCCCATCAGGTTCTGGACATGATGGCCGATTTCATGCGCGATCACATAAGCCTGCGCGAATTCGCCGGACACGCCGAAGCGTTGTTTCATCAACTGGAAAAAGGTCAGATCGATATAGACCTTTTGATCGGCGGGACAGTAAAAGGGACCGGTTGCCGTGTCGCCGGCGCCGCAGGCGGTACGTGTCTGGCCGGAAAAAAGCACCAGAGTGGGTTTGACATAGGTGGCATTCTGGGCGCGGAACAGTTCGCCCCAGACGTCTTCGGTATCGGCCAGAACCGTCTTGACGAGCTTGGTCTGGGGATCGTTGGCTGGAGCGCGACCGGACGGTGCCGGCGCGGTTTGTGCGACTTCTGTCGAGCCGCCGCCACCGGTCAGCAGGTTCAGGATTGTCACCGGACTGACGCCGAAGATCCATGAACCGACCAGTGCAACGACAATCGTGCCGATTCCGACCGATCGACCGCCGAGGCCGAATCCACCGCCGCCACCGCCACCGCCACCATCATCACCACGCCGGTCCTCGACGTTTTCGCTCTCGCGGTTACCTTCCCATTTCATGATGCATCCCTCAGGTTGTTGTCACTTCGAGTGGAGTGTAGCCGATTCATCAAATCCCCAATGTGAGCCACTACACTTTGTTTCCAATTGATTTGCACCTTGGTGGACCGGGGTTGAGGATTGCCGTGATCCGCGGGCCCGCGGGTCCGCCGTAGCGTTATCCCGGATAGATGGTGCGGAAGGTCAGGTTGATGCGCGGGCTTTTGACCTGGCGTGCCTTGTCGATGCCATGCAGCCAGTGTTTCTGCATGTCGCCGGCCATAAGTAGCAGGCTGCCATCGGTCAGTTCGATCGAAATTGGCTTGAGGTCCTTGCGTGTCTTGTGCTTGAGCCGAAAGGTCCGGGTTTCGCCAAAACTGACCGAGGCGATGACAGGCGCGCCGCCGAGTTCGCGTTCGTCGTCGCTATGCATGCCCACGCTGTCGTTCTGGTCCCGGTATAAATTGAGCAGCACGCTGTTGAAGCCGGTGCCGGTAGCCTGCTCGACGTCTTGCTTGATCTTCAGCAAGGTCGGTGTCCATTGGTTGGGGGTCAGTGCAATGCCGGAATAGGTGTAGCGACTGCGCGCATCGCCATACCAGCAGGTTAGTCGCGGTTGCCAATGCTGCTTATTCCATACGGTAATTTTTTCCTGTTGCCAGGCGGTATCGCGCAGCATTAACTCGGCGATCTCATGCGACATCGGTGGCGCATAGAAACCGCGCATGAAACGCAAGTCGGCGTCGACGATGGGAATCGTCTCTAGCGTTGTCGAATCGGTGAACAGGTCTGTCACGCCGTGTACCTCTATTCGGCGCCCAAAACGCTGATGCGCACGTCGCCGAGCGTGACGACCTGGCCCTCGCGAATCTTGCAGGTCTTGCGCAATTCCACCTTGCCATCGACGGACACAGTGCCGCTGGCGACCAGCATCTTGCCGGCGCCACCGCTGTCGCAGATACCCACCAGTTTCAGCAGCTGGTTGAGTTCGACGAATTCGTCGTTAAGATTGAAATGAAGTTTTTGCATCGAGTTCTCATCAATTGGTATTTTCAAATGTCCGTCATCAGCGATTTCATGCCGCGGCCACGAAAAGCCCGATCACCGCAAGAAAACCGATGGTCCACGCTACGGTGCGCAGGGTCGAGCGGTTGCTCAGGTAAAAATAGGTGTACAGCAGACGGGCCGCAATAAAAACTAGCGCCAGCGTATCGACTGTCGCCTGCGGCGCGTCTGCCTGTTGGGCGATGATCACCGCCGCCGCGAAGAATGGCAATGCTTCGAAATGATTCCGGTGCGCCAAATCGGCGCGGTGGCGGTAGCCGCTTTGCTTGTCGAGCCAGGCGCGCGGCTCGGCATTATCGAAGTCGCGTTTGCCCCATTTGGCGATCGCCACGGTCATGACCGGCATCAGGCCGGCGATCAGTACACACCAGTAAGCAATATTCATGATTTTGTTTTTTAAGGACAGGGAGCGACAGCATAGCGCATCGGGCTGCGTGCACGTGATCGAGTGCGCGCAAAAAAAATCGGTGTTCTTGCAAACACGTCATGACCTGGTCATTTTGCGCTCTTACACTGCGGGCTATTCAAACAGGAGAGTCGACAATGGCGCAACGGAACATGAAAAAAATCAAGAAGATCGCTGCATGGAGCGCAGTTGTTTTGGTCGGTGCAACGGTCATCGCATGCGGCGGCGGCGGTAGCGGCATCCCTCTCAGCACGCTCGACGGTAAGCGCCCGCTGGTCATCGGCCATCGCGGTGCCGGCGGCTATTTGCCCGAGCACACGCTCGAAGCGTATGCACTGGCCATTGAACAGGGCGCCGACGCGATCGAGCCGGATCTGGTCAGTACCAAGGACGGTGTCCTGATCGCACGGCATGATCCGAACCTGGTGTTCAGCACGGATGTCGCCACGCATCCCGAGTTTGCCAGTCGCAAGCGTACCGTCGCGGTCGATGGTGAAGTCCAGACCGGCTGGTTTGCCAGCGATTTCACGTTAGCCGAAATCAAGACACTCGGTGGCGTGTCTACCGATGCCGAGCGGCCGCAGCAATTCAATGGCCGCTACAAAATCGTCACGCTGGCGGAAATCATTGCGTTAGCCAAAAGCCG
>JACMQD010000061.1 GCA_014377155.1 Herminiimonas sp.
GAATTTGAAAGTCAGGCTAAGTCCCAGTTGCTGGCAAAAGTAAGTCACGAACTGCGCACGCCGCTGTCGGGCATCATGGCATCGGCAGAGCTGCTGTCGTCTGAAACCAGCGATCCGCAGACGACGATGCGCTCGGGTTTGATATTGCGTTTATCCAGTGACTTGCTGCTGGAAATTAACGATTTGCTGGACACGGCGAAGCTGGAAGCAAAGGCCCTGATACTGGAATCGGCGCCCTTCGACCTGCGCGTCGTCATGGAGCAAATCCGACTGACGTTCGTATCCATGGCGGCCGCCAAGCATATCGGTTTCCATGTCACCATCGACCCGGCAATCAGCCAGATGGTGTCGGGAGACGCGCATTATCTCGCGCGTGTCCTGAAAAACCTGGTCGGTAATGCGTTGAAATTTACCAGCACAGGTGAAGTTGAGGTCGCCCTCACCTTGATCTCTAAGGAGAACCATGCCTACCGCATCCTGTTTAGCGTGCGCGATACCGGAATCGGCATTCCAGCCGTCTTGCACAAGCAAATTTTCGAACCCTTCTTCCAGGCGTCGGCAGGAACCTCGCGTCAGTATGGGGGAACCGGTCTGGGAATGAGCCTGGCGCAGGACATCGTCAATCTCATGGGCAGCGATATTGTCGTCGAAAGCGTGCCGGGCACGGGGAGCCGGTTTCGCTTCGAAGTCAATTTGCCGGTTGCCGCTCTGCCCTGCGCCGAGTCCACACCGGCCGCACAAGTGCGTGTTATCAAAGGCAAGCGTGTTCTGGTGGCAGACGACAATGCGACCAACCTCAACCTGATCCGCGAACTGCTGGTACTGGATGAGCATGACGTGGCCATGGCCGCCAATGGCCAGGAAGCGCTCGACCTGCTCGCATCGACAATGTTCGACATTGTTTTTCTCGATTATCACATGGGGGACATGGACGGCGGACAAGTGCTTCAGGTCTACCAGTTCGGTTGCCTGGAGCGGGCACCAGTCTTTTTTCTTACGGCCGACACCACGGCCGCGACCCTGACCAAGCTGATGGACATCGGTGCTGCCGGCGTGTTGAACAAACCGGTTACGCGGGATGCCTTGCGACGGGCGGTGGCCCAGGTCTGCGGCACTGAACCGGCGACGAGGCCTAGGGTGGCAAGCGGCGCCGATTCCAGCTTGAACATCGCTCCCGAACCGCCTGCAGGCGTCGTACTTGACAACGCCGCGGCAGCAGCGGCCAGTGCACCGCCACTGCCAGACTTTGCGCCATCGTTGCTGAAATCGGTAGCGCCACAGTATCTTGATTATGCTGTCATCGACGAACTTAAAGCTCTAAGTCCGCGTACAGAATTCCTCAGCGAGATTGTCAGCAGTGCCACGCTCGACATCGAGCGCAACTGCGCCCACCTGCTAACGGCTCTCTGCGCGGAAGACATGGGCGAAGTGCATGATACGGCGCATGCCTTGAATGGGGTTTGCATTAGCGTCGGTGCCACACGCCTGGCTGCATTGGCGCACCGCCTGATGCGCATGGAACGCTGGGAAATGCTGTCGGCCAAAGCCGAGTGGGAACACGACGTCGCCAGCGCGCGAGACTCTACGTTAAATGCTTTAGAGCAGGTTCTTCGAGGGACTGCGGTTATGCCGTAGTGGATTTAACAGAACGCGGATTTTCGCGCGTGTCGATAGAAAAACTGATCAATCCGCCTGGCCGATCGCGTCCAGAACAGCATCGCCTCATTTCAACAGTACGCTGGTGCCAACGCCAATTCATTTGAGTCCGGCGACAAACGAGTTCACCGAATGCCCATATTGTTGCCGGTACTGGGACGTGGTCAGGCCTGTCGCTTTTTTGAAAGCACGCATCAGGCTTGCCTCGTCCGCAAAACCTATTTCGGTACTAATCATTTTTACCGATGCCGGGGACGCCACGAGCGCATTGGCGACTTGCCGCAGCTTGATCAGCCTGAGCCATTCACCGGCACTGATGCGCGTATGGCGGTCGATTTTTCTGCTGAGCGTTCTAGTCGATATCGAAAGATAGGTTGCCGCCGCATGCAGATCGAGGCCGGCTGCCGGCACGGCTTGGGCAAACGCGATCAAGCGTTCCAGTTGCGGCTCTTCCTGGCCGATCAGCTCTACCGATCTGAACACAGGATGACCAAGATTGGAGCGGGGAACCAGCATCGCCTGCTCGACATCCCGCACTGCTTCAAGCGGCAGCCGGGCAATCAGCAGTTTGCTTAGCACAGCCCAATAGCCATTCGCGCCAGCCGCTGTAATTGTGTCGCGATCCGAGATGACCGATTGCTGAAAGTCCCAGCAGACTGCAGGAAAGCGCTTGCGCAGTGACTGTTCGAGCCACCATGTCGCTGTCGCTTTAACGTGATCGATTCGCCCTGCCGCCGCGACGATTGTTACACCCATGCAGTAGGACCACAATATGGTCTGCGGGGGCACGCGACGCAGCCATTCGACCAGGAGAGTTTGCCGCTCGATCATCCGGTCGATCTCCGAAGCCGTTTCAGCCCAAAAACCCGGTATCAGATAGGCGTCGCAGGGTTCATCCAGAGCATGGTGGATTTCCAGTATCGGTCCACTACACGAACTCACTCGCTCGTTTCCCGCACCGATCCAGATCGACTCGAAGACCGGCTTGCCCATGCGCCGGTTAATGGCCCGAAACATATCGGAAGCGGCAAAGAGGCCGGCGGGCATGCAGCCCGGATAAAATAGGAGTCCGATTTTCATGGTCGTCGTCTATCGGGTTCGATTGGCATATTTTGCATTGATTATGACATTATTCGCCATGTTCAAGATTGGCCGAATCGGCAACACTGTGGTCTTGCGTGCATATCCGTTGCACGACTCACCCAAAGGCGCAGACCATGTTCGTAGAAATCCACGGCGCAAAAATTTTCTTTGCAGATTCGGGCAAAGGGGTACCGACTGTTTTTTTGCATGGCATACCCGACTCGGGCAGGGTATGGCAGGAAGTGACTCGCGTAGTCAGCAGATCGCACCGATGTGTGGTGCCGGACCTGCCCGGCTTTGGACAGTCGGCGGTCCCGGTCGGCTTTAAAGTCACCCTTGATGGGATGGCAACCTTTCTCGACGATTTTCTGGTAATCGCCGGTATCGGCGAGCCGGTAAATTTGGTGGTCCATGACATCGGCGGTCCGTTCGGGCTGGCGTGGGCAGTGCGCCATCCGCAGAAGGTGCGGAGCATCACTATCCTCAACACCGTTTTTCAGCCTGAGTACCGCTGGCATCGCTACGGACGGATTTGCCGTCTTCCGATCCTCGGCGAGCTACTCCAGTTACTCACGTCACAGTCCGGCCTGGCTCGCTCGATACGCGCCAATTCAGGCGAAAAAAAACCAGGCCGTGAGCATATCGGCGCCACGTACCGCGCATTCACCGGCTCGGTACGCAGGATGGTACTTCGCGTCTATCGCGGACTCGATCCGCATGTTTTTCAGACCTGGGATGCGGAACTGCGCGTCCTGACCTCCAGAGTACCGTCACTTGTGATCTGGGGCGATCGCGATACTTATATTGGCGCTTCTTTTGCAGATCGCTTCGGCGCTCAGCGGGTGGCACACTTTCCACAGTGCGGCCATTGGCCGATGGTTGAAATGCCGGACATCGTATCGGCAACGTTGCTGGACCATTTTTCTGCCGAGCTGGCATTGGCATAAGCAATCAGATTATCGCGTTCGTCGCAACATGTCGAATTGCGGTAGCCCACAGCGCTCGATCAGGTTCCCTGCGCAGCAGCGCCTTGCAGTCTGCTGCCCCCGGCCTGCATCCGGATCAGCATGTCCATGACCCGCAGTTCGGCGGCACCCAACTCCATGGCCAGATCGGCCCATTCATCGACGACCTTGGCCAGCTCGGCATAATCGAGCGGGGCCAGGCGGTGCCGGCTGCGTTGTACCATCAGGCGCGCACGCCGGTTTCGCGCGTGACTGGTAATGTAATTGCGCACCGCGCGCTCACCTTCGCCGCGCGCGCAAACTTCATCGATCACGCCCATCGCCTTCAATTCGGCCGCACTGTAGATACGGCCGTTGGTCATCATTTTTTCGGCCTGGAAGACGCCGATGCGTCGGGACAGAAGACTCATCGCGCCGGTACACGGAAACAACCCGAACATAATTTCCGGCAAGCCGAATTCGCTTTGTTCTTCCGCAATCACGACATCGGCGCTCAGCGCTGCTTCGAAGCCACCACCCAGTGCCCTGCCCTGCACCAAAGCGATGGTCGTGGCGTCATCGCCGGAACAGGTTGCCCAGTCATGCATCATGTCCAGGCACAGCGTCGAATAGGTGTGCAGCCGCGGCCTGTCCTGGCGCCGGATACAATCCCGGAAATGCGCGAGATCGCCACCCAGGCTGAAGTAGTCGGGATGGGCCGATCGCATCACGGCGTAATGCGTCGGCAGGGTCTGGCCGCCGACGTTCCAGTGCCCTCCCTGGGACTTCATGGCGTGGATGAACCGCGACAGATCATGCAGCAGCGGCAGCGAGAAATTCTGTACGCCGCCCTCGGCATGACGCTTCATCGTCAGCCACAGGGTATTGAACAACGATGCTTCCAGTTCGACGCCGAGACAGCGTGATTCGAACTGCTCGACTGCCGGCAATACCAGGTCCATCGCTTTCATGTTTGATCCCCTTGTGAGTTCGCTGACTTCATTGCTAACGAATGGCGTTTGACAGGCGCGTCAGGATGCCTGGAAATAGCGAGGGCCACATTGGTACCGCCAAACCCGCACGAAAACGACATGGCATGGCGGATTTCGCAATCGAATCGTGGCACATTGGCGACATGATCGAGTGCACACTTGGGGTCGATCGCGTCCAGGTTGGCGGTGGCCGGCAAAAACGATTCGGTCATGGCGACGATAGCGATAGTCAATTCGAGCGCACTGGTTGCACCGAGCAGGTGGCCATGCACTGATTTTGTCGAGCTGACCGGCACGCCGCCGTCACCGAATACGGTTCTGATGGCACGGGCTTCGACTTCATCGCCACCGCGGGTTGCGGTACCGTGGGCATTGAAATAATCGATGTCGGCCGCTACCAGACCGGCGTCGGCCAGCGCAGCGTGCAGCGCCGCGACCTGGCCCTGTGCCTGGGGCGTGCCGATGTGGTAACCATCGGACGCGATACCATAACCGGACAGTGTGGCGAGACAGGTAGCACCGCGCTTTCTGGCATGAGCCGCCGACTCGAGAATGATGAAAGCGGCGCCTTCTCCCATGACGAGACCGGTGCGCTCACTGGAAAATGGCTTGCAGCTGCGCGCGACGTCGGAAGCGTCGGCCATCGCCATGGCACGTATGCCGTCGAACGCACCGAACCCGCTCGAGGTTAGCGGCGCTTCGGCGCCGCCTGCGACGGCGACATCGAGATAGCCGTCACGGATGGCGCGGAACGCTTCGCCGATTGCGGCGCCCGACGAACTGCAGGCACTGCCATGTGTCATGACCGGACCCAGAATCTGGTGCCGGATCGAAATTTGCGAGGCACCGGCATTCTGCATGATTGCCATCGCCGTAAAGGGCCGGGCCGCTTGCTTGCCCTCGACCAGAAGCTGGTGGTACCAGGCCTGCTCGGTCGCGACGCCGCCCTTGACGCTGCCATAAAACAGTCCGGCCCGCTGCGCGTGGTGCGCGAACGTGTCCAGGCCAGCGTCGTCGATCGCCTGGCGTGCGGCCAGGATCGCCATTTGCTGGCACCGGTCCAGGTAAGGCAGTTCAAGCTTGGAAAATTGGTCGGCAAATGACTCGCGAATAACGCCTGCCGGAAAGGATTTGGTCAACGGCTCTGCAGAACAGAGACCGATACCGGATCGGCCCGTCACGAGCGCATCGTATAGCCCGGCAATATTCAGTCCGATAGGCGAGATCACGCCCAGGCCGGTAATGACTACATCGTTTTTATTGTTCATCGGATCATTCTTTTAAATAAATCACGGTTGTTTCGACCGGGCGTTCCTATTCCGTAAAAGAAGAACCGATTGTCGGGACGGTGCTGGATAGGCAAGTCCAAGGGTAAGTTATATTTCGAATGATAAATTGATGAATAGGCCGGGAAACATTGATGACCTTTTCGTATTGCTTTTACGTTGCCGGCGCGGCCCGTTGTTTCCTCGAGGTTTGAATTCCAGACTTCTGCGCGATATAATCCGGGTTTCCTGCGGACCATTAACTAGACGCCAAAAGCGCTTTTGCATGAACAAAACAGCGTCCATATGAATTGCTGCCTGAACGCTCAATCCGCCTTCCGTATGATTTTGATTGCGCCTGCATATGTCGCGAGTGTTACCGCGTACAAACTTCCACAGCTCGAAACTCATCCGTTGTCTCGCTGACCTCGCCATGGTGGATCCTGGCGAAGCAGGCAACGCGTTTGCCGAAAAGCTGGGGTCGTGGGTTCACTTTGCCGACGCCATTGCCCTGTCTGGCGTGCACGACGGCATGCCTCGCGGTTCGCCGGACCTGTGGCCGACAGTAGCAGTCGCCGGGCTTGCGGCGCGTGTCGAATTCGACCGCACCCAAACTGGGTTGATCGATGCGATCGTCAAAAGTTGCTTACCCAACGCCGGCAAACCAGACATGAAGCTGCGCATGCCAACTTCGGAGGCGCCGATCGACCGCGGCGCTTACGTCGCTTATCGCCGGTTTTATGAAACGCATCAGCGTGACATGGAGCTGACCATCGCGTCGCTTCGAGTCAAGGTTCGCAACGCATTGGGGCGGAGCTCTCGTGATCTCAAGCAGCTTGCCGATCTGGATGCCGCGTTCGAAAAGATACTGCGCGAGCGCGAAAGTAAATTGCTGGCTAAAGTGCCGGTGCTTCTTGGAAAACGCTTCGAAAAACTGTACAGCGCACATCAGCAAAAGCTGGCTGATGCACAACAAACCGACGACCCTGCCGGTTGGACGCAAGCAGGAGGCTGGCTGGCGCGTTTTTGCAATGACATGCAAGTGCTGCTGCTGGCAGAACTGGAACTACGCCTGCAACCGACAATGGGACTCGTTGAAGCATTCACACAAGAAACGCCATGACTAGAAATCTATTTACGATTACATTTATCCTGGGCGTCATCGGTATCGTCTGGGTAGGATTCGGCTTCATCGATTCCAGCCTCCTGGCGCTGTCGATGACGGCGATCATTGGCGCGGTGTATCTGTTCGGCGCGGTCGAACTCCATCAGTTTCGCCAGGCGACCGTCACCCTGACCGGCGCGCTGGCAGCGATTCCTGACAGTCTCGCCGACCTCGGTGACTGGCTGGTCAAGGTGCCGGCGTCGTTACAAAATCCCGTGCGTTTGCGCATCGAAGGCGAACGTGTCGGCTTGCCCGGTCCTGCGCTGACGCCGTATCTGGTCGGCTTGCTGGTCATGCTGGGGATGCTGGGCACGTTCCTGGGCATGGTCGTCACGCTCAACGGCGCGGTTTTCGCGCTGGAAAAAACCACCGACCTGCAGGCGATCCGCTCTGCACTTTCGGTGCCGGTCAAGGGCCTGGGACTGGCTTTCGGTACCTCGGTGGCCGGCGTCGCCGCCTCGGCCATGCTGGGTTTGATGTCGGCGCTGAGCCGGCGCGAACGGCTAATGGCGGCGCAACAACTCGATACCAGGATCGCTACGCAATTGCGCCGTTTTTCACTTGCGCATCAGCGCCAGGAAACCTTGAAGGCACTCCAGTTGCAATCGCAGGCCTTGCCTGCGGTGGTCGATCATCTCGAGGCGATGATGGCGCAAATGGCCGGTATGAATCAGCAGCTCGGGCAACAGCTCAGCGCGCAGCTGCTCGCCAATCAGGCGGCGTTTCACGGCAGTGTCGAAGGCGTCTATACCGAACTGGCACAGGCGGTAGACAAATCCCTGCGCGAGAGTTTGAGTCAAAGCGCGCATGCAGCCGGTGAAAGTATCAAACCCGTGGTCGAAGCGGCAATGACCGGCGTTGCACGGGAAGCGACGCTGATGCAAGAACGCATGGCAGCGACCGTGCAGCACCAGCTCGACGGGCTTTCTGCGCGCTTCGCCACGAGCGCCACGACCGTCGCAGCAACATGGACCACGGCGCTCGCCAGCCACCAGCAGTCGAGCGCCGACATGGTCGCCGGCATCGGATGCGCACTGGACGGCTTCAACGACACATTCGACCAGCGCTCCGGCGCCTTCGTCGCCACGCTCGGTGAAACCACCGCGAATCTGCATGCCGATCAGGCCGAGCGCGACCAACAGCGTCAGCAGACATGGACGCGATCGCTGGAAGCCATGGCAACGACGCTCGCGCACGAACTGCAGCAAACCGGCGCGCAGACATTGGCGCAGCAGCAAAACATTTGCGACACCTTGACCAGAACCGCGCACGACATGAGCGAACAGGCGCGGTGCAGCGCCAGCAGCACGCTGATCGAAACCACACGACTTATTTCCGGTGCCGAAGAACTGATGCATGCCCGAATCGCTTCGGAAGCGCAGTGGAGCCAACAGCAGCGCCAGCATATGGAGCAATTGGCCAATCTGTTGCGCACCGAACTTGGCGCACTCAAAGATGAAGAAGCGTTACGCGCCGCCGCAGCCGTCGAGCGGCTGGCGCAATTGCACGACGCCTTACAGACCACGCTGACAAGCCACCTGACGACACTGGGTACGGCCCTGGAAGAACCGATGACGCGGTTGATCCAGACTGCCTCGGAAGCACCACGGGCGGCAGCCGAGGTAATCGGGCAACTACGCCAGGAAATCTCCAGCGGCGTCGCACGCGACAATGAACTGCTGGAGGAGCGCAGCCGCATCATGGAAACCCTCCATGCGCTGCTCGATTCGATCAATCATGCATCCGTCGAACAGCGCGCCGTGATCGATTCGCTGGTGTCCTCGTCGGCCATCGCACTCAGCGCGGCAGGCAGCGCATTTTCAGACAACGTCACGGCCGAAGCGTCCAAGCTTGCGGAGGTCACCGCGCACGTCACCAGCAGCGCGATCGACGTATCGAGCCTCGCAGAAACCTTCGGATTTGCCGTGCACTCCTTTAACGACGCTAACGAAAAGCTGATTGCCAACTTGCAGCGCATCGAAAGTGCGATGGACAAATCCATGGCGAGAAGCGACGATCAACTCGCCTACTATGTGGCCCAGGCACGCGACATCATCGATCTTTCCATGCTGTCGCAAAAAGAGATCCTCGAAGAACTGCGCGACATGCCAGCCAGGCAAACCGCGCTTGCCGAAGAGGCGCGGTAATGGACGATATCGACGCAAGCGGCGAATATACCGCGCCGGTGTGGGCCGTATTCGGCGACTTGATGTCCGGCTTGCTGGGCGCGTTCGTGTTGATACTGGTAGGCGTCGTCGGCGTCCAGATGGAATTGACCTCGCATCTGCAAGACGAAGTAAAAAAGCGCCAGGTCGAAGAACAGCGCCGCATGACACTTGAAAAAGCACTCGCGGTCCCGCTGGCATCCGGGCGTATTACCTTGAACAACGGACGTATCGGCATCAGCGGACAAGTGCTGTTCGCGCTCAATTCGGATCAGTTGCAGCCAGAGGGCCGGCAACTATTGAATAGTTTGGTGACACCGCTTCGTGCCTACCTGACGGCACGCGATGAACTGCTGATGGTGGGCGGCTTTACCGATGATCGGTCCATACGCGGCGGCCGCTTTGCCGACAACTGGGAACTATCGGCGCAGCGGGCCTTGACCGTGACGCGCACCTTGATCGACGAAGGAATGCCGTCGTCCATGGTGTTTGCGGCCGCCTTCGGATCGGAACAGCCGGTTGCACCCAATGCCGATGACGCCGCGCGTGCACAGAACCGGCGAGTGGAGATGGCGCCGGTGCCGAAAACCTCCACTGTCAAAAAATCCGCTTCATGAATGAATGCGTTCAGGGAGAAAGCGCCGACCCGCAGCCGGAGTGTGCGCCTGATTTCTGCACTGTGGTCGCATCCCTGCGCACCGCGGGCGCAGAACATTTTGACGCCGTCGGGCTGCGCTACATTGACGCACTGGCTAAGCGAGCAAACGCGCATCAGGGCAGCGTTAGACACCTGATCGATGCCAGACTGGAACAGGCATTGGCAGAGTTCAGCGAACGCTTCGATCAAGCGCAGGACAACGCCAAGAAAATCGTCGCTAAAACCCTGTCGGATTATCCACATGCAACCGACAATGTGCAGCGGCTATTTCTCACCGGTGATTTCAAAAAACTGCAGCGATTTGCCGCCACCCTGAAAATCAGGGAACAGGGTACTTCGCTAGGGGCACTGGTGCGACAACTCGAGCAGCGTTCTGCGGAAGATACCGGCATTCGAGCGGAGCTGCATGCCGGGCCGCGTTCGGAACTGAAAACGCTAAGGGATTTTAGAAATACCTGGTCAAAACTGAGTGTCAATAAAAAGGTAACCCAAGCGCTTGAGCGCGCTCCTGCCAATGCCGGGCCAATCAATTCCCACATGCTGGTGCTGCGCTCGCTGGCATTGATGCGGGATATCTCGCCCGATTATCTGAATCGCTTCATGACCTACGCCGATACGCTGCTCAGTCTTGATCAGGGCGAAAAAGACAAGCCGGACGGCGGAAAAAAATATCCGGCATCGAAAGCTGCGAAAAAATAGATTAGGGTCACCGCCGGCCACATCAGTTCTGCCAGTACCCGAGTGCATACGAGGAGGTCCGGCAGCAATTAAATTGTGGCACAACACGTTGCACATATGGAACTAAAGTTCCCGCCCGCCCCACTTAATGATCAATGATTCTGCTGCCTCTCAGTTCCGGCAAAAGTCCGCAGGCGCAGTGTATCTGACGTGTGAAGACGCGTTGCCGGGGTGTTGCATGATTTTGCGATCAAAGCGCAACAGGTAATCGACCACACGTCTACGACAGTATGCGAGAACGCCATGCAACCAGCATGCGCTCGGGTTGCGTGTTTTCGCATGACCGGAACTTCATTTTGCCAAGTCGCGTCGGTCGACTTACCCGTGTCCGCCTTTCCTAGGCCGATGCGCTATTTGTGCGAGTCCTTTTTTTTACGGAACTATGCCATTCACAGCGTCCACCTATCGTTACGTGCCGTTTGATTATGAGATGCAGCAAGCTGTCTCGCTCGTAGTTGTCCGGTGCCATTGGTTATTCGCTGAAATAGGCAAGCACTTCTATTTCCTTCATAAAAATTCTGCGTAGGAGTCTACTCATGACCGTTATTTCGCAACAACAAAACCCCTTGCAAATCGGTGACGCAGTAATTGACGAGGCAGGAAACAAGACTTTCATCACCACACAAGCGCAGCTGCAAAAAGCCAACGCCAACCTCCAGCCTGGGGATATCGTCTGCTCCGAAAGCGGCACCATCGTTCAGATAAACGCCGGCGGCAAGGAAGAAATTTTGCTCGATGGCGACAATTTGACAACCAGTGCGGCGGACGATGCCAGTGCTTTCACGACTGCCGGCGGGCGAAGCCAGGAGCAGGCCGACGCCAATTACGAGGGGTTCTGGGCACGAATGTTTGGTAAGGCAAACGTTTCCCAAGACGACACCTTAAGAAAAGTGAAGGCGACCAACGACGCGAAATCTGGCGACGGTCACGCTGTACGATTCGATAACACTGACAAAAACTACACGTCAGGTCTGCCGGCCGCAGCAGCCAATGGAGCGGCGACGAGCACAGGCAATACGACGGTCACGAGTACCAAGCAGGCTGCGCAGATTTTGTACAATGATCCGGCCTTTGCAGATGGTGCTAACGGACCAAAATATCTTGATCGCGCAGCATTGATCGAGATGTACAAAAACAGCAAGGATCCAAAAACTCGGGCGGCTATCAGCTATCTGCTCAATAACCCTGCCGCATTCGACACGATCGACGGGCGAAACAACAACGGAAAACTGGATGGCAAGATCGGTCGCACCAGCCTGGGCAAGGTTGCTGGCTATACTGACGACAAGGAAAAGTCGTTTAGCGCGGCAGAAATGGACGCTGAAAAACGACGGATCGATAATCAAACCGAGCAAAACCGCAAGGACAAACATACGACGAGCAGTCCGCCACCGCCGGCGGCCAATTACTCGACAATGTCGCCGTACGATCCAAGCTTCTACAATAAGGATGGTACGACTACACCGGCGTGGCGCAAGGCCTACGACGCCGCAAAGGGCGATCCGGTCCGACAGGACGATTTGGTCGATGCCGCGCAAATGCGAAAAAAGGGATTCGATCCGATCGCGGTCGATCCAGCCGACCCGAGTCTTTACGCGGGATCACAATATGAAGAAAAATGGCAACTCGCTTTCGACGAAGCGGCCCGAAATCCAGCGCGGCAAAATCTGCTGACACGCAACAAGCGCGCCCATGAAGAGACTGCGGCCTGGAATGCGGTGCCAGTCGATAGCCCTCGTTTCTTCAATGCCGATGGGTCGCATACAGAAGACTGGGAAATTGCGCGTGCTGCTGCAGTTCTCTCCGGCGATAAGAACAGAGTCTCGGCACTTGATAGCGCAAAGCCACCCGTACCGACAAAAAATCCACAGGGTGTCGAATATTCGAAGATGTCCGCGTACGATCCGAGCTTTTACAATAAGGACGGAACGACCACACCGGAGTGGGACAAGGCGTACGCCGCTGCAACGGGCGATCCGGTCCGACAAGGTGAGCTGGTCGACGCCGCCCAGATGAGAAAAAAGGGTTTTGACCCGCGCACTGTTGATCCTGCCGACGCAAGTCTTTACAAAGGATCGCAACATGAGGAGAAATGGCAAATCGCCTTCGATGAAGCGGCGGGAGATCGACCGCGGCAGAATCTGCTGACACGCAACAAACGTGCTCATGAGGAAACCGCTGCCTGGAATGCGGTACCAGTCGATAGCCCGCGCTTCTTCAATGCAGATGGGTCGCATACAGAAGACTGGGAAATTGCGCGTGCTGCTGCAGTTCTGTCCGGCGATACGGGTAGAGTCTCGGCACTCGATGGCGCGAAGCCACCGGTGCCGACAAAAAATCCGCAGGGTGTCGAGTATTCGAAGATGTCAGCGTACGATCCGAGCTTCTACAATAAGGACGGAACGACCACACCGGAGTGGGACAAGGCCTATGCCGCTGCAGCGGGCGATCCGGTCCGACAAGGCGCGTTAGTCGATGCGGCCCAAATGAGAAAAAAGGGATTTGATCCGCGCACTGTCGATCCTGCCGACCCAAGTCTTTACAAAGGATCGCAACATGAGGAGAAATGGCAAATCGCCTTCGACGAAGCGGCGGGAGATCAGGCGCGGCAGAATCTGCTGACGCGCAACAAGCGTGCCAATGAAGAGACTGCGACCTGGAATGCGGTGCCAGTCGATAGCCCGCGTTTCTTCAATCCCGATGGGTCGCATACGGAAGACTGGGAAATCGCCCGCGCTGCTGCCGTTGTTTCCGGCGATACGAACAGAGTCTCGGCACTCGACAGCGCCAAGCCACCCGCACCGACAAAAAATCCACAGGGTGTCGAGTATTCTAAGATGTCAGCGTACGATCCGAGCTTTTATAAAGATGGAAAAACCACACCGGAGTGGGACAAGGCTTATGCTGCTGCAAAGAACGATCCGGTCCGGCAAGGCGCGCTAGTCGACGCCGCCCAGATGAGACAAAAAGGATTTGACCCGCGCACTGTCGATCCTGCTGACCCAAGTCTTTACGCCGGATCGCAGCATGAGGAGAAATGGAAAATCGCCTTCGATGAAGCGGCGGGAGATCGGCCGCGGCAGAATCTGCTGACGCGCAACAAGCGTGCGCACGAGGAGACTGCGGCTTGGAAGGGTGTGCCAGCGAATGACCCTCGTTTCTTCAATGCCGATGGGACGCATACGGAAGACTGGGAAATCGCGCGCCTAGCTGCCACACTTTCGGGCGATAAAAAACGAGTTTCTAGTCTGGACAAAGCAACGCCGAAAGAAAAAGAGGAGCCTTATGAAAATTACGACTCTGGGATGTCATGAAAAATAATATGCCTACGCGGTTCTATTGCTAACCTGCTCAAGCAAAGTCAAAGAGGCGGTATGCTGAAATTGGTATGACGTCGACTGGGATGTAGTTTAAATTGGCAATGCGTCTCGCGCTTATTTGATGATATACCGGACCTCCTTCGTTCTGCCGATTTTAAAGCAGACGGGGAGGTTTTTTCAATTGTGGAGGGGGCAAATCCGGGTTGTCCGTCGCGGTCGTTTTTCACGCCTGCGTGGGCTGGCGCCAACGACAACCGGTTACCCGCTGAACACCATCAGTTATGTTGTGCAAGCACTTCGATGAGTCGCTCCAACGTGATCGGTTTGGTCAAATGGGCATCGAACCCGGCCTCTAACGATTTGCGCTTGTCCTCTTGCTGTCCCCAACCCGTTGCCGCAATGAGAGTCATGGGACGTCCCCAATCGGTAACGCGCACGCGCCTCGCCAGCTCATGACCATTGATATCGGGGAGACCGACATCGAGTAACGCGCAATCGGGCTTGAACTCTTCCATGAGTCGAAGTCCGTCCATTCCGTTATAGGCGCTGGCTACCGTATGTCCCATCATTTCCAACAGCATTGCCAGTGTTTCGGCAGCGTCGATGTTGTCGTCCACGATCAGAACGCGGCGGGGCGCAGCCTGTGGATTTGGCGCTTGTTCGAGTGCCGGTTCCAACGCAATCTCGCTTTTCGGAAGCTTCACTTCAAATACACTTCCTTTACCCAAGCCCTGGCTCCGAGCCTGTACGGTGCCACCGTGAAGCTCAGTCAAACTGCGTACCAATGCCAGCCCAATACCCATTCCCACACCGTCAGGCGCTTTGTCGGCCACCGTATTCAGTTGGGCAAACATCTCGAAGATACGTTCGAGCTGACCATCCGGTATGCCCTGCCCGGTGTCGCCGACTTCAACGACTATCTCGGTTCCTTCTTCTCTGGAGCGCAAAGAAATCTCGCCGCCAGCCGGCGTGAACTTTATCGCATTGCCCAGCAGGTTGGAAAAAATCTGGGTCAGCCTGGTGATATCGCCGTCGACACCCATGATCCGATCCGGCACCTGCACTCTCAAGACTTGCCCTGCGGCCCGGGCGGCCGGCAGGGCCGCCTCGACCGCTGCGTGGAGGATGGTGACAAGGTTCACTTTACTTTTACGCAGTTGTATCTTTCCTTGGGTAATGCGGGAGGCTTCCAAAAGATCATCGACAAGGTGGATGATCTGTCCCAGCTGCCTTTCAAAGACGCCGCGCGTGCTGTGCCAGACGGCGGCGTCGGAAGGCCGCAACTTCAGCGTCTCCAGCACATTTGA
>JACMQD010000408.1 GCA_014377155.1 Herminiimonas sp.
ACCAGCACACCGTCAAACCTTGGTTCACCGGAAAGCTCGATTTTTCGCCACCGGTATTCGATCTTGCACCACAAGGGTTCCCTCTAGTCGGTGGTCGACTTGATTATCTTGCGGGTCGTGCGGTCGCGGCGCTGGCGTATCGGCACCATCAGCATGTGCTCAACCTGTTCGTGTGGCCTGAGAAAAGTGGGAGCCTTGTAAGCAGTCCGTTGCACATGTCTGTGCGACAAGGCTACCAACTCGCTAGTTGGAGCGAAGGTGGTTTTCGCTACGAAGCTGTTTCAGATCTCAATGCTGAAGAGCTCGCTCAATTCAGGCGACAGCTGGAGCTGCGGCGAATCAATAGCGGGTAGGTCATCGCTCATTTTACGGTTGATAACAAAGCTGGTCGGGCGCAACGCGAGACTAGCAAGAACTGGCTCTGTACTGACTAGAGGTTGATTTGGCGTAGCGTCAGCGTTCCTAGCCCGTCGGAGAGCGCCGTGAACGCGTCACAGTTTTCAGTTGTCTTAGGTCAACTTCATATACTGACTCGTGCACAGATGTTGAGACTCCAAGCCGTCGTCAATGCGACACTCGCCGAACAGCAAAGCATTGAGGCCATTGAACCGCCGTTCCCGTTGATGTGCTGGCATTGCGGCAGCGCCGCACCACTCAGCAACGCGCTCGGCCTCATCGCGTTATCGCGACAGAACCTGTATCGCATCGTAGAGTTACTTGGTCATTGTGTAAGCGTCCTGCGAAGCGCGTGCGTCGACATGCATCCGTGCTTTTCCCGCCGCTTTGGCCACGTACATTGCATCATCGGCCATGCGCACCAAGACTTCAACCGAAACAGTTGCGTCTAGAGAAACAGCGACGCCGATGCTTGCGGAAATCTGCAACAACTGCGAATCGACGTTATAAGTCACGGACAGGCCGTCGATCAGTTTCTGGGCAACGACCTCGGCGGATTTGACATCGGTATTGGGAAGAGCAACGGCAAATTCATCTCCGCCCAGCCGAGAGGCCGTGTCCGACGCACGTAACAGATCTCCCAAGCGGCAAGCAACCTGGCGAAGGACTTGATCGCCTACCGCATGCCCAAACTGATCATTGATTCCCTTGAAGCCATCGAGATCGATAAACAGCAGGGACAGTGTCGACTTGTTTCGTGCTGATGCAGCGATCTGACGGGCAACCACTTCGTAAAACAATCCCCTGTTAGGTAGGGACGTTAAATTATCGTGGTTTGCTTTGTGTTGGGTGACTGCAAGCCGCTTCGACGCTTTCATTAATGCGTCGCCTATCTCATCAGCCTCTCGAAGGCCGAATTTCGGAACGGTGAGTGCTTTTCCTTCACCCAACGCCAAGGCCGGGGCAATCAGACCACGGTTAGCGTGGATAATGCGTCCGCCGATTAGCCAGGCAAGGCTTAACCCGAAAAACAGCACAATTCCAGTTCCAAAACCGAGAGTCACAAGTTGCCGGCGTAAATCTCGCGTCAACACGTCGACTGGAATAGCGATAACAGTGGTCCACCCGCTTACTTGGGACTGGCTAAACCCAGCCACGACGGCTGTGCCGTCAACCGTTTTTCCGTTTATCGATCCTTCTGAGCGTGTCAAAAGGGCGTTCAATAGGTCTGGCGAGGCCTTGGTACCCAGGAATTTATCGTTACCCTTGGTACGGGCAATAATCGTTCCCGAACGGTCGATAATTGCTGCGACCCAGTCTGATGGGAGTCCTTGGTGCGCCAGGAGATTCGAAAAAAGACTTGGTGATAGATCTGAACTGAGGTTGTACAGATGTTCGCCACCACGCATGATGGGAATTGCAACTGAAACAATTGCACGGCTGTCAGTTGCCTCACGAAACAGGTCAGATACAGCAGGGGCATGAGTCAACTGCAGTCTCTTCATGTGCGTCAGATTGGCGTGCAGTGGGAGCGGCGCTCCATAGGCATAAAGCGTATTGACCAGCTGTCTCCCGGCAGGGTCCGTCAATAAAATATTACGGCCAAGCTGCTTGTCCAGGATTGCTGTTGTCAGCGAATAGAAGTTCGCACGATCGCGAAGGAACAATGTAGGAGACGTTGCGAGTACACCGAGCGATGTTTCCACGCTATCGAATACCTGATCGACCTGGCTGATAACCGACCGCGAAGTCGTGATCGTTTTTTCGATGAGCTGCGCGCGCTCCCTTTCGTAATCATGAGAGATCACCACGCCGGCAATCAGGGCTACCGGGAAAATGCATGCCGAAGCAAGTAGCGTCAGCATGGCTCGAATCGACAAAGAGCGGGAAGTTCGCATGTAAGCTAACAAGAGCTGATGCATTACGACGAGATGTCTTCGTCCATCAGGTTGAGCTGAGAGCCCTTCCCTTTGCGCGGGGCTGGAATACTATCATCGGTTTCAACAAATGGGATATGGCGCGTTCTGACGTTCGGCATAGCCTTCGTGAGGTTGTCCTGCTCATCGAAGTTCAGGATGACATGTGCGTTGAACGACGCCCGACGTCCGTCCTCCCTGTCCTGCCACACCACGCTCGAATTGACTCGATAGATGTTGGCCGTGCCCATCTTCAGCACCTCAAGCCACTGTTGCTCACGCAGGAGCGCTACTGAGCGCTTGACGGTGGCTGAACTCAGCCTGGTAAGCCTGCAGAGAGAGTGCTGGCTGATCATGACAGCGTTCTGCTTGTTCATTTCCTTGATGAGAGTCCAGAGCACGCGATGTGCTGAAGGCGCATGCTGTGCCAGATCATTCATCTCATCGATGTAGACCTCGCTGACCTGAATAAACCCTGCATTGACCGCCCCTGTCTTCAAACGAACCAACTCGCGCTGGGCAGACTGCAGCTGGATCTCAGCAGGAATTTCTTTCTCTACGACGCGGCGTGATCTTGGCATTGAATGATCCCTATACAGCTCACATATGATCCCTCATGGCTCACGAAGGGGTAACATACACTCAAAGCGTGAGCTAAACAAGCTCACAGATTTCGTTATTTTGATCACCCATGATCCCAATAGGGATCAGCCTGTTGCCGATCGCGCGAAATTGAGCCAATTTGCTCGAGAATTATCGTACGTGATTGACCCGGCGTCCCGGCCACAAAATATGGCAGTGTTCCAGCCGAAAGCGGTGCTCCGGCGGGTGAGTCGACGGTGAAAATGATGGGTCAATCCGAAGCGATCGTCAACACCTGACTGTCATAGATTGCATCCTCAATGCCTTCGTCAGGCAATCCAAAGCACTGCTGTGCAACGTACATGCGCAGCATGCGCGCCAAGCCAATCGGAGGCCGGCCGGCTCCTTCAACCTTCGGATAGAACGGCTCTATCACGCCGCGTCAGCTTCTTTTTTCCAGCGTATTCAAGGTCAGAGAAACTTTTTCGCATGATCAATTGTGCAGTGATGAACGTGCCATTATTGTCTCAGGTCTTGCCACCGATCGGAATCGATTCCGGACGTATAAATCAGCACTTCCCTAGCGATTCGTCAGTTGCCTTGGGCCACTAAGAAGACAGATCGAGTTTTATTGCCGATAAGAGGGATTGGCCGCTTAGGAAGCGTAACTTTCAGGCTGTTGTGCAGCAAAACGCCTATAAAGGCTAAGCACACCAGCTTTCGCTTTTCTAGCAAGTTACCTATGATCCTCTGGGCTAGCTGGGGTTAAATGCTTCGCAACTAAACCCTCATCAGCCTATTGGAATGATCACCGTGAAAATCCCTGCTCGGCAGAGTAGTCGGGAACGTACAGGCCAACCGATTATTTACAAGCGTTCACATTTGGTAGGTGCCTCTATGAAGCGTTATATGGGGTTGCTACTAATGTTTCTCTGTCTGCTAGTGTCGACCGTCGCGCAAGCGCTTCCGTCTTTCGCGCGTCAGACCGGCCAAAGTTGCGTTGCTTGCCATGCGGGCGGTCAATTCCCCGAACTGACTCCCTATGGTCGCCTGTTCAAGCTCACGGGGTACACGATCGGAGAACGCTCTGCTGTGCCGCTTTCGGCGATGGTTATCGCGAGTTACACGAAGACGAGTAATACCGACAGTAGCAATCCTTCCGTCGACTTTGCAAAGGATGCGGTCGCACTTTTTCAGACCGGAAGTGTTTTTGTCGCTGGAAAGGTAACCGACAACATCGGCGTTTTTTCGCAGGTGACCTACGATAATTACGCCAACCAAAACCCGGACACGCTCGCCTGGGGCGGCCACACGCATGTTGATAATGTCGACATTCGATATGCAGACCGCTTCACTGGCCCCAGTAGAGATCTTATTGTTGGCCTAAGTCTGAACAACAATCCTTCGGTAGCTGATGTCTGGAACACCGCGCCAGCGTGGATTCAATATGTCCCAACTAAATTTGGATTTACAGGCTCGCCCACTACGCCGATCGTGGCTCAGCTCGGACAACAAGTCACTGGGCTTGGAGCCTATACGTTCTGGAATCAAACCGTGTATGCAGAGGTCGCGTCCTACCAAACGGCAAAAGGGGCATTCTCATTTTTGAAGGCCGGGAACGACATAGGAAATCGCTTAAAAGGATCCAACCCATACGTCCGCTTGGCCTTGAGCCATGAATGGGGCCCCCATAATGCAATGATTGGCGCGTTTGGCATGAACGCTTTGATCTATCCAGACCCGAACAGTCCCAACGGACCCACAACCCGATACCGGGATCGGGGGATCGACGCGCAGTACCAGTATCTTCTTGACCCCCATACAGTGACCGCACAGGTCAGTTATATTCGTGAAAGCATTCGTGGGGGCGACGCGACCGGTGTGTCTACAAACCAGTCAAACACGCTAAACCAACTGAAGCTAAAAGGTAGCTATATCTACCGTGCGAAGTACGGCACGAGCCTCAGTTACTTTCGAACGACAGGGTCGTCGGACACCACCTCCTATCCAGGGCTGCAAGACGATGGGAGTGGAACCGGCAACATGGTCCCCATCCCAATTACGGGCAGCGTCTCAAATAACCCGGAGACCCGTGGCTGGATACCAGAGGTCTTCTGGGCTCCGATTCAATACGTCCGCGTGGGTGCGCAATACTTCAAGTACGACGGCTACAGCGGGGCATCTGGCAATTACGATGGCGCCGGGCGGAATGCGAAAGACAACAACACCTTGTTTGTCTACCTTTGGGGAGCGTATTGATGACTCACGTTCGTGCCAAACCACAAAATGACAGTCTGCCGTCGAAAACTTGTTGGCCCGCCCGCGTGCATAAGGTGATCACGTGCGCAGCCGTGGGCTACTTGGCCTGTTTGGCGGGATGCACGTCACCTGAGCGCTCCCGCACATTAGGCGACGCGGGAATATCAGGTAAATCGATTGCCGTACAAGTTTGTTCGAGCTGTCACGGCGCAAATGGCATCTCTACCTCCCCGGCGTTTCCAAATCTGGCGGGACAGCAATACGAATACCTGACGCTACAGCTGTCAAGTTTTCGCAGCCATCGTCGGTCAGACCCGAAAGGACATGAGTACATGTGGGGCTTGGCATCTCCGTTGACGGATGAACAGATCGCCTCGCTGGGCGCGTACTATGCTGGCCAAAAATCGGTTTCTGCACATCCACATGCCGGGCAAAACGCCGATGCAGGTCGCACCATATATGAACATGGCGATACGGCTGCCGGCGTTCCCGCCTGCGTTGCCTGCCACGGCACTCAAGCAGAAGGGAATAAACTGTTTCCGCGATTGGCGGGTCAACATGCTGACTACGTGGTTAATCAGCTAAAGGTATTTCAACGCACGGATCAACGGCCCGATGGCACGCTCATGAAAGGTGTCGCACACTCATTGACTGAGAAAAACATGAAAGACGTCGCGCTCTACCTCGAGAGCCTGCCGAACTAATCTCAGATGTTCCGACGATGCGAGACGTGGTGTACCGGCCGGCCGGACAATTTTCGCAGACGGCTCAAGCCTTCTAATAGCACATGGTCACGGAATCCACGGACGACGTGACTCTACAAGCCGGCCTAACGATAATTTCAGCGTAAAAAGGCCATTTAAAAGACGGAATAGTGCAACCTTGCATCTAATACTGATGATTTGGTTTTGTCGCAATACGGCAGGCATGATCGGCTCGTTCGATGCATACTGATCAACAACCGATGAACGAAACGCTCCGCCGCGCTTTCAAGCGGCTGCACTATCCGCTTGAAGTCATCCTGACCTGCGTGCGCTGGTACGTGGCCTACCCGCTGAGCTTACGGCATCGGGAGGAGATGATAGCCGAACGTGGCGTGGCGGTCGATCACTCGACCATTCACCGGTGGGCCATCAAGATGCTGCCTGTGCTCGCTGCTATATGCCGACGACGCACGCGCCCAGTCGGCAAGAGCTGGCGAATGGATGAAACTTATATCAAGGTTGCAGGCCAGTGGAAGTAGCTTTACCGGGCCGTTGATAAGACCGGCGACACTGTTGACTTTCTGCTGCGCGCGAAGCGCGATCATGCCGCAGCCCGGGCTTTCTTCGAGCGCGCCACTGGCCTGCACGACGTGCCCGAGAAAGTCGCGATAGACAAGAGCGGCGCCAACAAGGCCACCATTGATCCGATCAGCGCCGGACGTGGTGCGCCAGGTCAAATACCTCAACAACATTGTCGAGCAAGACCACCGTGCCATCAAGCGAGTGACCAGGCTGATGCTCAACTTCAAACCATTTCGCTCTGCTCGCTGCGTGCTCGCCGGCATCGAGCTCATGTACATGACCTGCAAGGGCCAGGTCGCGACCGATGGTGCGGATATGACTTCGTTCGCCGACCAATTTTATGCGCTGGCAGGACAGTTCCGTCCAATTTGAGGGCGCTGTACCCTTTCGGGGGGGATCTCATTTTTCGATCAACAACGCGACAAAGTCGATCGGCCCGCAGACGACCGCTAATGCGACAGAACCCAACAACATGCCGGCACTGCGTGAAGCGGCGCAGCAGGGTCAGTTTTTGAATTGGCCTGCTGCGATCATTTTTCAGTCAGCGGCGACACGGTCCATGATCGTCGCGCGGCGCGACGCAGATCTGGTGCGGTACTCGGACGGCGAGACTGATTCCCATCTTTTGAAGGCCCGGCGAAAATTGGCCATATCGGTATAGCCGAGTAGGTACGAAATTTCCTGGATGCTCAGAAGTTCAGACTCCAGGTGCGCCACGGCGAGCGTGCGCCGAACTTCTTCGAGAAGTTTCTTGTACGATGTCCCTTCATCTTGCAGTCGTCGATGCAAGGTGCGCGGCGTCAGATAGCATAGTTTCGCGGTGACATTGAGGGAGGAAAAACCATTCTTCTTGTCGAGCATTAGGCGTTTGACTTGCGCACCTAGCGACTGTTGCTCGGTCAGCTTGTCAAGCTCGCGCTGGCAGATCAGTGTCGCGTCCTTGAACATCGCCGCGTCGGCCACTTTCAGCGGCAGATCAATGACCTTCAATGGCAGCGTGAACCCCGCCCAGGACTGACCATAGCGCACCTCGCATTGAAAAAGCTCGTGCGCCAGTTCGGCATACTCCGGTCTGTCGAATGGAAAAAAAACACGGTCTATGTGACTCACTCCGATGGTGATGTAGTCGAACATATTTTTGATCGTCAGGATCACCGCTTCCATTACCGGTCGGCGGATGTCTTCCAGAGGATACGGCTCCTCGAAGATGAAGCGCAGCTCGTTGCCGTGAATTTCATGGCGGGGCGAGAGCAGTGTGGTGCGCACCTTGAAGTAGCACTCGAACAACTCCACCGCCTGCCGAATTGTGCCGCTGTTCATGGCGGCGTAGCCAAGGATGCCATGGCTATGCAGGCGCAACCGTTCTCCAATGAGCAAGCCGAAGGCAGGTTCGCGCGTGCTCGACAGGGCTTCCAGGATCAATTGACGGAAAACTGGAAAAGGGAGGCTTTGCACCGAGTCGCCGGGCGCCATCTCAATGGCCAGGCCCTGCTTGAGCGCATGCGGGACTTGCGCGCCCATGCTGCTGATCTGATCGACGATCTGCAGCAGATAATGCGCCGGCAGCGTGAATTGTCTGGGATGCATGGGCGATCCTTTCAATGGAAACTGTTGAATTGTCAATAAACAACCTATGAATGTCAATCAACGACCTAGCGGCCGGGCGCTGCTCGTCATAGGTTCAAAGCGTCGTTTAATTTCAAGCCAGATCAACCATGACCTATTGCGGGAGACGCATGTTTTCGTTCATGTCCAGGAAAAAGTCGACGACGGCGCGCATCAACGCCAGGCTCATCACGGTCAACCCGAGGGAGACGCTGCTGCAAGCGGCGCTGCGGGAGGGAATTGACTTTCCACACAGCTGCCGTGTGGGCAGCTGCGCATCCTGCAAATGCAAACTGGTCGATGGCGAAGTCAAAGAGCTGGCCGAGGCCGGCTACACGCTGTCGGACGACGAGCTTGACCAGGGCTTCATCCTGGCATGTCAAAGTGTGCCGAAAACGGACATCTCGGTCGAGCTTGACTCGTCCGCCCACCCGGCGCGCCGTCGCGTATCGGGAACCGTGATCGGCCAGGACAAGCTGACAGGCGACATTACCCGTCTGTGCGTGCAGCTCGAGGAAGCTCTGCCTTACAAAGCCGGCCAGTTTGCCAACATCGGCATAGCGTCACTGTCTGATGTCAGCCGCAGCTACTCGTTTGCAACGCCGGTCCTGCCGGAAGCCCAAGTGAGCTTTTTTGTCCGTCAGATTCCGGGTGGCGTTTTTTCCTCGCTGATCAATGACACCGAGGTGATTGGTCAGACCATGAGCGTCGAGGGGCCATTCGGAGACTTCTGGTTACGCCACGCAGACACGCCTTTGCTGCTGGTCGCCGGCGGCAGTGGCTTGGCGCCTGTGCTGGCGCTGCTGCAGGAAGCCGTGCAAGCCGGTGTTGCGCGCGCAGCAACCCTGCTGTTCGCGGTGCGGGAAGAGCGTGACCTTTATGCGCTGGACGTGATCGATCGCATCGCGAACCAGTGGCGCGGCAAGTTCCGGTTCGTGCCAGTCCTGTCGGTGGCGCGCGATGATAGCCTCTGGACGGGCGAGCGTGGCCTAGTGTGCGACAAGATTTCGGCAGTGCTCGAAGCCGGCGCGCACGCCTACTTGTGCGGCCCGCCGCCGATGGTCGACACTTGTACCGCCTTGTTGCTCGAGTGCGGCATCCCTGGCCAGCACATTCACGCAGACCGATTCACCACCCTGCACGAAAGGGCGAAACCGGTTGTCCGATAGCTGCAGCTGGGACGGGTTGTCGCCAACATTACAAGAACAGGAGAACTCCTCGTGAAATTATTGCACTATCTTAAATATTTTCTGTTTCATGCCATCGGGCTGCTGTCGGTCGTGGCGATTTTGGCCGGGGGCCATTACGTCACCGGTGGTTTTGTCGCCATTCTGGCCTTCTACCTCGTCGGGGATGGTCTAGGCGGGGACGACACGTCGACGCCAACATTCACGTACCCGGGCATCCTGAGCGTGCAGCTGTGGTTTGCCTTGCCGCTGCTGCTGCTGCTCGTTTTTTGTGCCGTGTGGAGTATCAGTTCCGGCGATTCCAGCGGTTTTGGCGCATGGGTGACACAACATACCGGCTACGACATCGTTGCGGCACGCGACGCTACTGCGCTCGCTCATCACCTCACAACGGTCCTGCTTACCGGTTTGATGATCGGTTTTATCGGCACCATCACCGGGCACGAATTGATCCATCGGACCTGGGATCCGGTGTCGATGCTGATCGGTCGCTGGCTGCTGGCCTTCAGCTTCGACACTAGCTTCGCCATCGAGCATGTGCACGGGCATCACCGCTACGTGTCGACCGAGGAGGACCCTGCAACTGCGCCGCGTGGACGTAACGTCTATTGCCACATTGTCAGCTCGACGATCAAGGGTAACCTTAGCGCCTGGAACATCGAGAAGAAGCGGCTGCAACGCCGACATCTTGGCCTGTTTTCCTTGCACAATGCGGTGATCCGCGGGTATTTGATGAGCCTGCTTCTGGTGGCGGCTGCCTGGGCCATCGGCGGCTGGTTGGCAGCGGTGTTCTTTACCCTGTGCGCCCTGTGGGCCAAGGCGCTGCTGGAGATCGTCAATTACATGGAGCACTATGGCCTGGTGCGTCTTGCCGGGACGCCGGTGCAGCCGCGCCACTCCTGGAACACCAACAAGCGCATCAGTTCCTGGACGATGTTCAACTTGACGCGTCACTCCCATCACCATGCCCAGGGCGACGTTCCCTACCAGGACCTCAAGCCATTCCCTCATGCGCCCATGATGATCGGCGGCTACTTAAGCACCATTATGGTGACCTTGGTGCCACCGTTGTGGCACAAGCTGATGACACCGAAGGTGCAGGCCTGGGATCGTGACCACGCGACAACAGAAGAGCGTATCCGAGCGGAAAGAGCAAATGCGAACAGCGGCATACCCGGACTCGGCCGGGAACTTGTCGCCTCTGGAACGCGCGGGAAAAGACCATGAAATCGACTGCGCGGTGGGGCGCGTCGCGCGTATTGAGCGTATCGCGCGTATCGCACATCGCGAGCGTGTCGGAGTGTGGCGGCGGCGCTGTTAGGCGGCGACTTTGCCAACCCGGGCTGCCAATTCCGGCGTTGCCGTTCGGTCTTGAAGGACGGCTTGGCAGCGCCGGCGCCGGGACGGTCCGTCATTCTCACGCGGTGCGGCGCGCGGCATCGGACAAGTTGGTATCAGCCCCGGCACCTTTTCGCTCCCTTTTAGGATCTTCCTATGTTTGATTACGTCGTCGTTGGTGCCGGCTCGGCCGGTTCGGTTCTGGCCGGGCGCTTGTCGGAAGACCCTTCAGTGTCGGTCTGCTTGCTCGAAGCCGGTGGGGCCGATAGTTCAGTATTGATTCACGCCCCGCTGGGCTTTGCAGTGACAGCGCAGCTAGGCATCTTCAGCTGGGACTATGAAACAACGGCGCAACCAGGCTTTAACGGTCGCAAAGGATTTCAGCCGCGCGGCAAGGTCATGGGCGGATCGTCTTCCATCAACGCGATGGTTTATACGCGGGGTAACCGCAAGGACTACGACCAGTGGGCGCAGATGGGCAACGCCGGCTGGAGCTATGCTGACGTGTTGCCGCTGTTTAAGATGGCCGAGAACAACGAGTGTTTCGGTGCGACCGAATACCGGGGCGTTGGCGGGCCGCTCAATGTCGCTTACCTGCGCAGCCCGAGCCCCGTGAATGAGGCCTTCACCCGTGCTTGCGAGCATTCTGGCATTCCCCGCAATCCTGACTATAACGGCGCACGCCAATTCGGCGTATCGCCCGGCCAGGTCACGCAAAAAAACGGCGAGCGTATCAGTGTGGCGAAGGCCTACATCACGCCGAACCTGGGCCGCGAGAACCTGACCATCATCGCGCGTGCGCACACCACTCGGCTGCTGCTTGAAGGCAAGCAGGTGGTCGGCGTGGAATACCTGCAAAAAGGGACGCTTCACCAGGTGCATGTCAAGCGCGAGGTGCTGTTAAGTGCAGGCACCTTTGGTTCACCGCAGATTCTGATGCTCTCTGGCATCGGACCTGCCGCGGAATTGCGCAAGCATGGAATTGCCGTGAAGCAAGACATCGCTGGCGTCGGCAAGAATCTGCATGACCATCTCACTGCCGTCCTGATTTACCGCACCCACCGCGCCGACGCGACGCTTGGCATGTCGTTCGGTGGTGCCTGGTCGATGCTCAAATCGATCGTCGAATGGCGCAAGAAGCGCACCGGCTGGGTGACCAGCAATGTGTCGGAAACCCAGGCCTTCATCTCCACGCAGGACAATCCCGACTATCCGGATATCCAACTGGCGTTGTGCAGCGGCATTGTGGACGACCATACCCGCAAACAGCATTGGGGCCACGGCTATTGTCTCCACATTACATTAATGCACCCCAAGAGCCGCGGCACTGTGACGCTGCGCAGCGCCAAGCCGACCGATGCCCCGCTGATCGACATCGGTTTTCTGAGCGCACCGTGCGACATGCAGACGATGATCAAAGGCATGCAAATAGGCTACGACATCATGCAGGCGCCCGCACTGGCGTCCTTCAGGGGCAAGATGATATACCCGTTCGAGCGCCACGACACGGCCAAGGTGGAGCAGTTCTTGCGCCGCCACTCGGACACCGAGTACCACCCTGTAGGCACGTGCAAGATGGGGCCGGCATCGGATCCGATGGCCGTGGTGGACGCCACGCTGAAGGTCCACGGCATCTTCGGTCTGCGGGTGGTGGACGCATCCATCATGCCGCAGGTGGTGACCGGGAACACCAACGCCCCGACGATCATGATCGCTGAAAAAGCGGTTCGGATGATCCGCGATAGTTACCAGAAGGGGCCGGTCAAAGAAGCGGCGCAGGCTGCCGATGTGCACTCGGCATAGTTGGTCAATGACCGCCAGCCTCGGTCGCTCAAGGGCTTGAGAAGCACGCCGCCGCCAGTAAATTCGCTCGTTCTGGATTAATCGGCGCCCGTGCAAGCCTGTCAGCTGCCGGGTGTCGCAGCGAATGCAACGCGAAAATTCCGGTTTTGTCGCGATAGCGAAATTGTGGGTAATTGAAAGCTCGTGAGAGACCGTCTTGCTGGAGTCGTCAGGCCACATGAACTTGAGTATGGCCACGATCTGTTGTGGCGACCAGTGCAGTTGCGAACAAAGGCGCACCACCAGGAACAGCGTGCTATCAGGATGCATCTTGGGAAGACGGCGAGGTGCTACGCGACGGGCTTCGCTTTGGCGGTGGGCGCGACTGGCATCGTAGACATCACCGCTGCCAGTACGCCGTATTTCACGACTGATGGTGCTCGGAGAACGGCAAAGACGTTTAGCAATGCAACGGATGCTGCATCGGTCGTCGCGCATGCTCATGACAACGGCCCGGTCCTGAGTCGTCAGGTGAATATAATTTCTTGGCTTCGTAGCACCTTACAGGAAAGGTGTTGCACTTGCTTCTTGAGATCGCCCTGTACTTGATTGAAGACATTTTTAGCCGCTTCCCATTGGGCTGGGAAGTTCATGCGGAGAAGACGGGTGAGCTGGCCGCCGATCTGGTGCAGCGTGCTGCCCTGGGCCAGCGATGCGCGACCCGGCCGCTGGTGCTGCATGCCGACAATGGCGCGCCGATGAAGAGCTACAGCCTCACGGCAAAGCTGGAAGCGTTGGGCATCGTCGCTTCACACAGCCGGCCGCGCGTCAGTAACGACAACCCGTTCTCGGAGTCGCTGTTTTGCACCTTGAAATACTGGCCAAAATGGCCCCGCAAAGGATTTGCCACGATCGTCCTGGCACGGCAATGGGTAGCGCGTTTCATCGACTGGTACAGCAACGAGCATCGGCACAGCGGCATTCGTTTCGTCACGCC
>JACMQD010000409.1 GCA_014377155.1 Herminiimonas sp.
TGCTGTACATTTCGCGTTCGTCGACCTCGCGCATCATGTCGGTGGCGCTGAATGTCGGAAGCCGCCAGCCGGCCTATTGCACGTCGCTCGGTCGGGTCATGCTGGCGGCAATGTCGGAAGAGAAGCTGCAAGCCTATCTGGCCGGCGTCGAACTGCGCGCTTATACTGACCGCACCGTCGTGTCAGCCAGACGCCTTACCGAACTGCTGGCGGGCATCCGACAGGCCGGCTACGCGATACTCGAAGATGAACTGGAAGTAGGCTTGCGGTCGATCGCGGTGCCGGTGCGCGGCGCATCGGGCGCGGTCGTGGCCGCGCTTAATATCGGCGCTCAGGCCACGCGCGTGACCAGCCGCCAGATGGAAGAAGAATTTCTGCCGGTGCTGCTCAAAGGCGCGCAAGAACTGGCCGCGTTATTGCCCTGACAGCGTCGGTTTGTCCGCCGCGGCTGCATCGACCGCCGCTGGCTCGGCGACAATCGCCGGCGGCTCTGCTGCATTGTCCAGATACCCCTCGACGGTCGTAAAAAAGCGCTTGTAGAACGCCGCGCCGTCGATCGTTTCGCTGGCGACCTTGACCAGCGAATCGACGCTGGAGCCGAACGGTACCGACAACGACCCCAGAACGCCGACACCCACGCTGGCGGAATTGCTGCTTTTCTTGAGCACATAGCGATCCTGCAGTGCATTGGCGAATACGGTGGTACTGTTGCTGCCGCTGCTGTTCGGCGCGCAGACAATATTAAAAGCGATTTGCACATGCGTCTCGTCGCCGGGCTGGAAGAATTTCTGGCCTTCGACCAGGTCGACTTTGGCGACGCTGATGACATAGCCCTGACTCAACAGCGCGCGCCGCGACGCTTCGCACGTCGCCGGGCCGGAACCGGGAAAGCTGTGCGAATGGACCGTGTTGGACACGAATTCATTGTTCTGAAACGCGACCAGCCTGGCCGATGCACAGCCGACAAGTGTCAGGCATGTCATTGCCAGTAATGAAAAACAGGTCGCTTTGCGCATCTCAGGCGCCTCCGATCGTAGGATAAATAAAAAGCATCAGACTGCATTGGCCAATTCTTGCCATTGACACCACCCCAGCCATAAAAGCCGCTGCAAGTATAGCCAAAAATTGCTTGCCCGATGCATGTTGACACAGGGCGACACGGTCGTGGATACTCTCGCCACCCATCAGGTAGACAACGGCTCGATCCTTCTTATCCCGGAGATTTCACCATGCTGCGCAAAACCCTTTTCGCACTGTCCGTTGCGCTTCTGTTTAGCGCGTGCAACAAGGGTTTGCCGACCCCCGATACCGCAGCGACCGCACGTCCGCTGCTGATTTCTCCCGAAGACCTGATCACGATCAGCAGCGCCGACATCGCTTCCGGCCCGGTGATCACCGGCACCATCCAGCCCGAACGGCGCGCCGACCTGCGCGCAGAAGTATCCGCCGTGGTCTTGCAGGTACTCAAGGACAATGGCGAGAACGTCAAGCGCGGGGACTTGCTCGTGCGCCTGGACGACACGGCAATTCGCGACACCTTGACCTCGGCCGACGCCACCGCCCGCTCGTCTACGCAGGCGCTTGAACAGGCCGGTCGCCAGTTGGACCGCCTGACGACCCTGCGCAGTTCCGGCATGACGTCGATGCAGGCCCTGGAAGATGCCGAGGTACGACGTAACAATCTGCAAAGCGACCTCAGTGCGGCCAAGGCACGCGCTGCCCAGGCGCGTCAGCAACTGCAACGCACAGAAGTGCGCGCGCCCTTCGACGGCGTCGTCAGCGAACGCCGCGCGTCGGTCGGCGACACCGCGCAGATCGGCAAGGAACTTCTGAAGATCATCGATCCCGCCAGCATGCGGTTGGAAGGGCTGGTGTCGGCGGACCGCATCAGCAGCGTGAAGATCGGTCAGGCGGGTACCTTCCGTGTCAACGGCTACAGCCAGCAGGATTTCACCGGGACGGTCAGGCGCATCGTACCCGCCGCCAATCCGACCACGCGTCAGGTCGAGGTGCTGGTAGGATTTGCCGCAAGTTCGCAGCCAAGTGTGTCGGGCCTCTACGCCGAAGGCCGCATCGCTGCCAGCAGCAGCAAGTCGCTGCTGATTCCGGAGGCTTCGCTGGTGCGCACCGGCGACACGGCATTTGCGTGGCTGGTGCAGGCCGGAAAAATCCGCAAGGCAGTCGTGCAATTCGGCGAGCGCGATACGCGGCGCGGAGACTATCCGGTTCGCAGCGGGCTCAGCGAAGGCGACCAGGTAGTGCGCAACCCTTTACCGACGCTCAAAGACGGTCAAGCAGTCGAGATGGCTGCTGCAGGTGCGCCGATTCCAGGTGCTGGCAAGGCCAGCGGCCCCAAAGGAAACTAGCCATGTTCCTGTCCGACTTCAGCATCAAGCGGCCGATGGCCACCGTCGTCATCATCATCGCACTGATGTGCGTGGGTTTGCTGGCCCTTAAAAAACTACGCGTCAACCAGATACCAGACGTCGAGCAACCCGTACTGGTGGTCAGCATTCCCTACCCCGGCGCTTCGCCCGAAACGGTCGAGCGCGAAGTCATCAACCGTATCGAAAAATCCCTGCAAAGCATTTCCGGCGTCTACCAGATCCGCGCCACGGCTAGCGAAAGTAGCGCCAGCATCGTCATCGTGTTCAATTTCAACAAAAACATGATCGAAGCGTCCGACGAGGTCCGCAATGCGATTGCATCAGTGCGTTACAAGCTGCCGGTAGAGATGCGCGAGCCAATCCTGCAGCGCGTCGATCCGTCCGCGCAACCGATCATGCAACTGGCGTTGTCGTCCAAGAATCAAACCCACGCCGCGATATCGCGGCTTGCTGAAGATGACCTGTCAGACCGGTTTCGTGGTGTCGATGGTGTCGCGGTGGTCAACGTCAGCGGTGCGCTGAAGCGCGAACTGTCAGTATTGCTGCGCGCGGAAAAACTACGCGAATACAATGTCTCCGTCGCCGAAGTCGTGAGCGCGCTGCGCAACCAGAACGCCACTGCGCCGGTGGGCAAAATCCGCGGCGCCTTCGACGAGCAAAGCATCCGGCTGGTGGGTCGCATCGAGTCGCCGGCAGAATTCGAGCAAATCGTCATCAAGCGGCGTGGCAACGAGATCGTTCGCCTGGGCCAGGTCGCCAGCATTGCTGACGACTTCGCCGAGCTCAACAGTTTCAGTGTGCGTAACGGCTTGCCCAACGTCGGCATTTCGGTCACGCGTGCGCGCGACGCGAGTACGGTGACCGTGGCCAACAAGATTCGCGACAAGATCGCCGAGATCAACAAGACCTTGCCGGATGGTACCGTGATCGAAGTCACGCAGGATGGCGGCAAAGATGCTGAACGCAGCCTCAACAACGTGATCGAATCGCTGATGTTCGGCGCCGTACTGACCATCTTCGTCGTGTATGTGTTTCTTAATTCCTGGCGCTCGACACTGATCACCGCATTAAGCCTGCCCACCTCGGTGATCGCTGCCTTTATCGCCGTGTGGCTGTGTGGTTTCACGCTCAACTTCATGACCCTGCTCGGCCTGTCGCTGGCGATCGGCGTGCTGATCGACGACGCCATCGTGGTGCGTGAAAACATCGTGCGCCACATGGAGCGCGGCTCGGATCGCCGAACCGCCGCCAGCGAAGGCACGCGCGAAATCGGCCTGGCGGTTGCCGCCACTACTTTTTCGATCATCGCGGTATTCATTCCGGTGGCCTTTATGCCGGGCATTTCCGGTGAATGGTTTCGGCCGTTCGCGCTAACCGTCGCCAGTTCGGTGCTGGTGAGCCTATTTATCTCTTTTACGCTGGACCCGATGCTGTCGGCGTACTGGGGCGATCCGGTCGGCCATCACCTGGCACCCAAGCGTGGCCTGAGCTTTCAACTGGCGCGATTCAACATTTGGTTCGACCATCAGGCCGACCGCTATGGACGCGTCATTGCCTGGGCTTTGCATCACCGCCGTTCGATGGCGCTGATCGCTGTGGCCAGCTTGATAGCCGCACTTTTTCTGCATTACAAATTCGGCGGCTCGAGTTTTTTGCCAGCATCCGACAGCCGCACCATCGCCATCGAAGTGCGCACGCCTTCCAGCGGTAGCCTGGCGTACGCTCGCCTCAAGGTCGAGAAAGCGGCGGAACTGGCGCGCACCCTACCCGAAACCATCGCCACCAATAGCAACATCAACGCCGGCGGCGGTCGCATTTATGTCGACATCGGCAAGAGCACCACGCGCAAACGTTCGGCCCGTGACATCGGTATCGAACTGCGCAGCCTGATGGTGCGCCTGATCGGCGCTGAATACGTGGTGCTGGACGATCTCAATAACGGCGCCCGCAAGCCGGTGCAGATCCAGTTCTACGGCCCCGATTCGCGGCGGCTGATCGACATCACCAACAGCTATATGCAAAAGCTGGCAGCCATTGACGGCGCGGTCGATGTCGGTCTTTCCGAGCAGAGTCCGAAAGACGAATTGCAGATCGAACTTAATCGTGGCCTGGCCAATTCGCTCGGTATTTCGGCCAGCGATGCGGCACAGGCGCTGCGGGTCGCGTTCGCCGGCGTCGAGGTGGGCGACTGGGTCGATCCTACGGGGGAATCACGCGATGTCGCAGTGCGCCTGCATCCAGATGACCGCATCAGCGCCGAAAACATCGAACGACTGCCGATCGCCGTCAGCGGCAGCAACATGATGGTGCCGTTGGACCAGATCGCCAGCGTCACGATGGGCAAGGGCCCGGCCCAGATTCAGCACATGGACGGCAAGCGCATGATTTCGGTCTCGGCGAACGTTCAAGGCCGCTCGCCCGGTGAAGTCACGACCGACGCGCTGGCGCTCGCAAAGGCGATCGATTTCCCGCCGGGGTACGGCATCGAACTGGGCGGCGCGGCACGCGACCAGAAAGAGCTGTTTACCGAAATGGCGATTGCGCTGGTGATGGGCATCGGCTTGATGTATCTGATTCTGGTGATGCAGTTCAGCTCGTTTACCGCGCCGCTAGCGGTGATGTTGTCGCTGCCGCTGAGTCTGATCGGCGTGGTGCTTAGCCTGCTACTAACGAATGGCACCCTGAACCTGATGAGTTTCATCGGCGTCATCATGCTAATGGGACTGGTTGCGAAGAACGCGATCCTGTTGCTCGACTGCGCCCGCAAACGCGAAGCGGAAGGCTATGAACGCGATGACGCGCTGATGTACGCCGGCCGCATGCGCTTGCGGCCGATCCTGATGACCACGTTTGCGCTAATCGCCGGTATGCTGCCAGTGGCGATCGGACTCGGAGAGGGAGGCGAATTCTATCGTCCACTCGCCATCGCCATCATCGGCGGCACGATTACCTCGACCATCCTGACTCTGCTGGTGGTGCCGACTTTCTATGACAGTATCGAAGTCTCGCGCGACCGGGCGATTGCCACGTATCAACGACGCGCCAGCCACGGCAATTCCTTCGTGGCATTTGTCGTCACGTTCATCGAAGGCGTACTTGCCCTGTTACTGATTCGATTCGCCTACCGGCTTTTGATGCGCCTGGCTCGCCGCGCCCGGCCACATCGAACCCCGACGATTCCATGAAACGACGCGGCAGGAACACACTCTGCCTTACCTATTGTTCAACTTCCTGAACAGTCAATTCGGATTCGCCCGGTTTATTCAAAGTCTCAATACAGTTATATTTTGTGCCTCGCACCATAATTACTGTATCAGGGAAAATCATGAAGTATCAGGATCTGTCGGGCATTTTGTTTATCTTCGTCATGGTGCTACTTAGCGTTGCAGCCATTGCGAGCGCATCTGCCGCAGATCTGAACGGCAATCGCGAGTTGCAGGCCGAAGCCGCGGGATTTGACGCGCTGGCGCACCAAGTGTTCGGCGCATTCGACTGCCTTGCCGGTGTCACCGATACGTTCTCTTCCGTCGACCCAGCCGGTTAGACTCCGGTAATTACGCACATTCATCAAAAGGAAAAATCATGTCCAGCTTATCGACACCAGTAACCGAATCCGACCTGTTCAAGCCGGTTCCATTCGGCCCTTACACGCTTTCTAACCGTATCGTCATGGCGCCACTGACACGCAGCCGCGCGCAAAAAGGTGACGTGCCGAGTTTGCTGGCACCGGAATATTATGCCCAACGTGCCAGCGCCGGCCTGATCATCGCTGAAGCAACCCAGATTTCGCCGCAGGGCAAAGGCTATGCGTATACGCCAGGTATCTACAATGCCGAGCAGGTCGAAGGATGGAAAAAAGTGACGGCCGCGGTGCATAAAGAAGGCGGACATATTTTTCTGCAACTATGGCACGTCGGCCGCATCTCGCATCCTGATCTGCAACCAAACGGCGCCTTGCCGGTCGCGCCTTCGGCGATTAAGCCCGAGGGAAAGGCCTTTACCGAAGGCGGATTCGTGCCGTTCGTCGCGCCGCGCGCACTGGATATTGCGGAAATTCCCGGCATCATCGAAGACTACCGCGTAGCGTCGCGATACGCCCTCGATGCCGGTTTTGACGGCGTCGAAATCCATGCTGCCAACGGTTACTTGATCGACCAGTTCCTACGCGATAGCACCAACAAGCGTACCGACGCTTATGGTGGCTCGCTGGAAAATCGTACTCGCCTGCTGCTGGAAGTTACCGAAGCCGTCGTCGCCGTCTGGGGAGCAGATCGTGTCGGCGTTCGTTTGTCGCCGGTCAGTCCGGCCAATGACATCGCCGACAGTGATCCGGCCACGTTGTTCACGTATGTCGTCGAGCAGCTGAACCGCTTCGACCTCGTGTACCTGCATTTGGTGGAAGGGGCAACCGGAGGACCGCGTGAAGTCGAGAATGGCTTTGATCTGCAAATCCTGCGTCGGCTCTTTAAAGGAATTTACATCGCCAACAATGGATACGACCGTGATCTGGCGGTAAAGGCGCGCGATGAAGGACTGGCGGATCTGGTGGCGTTCGGTCGGCCGTTCATTTCCAACCCGGACCTGGTCGATCGCCTGCAACTGGCCGCACCGTTGACACCGCTCGACCCGGCCACGCTGTATGGCGGTGGCGCCAAGGGATACATCGATTACCCATCGCTGGAGCAGCAAAAGGCGGCTTAAATACTAGCGTCAAACCGAGAAAACCCGCGCGAGCGGGTTTTTTCCATTGGGGCTCATGAAAATTCATACCGCATTTGAATATGCGAAATACCTGCTTCTTTGAACTCTGCGCCATCGCGCGAAAATCCAAAACGCGCATAGAATCGCTCGGCATGGGTTTGCGCGTTCAGACGCACTGCATGATCGCCGCGTCGGTGTGCTTCCTGCAGTAACAGTTCGATGATCGCCCCACCGACACCGAAACCGCGCGCCGCCTTGATCACCGCCATGCGGCCGATGTGGCCGTCAGGCAGCAGGCGTCCGGTACCCACCGCCTGCCCGGTTTCGTCGCAGGCCACCACATGCAGGCACA
>JACMQD010000410.1 GCA_014377155.1 Herminiimonas sp.
GAAGGCCGTACCGACCACGTTCAGCGTCAGGTCCGTTTGCGTCGTGAGGTCGCTGCTGGCAAACGCGTAACCATCCATGGCCGAATTGTCATGCGCTGGCACATCTGCCGGCGAAATAACGTCCGCCGCCAGCACCCGGCCTAACGCCGCCGGCAGCGCGACGTGCTCGACAGCATCGATCGGCTCGATGAAATCGGCAATGATGTCGCGCGCCTGTGCTACCGGCAGGGCGTCGGGATCGTAATCGGACAAACAACTGACAACGCTGGAAAGGGTGCGAACGGGATTAGACATGATGACGATTCACCTATCAAAAAGATCATGGAGCGGGGGTGTGGCGGACACCGGACGAAGCCTACGCTATTTCGGCCGGCGATGCCTTTTTCACACCGAACGCAAACTAGGCTCGCCGACGCTTTTAATATGCAAAATAAAGCCTATTGAAAGTTGATTTTGCTAGTGGTACTTTCTACCTGCAAGCAAAATATACAAAAAATATATGCACAAAAAAGCATATTGATATCCCGCTTGGTATGAATAAAAAAAGCAATTGTGCTTTTTCCGATGGAGCCGGAAAACAGTCCATTCTCTGCCTCAGGGGGACGTGCGACATTGCACTCGTTCCGCTACGCGGTGGCTCCCCATGCACAGTGACAGGTTTGTCTGGCAAGCCAAGTTAATTAGGAATTAAATGAACCACATGATCATCCCGATTGCAGTGCAAGGCGCTTCAAAAGAACGCAAGCGCCAGGCGCCGAAAGGCCGCCGCGTCGACCCGGCGGCGCTGGCGCAGGTACAGGCTTTGCTCGGCGAACAGTCACGCCAGCCCGATCTGCTGATCGAACATCTGCACAAGATCCAGGACCATTATGGTTGCCTGTCGGCGCCCCATCTGGCAGCACTTGCGCAAGAGATGCGCCTGGCGCAAACCGCAGTATACGAAGTGGCGACGTTCTACCACCATTTCGATGTCGTCAAAGAAGGCGAAAATGCACCACCGGCACTGACAGTGCGCGTCTGTGACGGCCTGTCATGCGAAATGGCCGGCGCGCGCGATTTGTTGGCGCGCTTGCCGGCAATTCTGGGCACGGACGTACGCGTGATCGCCGCGCCTTGCATCGGTCGTTGTGAACAGGCGCCGGCAGCCGTGGTCGGTCAAAATCCGGTATCGAACGCCAGTTGCGAAACCATCGCCGCCAAAGTCGGCGCACAGCAAGTCAAGCATGTACCCTCCGGCTTCATCGACTACGAAACGTACCGTGCGCAGGGCGGCTATGGTTTGCTGCAACAATGCCTGGATGGTACCCGCGACGTCGAAGCGGTCATCGCTGAAATGGAACACTCCGGCCTGCGCGGTCTGGGCGGTGCGGGATTTCCGACCGGCCGCAAATGGCGCATCGTTCGCGCCGAAAACGGCCCGCGCCTGATGGCTGTCAACATCGACGAAGGCGAACCCGGGACGTTCAAGGACCGCGTCTACCTGGAGCGCGACCCACACCGCTTCCTTGAAGGGATGCTGATCGCCGCATGGGCAGTCGGCATCGAATCGGTCTACCTCTATCTGCGTGACGAATACCACGGTTGCCGTAGCATGCTCGAAGCCGAACTGACCACGTTACGGGCGCAGCCATCGATGCAGGGCATGCCGGAAATCTTCCTGCGACGCGGTGCCGGCGCCTACATTTGCGGCGAAGAATCGGCCATGATCGAATCGATCGAAGGCAAGCGTGGCCTGCCGCGACTACGTCCACCCTATGTCGCGCAGGTCGGCTTGTTCGGACGCCCGACGCTGCAACACAATTTCGAAACCCTGTACTGGGTGCGTGATATCGTCGAGCGCGGCGCTGACTGGTTCGCGTCGCAAGGGCGCAATGGCCGCAAGGGCTTGCGCTCGTTTTCGGTGTCGGGGCGGGTCAAGGAGCCGGGTGTCAAACTGGCACCGGCCGGCATCACGATCCAGGAACTGATCGACGAATATTGCGGCGGCATGCAGGACGGCCATGCGTTTTATGCGTACCTGCCGGGCGGCGCCTCGGGCGGCATCCTGCCGGCGGCGCTGAACGCGATCCCGCTCGATTTCGACACGCTGCAACCGTACGGCTGCTTCATCGGATCGGCGGCGGTGGTGGTGCTGTCGGACCAGGACACGGCAGTCAATGCCGCGCGCAACACGATGCAGTTTTTCAAGCACGAATCCTGTGGCCAGTGCACGCCGTGCCGCGTCGGTACCGCCAAGGCGGCTAGTTTGGTTAACCAGCCGAAATGGGATCTGGAGCTGCTGGCCGATTTGTCATTCGTGATGCGCGATGCGTCGATTTGCGGGCTCGGCCAGGCCGCACCCAATCCGATCGACTGCGTAATCAAGTATTTCCCGCACGAGCTGGCGTAACCGTTCGCTTAGAACAGGTAAAGAGAAAACCTTATGAATGCAATTACCCGCAGTGAAATTGCGCAGCTCGATGCGCCGGTCGTCAGTTTCAGCATCAATGGCCGCGCAGTTCAGGGCCGCGTGAGCGAAACCCTGATCCAGGTGGCCCAGCGCGAAGGCATCGAAATCCCTCACCTGTGCTACAAGGAAGGCCTTGAAACCGTCGGCAACTGCCGCGCCTGCATGGTCGAGATAAACGGCGAGCGCGTCCTCGCGCCATCGTGCTGCCGTTATCCTGCGGCTGGCATGACAGTGACGACCGACAGCGAGCGCGCCGTCAAGGCGCAAAAGCTGGTACTTGAACTGCTGCAATCGGACATGCCCGAAACCGCCTATACGCGCGACAACGAAGTCGATCAGTGGTCGCGCAAACTGGCAGTCGGCAAGCCCCGTTTCGAAGCGCGTCAACGCGTGGCGCAGGATGCTTCGCACGCCGCCATCACCGTCAATCTCGATGCCTGCATCCAGTGCACCCGCTGCGTGCGCGCCTGCCGCGACGAACAGGTCAATGACGTGATCGGCCTGGCGTTTCGTGGCGATCAGGCCAAGATCGTGTTCGACATGGACGACCCGCTGGGTGCTTCCACATGCGTAGCCTGCGGCGAATGCGTGCAAGCCTGCCCGACCGGTGCGCTGATGCCGGCGCGCGAAGCGGCGCTGGCGGTGCCGGACAAGAAAGTCGAGTCTGTGTGCCCGTATTGCGCCGTCGGCTGCCAGCTGACCTACAATGTCAAGGACAACAAGATTCTCTACATCGAAGGCCGCGATGGTCCGGCTAACCATGAACGCCTGTGCGTCAAGGGCCGCTATGGTTTCGACTACGCCCACCATCCACAACGCCTGACAGTGCCCTTGATCCGTCGCGCCGACGCCCCCAAGCGCGGCGATTTCGTCATGGACCCGGACCGGGTAATGGATGTGTTTCGCGAAGCGACGTGGGAAGAAGCGCTGGCGTTCGCCGGCGGCAAACTCAAGCAGATCCGTGATCAGTACGGCAAGAAATCGCTGGCCGGTTTCGGCTCCGCCAAGGGCAGTAACGAAGAAGCCTATCTGTTCCAGAAGCTGGTGCGCGTTGGATTCGGCAGCAACAACGTCGACCATTGCACGCGGCTGTGTCATGCGTCGTCGGTCGTGGCACTTCTGGAAGGCATCGGTTCCGGCGCGGTGTCGAATCCGGTGATGGATGTCACCAAGGCCGATGTCGTCATCGTCATCGGTGCCAATCCGACCGTCAATCACCCGGTCGCGGCGACCTGGATCAAAAACGCCATCAAGAACGGCACCAAGCTGGTGGTGCTCGATCCACGCCGCTCGGACCTCGCGCGCATGGCGCATCGCTACCTGCAGTTCAAACCCGACACCGATGTCGCGTTGCTCAATGCGATGATGCATGTGATCGTCAACGAAGGCCTGGTCGACAAGGAATTCATTGCCAGCCGCACCATCGGCTACGAAGAACTCGAAAAGAACGTCGCCGACTACAGCCCCGAAAAAATGGCGCCGATCTGCGGCATCGACGCCGACACCATCAAGTATGTGGCGCGATTGTATGCGACGTCGAAGGGATCGATGATCCTGTGGGGCATGGGCGTGTCGCAGCATATCCACGGCACCGACAATGCGCGCTGTCTCATCGCGCTGTCGCTGATGACCGGCCAGATCGGCCGGCCCGGCACCGGCCTGCATCCGTTACGCGGCCAGAACAACGTGCAAGGCGCGTCCGATGCCGGCCTGATTCCGATGATGTACCCCGATTACCAGCGCGTCACCGATCCCAAGGTCCAGGCCAGCTTCGAGCAAGCGTGGAAAGTCCCGGCCGGTTCGCTCGACAGCACGCCTGGCCTGACTGTGGTCGAAGTGATGCATGCCATCAAGCGTGGTGAGGTGCGCGGCATGTACGTCATGGGCGAGAACCCGGCCATGTCGGACCCTGACGCCAACCATGCGCGCGAATCGCTGGCGGCGCTCGACCATCTGGTAGTGCAGGATATTTTCCTGACCGAGACCGCTTACCTGGCCGATGTCATCCTGCCAGCGTCGGCCTTCCCCGAAAAGAACGGCACCTTCACCAATACCGACCGTCTGGTGCAGATGGGCCGCAAGGCAATCGAGCCGCCCGGCGAGGCGCGCCAGGACCTGTGGATCATTCAGCAATTGGCGCAGCAGCTCGGGGTCGACTGGCATTATTCGCACGTCTCGGAAGTGTTCGATGAAATGCGCCGCATCATGCCTAGCATCGGCGGCATTACCTGGGACCGGCTGGAGCGCGAACATGCGGTCACCTATCCGTGCCTCAAGGAAGGCGATCCCGGCCAATCGGTGGTGTTCGTCGATGACTTCCCGCGCGAATCGGGCCGCGCCCGCTTCGTCCCGGCTGACATCATCAGCGCCGACGAACGGCCAGATGCCGAGTATCCGATGGTACTCATCACCGGACGCCAACTCGAGCACTGGCATACCGGCAGCATGACGCGCCGCGCCACGGTGCTCGACGCGATCGAGCCCGATCCGGTGGCGCTGGTACATCCGCTGGACCTGGCAGCGCTGGGCGCCAATCCGGGCGACATCGTTACGCTGGCATCGCGGCGCGGTACGGTCAGCCTGTATGCGCGGGCCGATGACAGCTCGCCGCGTGGCGCGATTTTCGTGCCGTTCTGCTACTACGAAGCGGCTATCAACAAGCTGACCAATGCCGCGCTCGATCCGTTCGCCAAGATACCGGAGTTCAAGTATTGTGCGATTCGCATCACGCTCGGCGGCGACGCACCGGTGCAGGGCAGCTACGGCGGCGGTCAGGCGCTGGAACGGTTGCCCCGTGCATAAACACAGGCGCGAGGGTTAGAATGCGTGCATGTCACCCCACCAAGCCATGAACGCGCGTCCGTCGTTATCGAATGCCGCCGCCGCGCTCACCCACGACGTTGACGTCGTCGATGAGCGCGGCCGGGTTTCGACGATTGCCATTCCCGCCGAGCGCCCGCTGACGGTGTATGTCGACAAGCGTGAACTGGTCACGCTGATGACGCTCGGCTCGGCGCCGGAGGCGCTCACGCTCGGCTATCTGCGCAACCAGCGGCTGGTGCGGTCGATCGAAGAAATCGAAGCGGTGCAGGTCGACTGGTCGGTCGATGCGGTGGCCGTCACGACCAAGCACGGCATTGCCGACATCGAGCAGCGCACGGCAAAGAAAGTCGTCACTACCGGCTGCGGTCAGGGGTCGGTATTCGGTGGCCTGATGGACGAGGTCGATTCGATCGTATTGTCGCCGGATGCGCGCCTGAAACAATCGGTGTTGTACCGGATCGTCGACACCATCCGTACGCAGGATTCGGTCTACAAGCAAGCCGGCTCGGTGCATGGCTGCGGCCTGTTTTCCGCACAGGGCGAGCTGTTGCATTTTATCGAGGATGTCGGCCGGCACAATGCGGTCGATGCGATCGCCGGCAAGATGTGGCTCGATGACATGCGTGGCGATGACAAGGTGTTCTACACCACCGGCCGTCTGACCTCGGAAATGGTAATTAAGGGCGCGCAAATGGGTATCCCGTTTCTGCTGTCGCGCTCCGGCACGACGCAAATGGGACACATGGTGGCCGAACGGCTGGGCATGTCGCTGCTGGCGCGCTGCACTGGCAAGCATTTCCTGCTGTTGAGCGGCAAGGAGCGGCTGCAGTTCGAGCCGCATTTGTTCGACGGTGCGCTCAGGACCGCCTGACGATCGATGCCGTTGATCGATGCGATGGTCGCCGCGTTTGCGCTGATCCTGTCTGGCGACGGCATACTCTGGCAAATCATTTGGGTTTCGCTCAAGACCACCTTCCTAGCCTTGCTCCTTGCCGCGCCGGTGGCGGTGGTCGCCGGTTATGGTATCGCCAGTCACGCGTTTCCAGGGCGCCGGATTGTCATCTGGCTGGCGCAGGCAGCACTGTCACTGCCGACGGTCCTGATCGGCCTGCTGCTGTACCTGGTGCTGTCGCGCCAGGGACCACTGGGCCAACTGCACTGGCTGTTTACACAAGCCGCGATCGTCACCGGCCAGGTGCTGATCGCCTTGCCGGTACTGGTTGCCTTCACGCTGGCGTCGGTGCAGGCAGCCGATCCGCGTTTGGCCGAAACCGCGATCTCGCTCGGCGCGTCGCGCTGGCGCGTGATGCTGACGGTGCTGCATGAGGTGCGCTTCGGCGTCATGGCTGCGCTCATCAACGGCTTCGGCCGGGTCATCTCCGAAGTCGGTTGTGCCATGATGGTCGGCGGTAACATCGCTGGCGAAACCCGCACCATCACCACCGCCATCGCGCTCGAAACCAGCAAGGGCGAATTCGCGCAAGGCATCGCGCTGGGCATGGTGCTGGTGACAATCGCGCTGGTCATCAATGCCGCGTTGATGCTGTTGCAAGGTGATGCACAACCGGCGCGAGGCGGACGATGACGGCGCTGCTGACAATTCATCGTTTGCACAAGCACGTCGGCAGTCGACACCTGCTCGATATCGAGGACCTGACGATCCGCGACGCTGCCGCCTATGTTCTGACCGGTGTCAACGGCGCCGGCAAAAGTACGCTCTTGCGGGTGCTCAGCGGCCTGGAACCGGCGCAAGTGGCGCAGGTGTCCTTTGCTGGCCAGACAATCACACTGGCGCCTTATCCGCGCGCGTTGCGCCAGGCGGTGGTCTACGTGCACCAGCATCCGGTAATGTTGTCGATCAGTGTCGCCGCCAACATCGGTTATGGCCTGGTCGCGCGTGGCATCGACCGCGCAGAAATTGCCCGCCGCGTGGAAGACGCCATGGCCTGGGCCGGCGTCACCCATTTGCGCGACAGTTGCAGCGATATCCTTTCCGGTGGCGAAAAGCAGCGTATCGCGCTGGCACGCGCCAAGGTGCTGCTGCCCAAATTGCTGTTGCTCGACGAGCCGACTGCCAACCTCGACGGCGCCGCGCGCGAGCAGGTCATCGCACTGATTCCTGACCTGCTGGCCGCCGGCAGCAGCGTCATCATGGCGTGTCATGACCGTGACCTGATCGGTTTGCCGGGCGTGCAACGGCTTAAACTGCGCGATGGACGCATCGAACTGCGCGCAGTTATGTCGCCGGTATCCAGCCATTTTCCATCCCAAGGATCGCCATGAAACGACGAATTCTCCTGCTATCGGCTGCGCTGCTCAGCAGTACGGTGTTGCTATCGGCCGCATCGGCGCAGCAAGTCCTGAAGCTGTCCACCACCACCAGTACCGAAAACTC
>JACMQD010000062.1 GCA_014377155.1 Herminiimonas sp.
ACCGTGCGTGCGCGCCTCGTCATCGATGCGCTGCGGCGCTACGTGTCGCGCATCGATCAACTCAAGGCAGTCGTATTTTGTGTGAGTGTGGCCCACGCCAAATTCATGGCAACGTGTTTCGAGCAGGCAGGTCTGAAGGCAAGCAGCCTCACCGGCGCGAATTCCACGACAGAGCGCGACCGAGCAATTCGCGATTTGCGCGCTGGCACGATCAAATTGATTTGTACCTGCGATCTATTCAATGAGGGCGTGGACATCCCTGAAATCAATACCCTGTTGCTGTTGAGACCGACACAAAGTGCCGTGATTTTTCAGCAGCAGATCGGCCGCGGACTGCGCTTATCTGAGGGCAAGGATAGCTGCCTGGTTCTCGATTTCGTCGGGATGGTCGGCGACGGGTTTCGGTTCGATACCCTGCTCCCAGCGATTACTGGCCAAACGCGTGCGCAGTTGAAGGACGCCATCGAAAACGGATTTGGCTTGCTGCCAACGGGATGCCACATCCAGTTTGATCGGGTCGCACGCGACCGCGTCCTGACAAGCCTGCGAAATGCGCTGCAACTCAACGCTGTCAGGTTAAGGCAGGAACTCGCGGCCTGGGCCGCATTGCGCGAGGGGAAGCCGATCCGGTTAAAAGATTTCATACGGGACAATGACCTGACGCTAGCCGACCTGTATGCTAACCATCGCTCCTGGACCAGCTACAAGCGCGATGTCGGACTTGCTGTTGCCGCACCGGGAAGCAGGGAGGGCGAACTTTCTCGCAGAATGGGGAGCTTGCTGCACGCAAATGATCCGGAATTCATCGGGTCGTGGGGAAAAGCATTTCTAACCGGTGAGGTGCATCAGGTTCGAATGCAGATGCTGGCCTATCAAGTGTTGCCGGATGCGGGTGAACTCATTACCCCGAATGGTTTTGTGCAGCTCATGCATGCGCATTCTGCTTTGCGTGATGAGATTCAGGAAATCGGTGAATGCCTGCAGGACGAGTCCATCGTATTCTGGCAACCGCTACCAGAGGCCCCGGCCACATGGCCACTATCGCTGCACGCACGCTACGAGCGGCGCGAGATACAGGCGGCGATTGGCCACATTACCCCGACCGCGCGGCCTCAATTCAGGGAAGGGTGTTTGCCGCGCCCGGCAGAGCAGATCGAGCTCATGTTCGTCACTCTCGACAAACGTGAAGGATTTGGTGAGACCGTGCAGTTTCATGACTATGCGATCAGCCCCAAACTGTTTCATTGGCAAACGCAGAACCGTGCAGGCCAAAACAACGCCACCGGCAAGCGGTATCTGGAGAGCAAAACGAATGGCTGGCGTTTCCAGCTCTTTGTCCGGGAAGATACGGATAGCGCTTTCATTGCGCTGGGCCCGGTCGAACTTGAAAGCTTCGAGGGCGATCGGCCGATTTCGATTGTCTGGCGATTGAAGGTGCCGATGCCTATTGAGATGTTCCGACGCTTCAGTGTTTTACGGGATAGCTAGTAAGTCTATGACCCGAGTACCGGTCGACGATTTTGGATTGATCGCAAACAATCCTGCACCGGCTAAACATTGCTAAGCTTTACGGCATACCCGCGGCATAACTGACCAAGCAATGTCACTCTCTTTTATGACAACTGATTCGGTTACCCGAACAGGCCAATTAGACGTCTCAACGCAAAGCGGGACATTGAGTGAAAGTGCCATCATGCATCGTACGTCCAACGCAAATCATGCTAACCGTTCCAACCCGTTTAACGCCACCGATTGTGATCCCGCTCATCGAGGTCGCTCAGCGAATAGCGCGCAGTCTGCATCACCACATTCCGCTACGGCGGTAGGCCCGCCTTTTTTCCGGAAACCGGGCTCTAGGGGGATCAGCGCGCTTTTTGGTTGCTGTTTTTCAGCACCTGCCGACAACCCAAAAACCAGGCACGCGGATTTAAAGCAAAAATTAACGTGTTGGGCAGAGAATGCGCCTCCAGAAGAACGGGCCAATCGTCTCTTGGCAGCAACGCGCATCGAAATAGCTTCAAGAGAACAAGATCCGATTTTGTCACTGGAAGGTTTGCAGCTTTCGACGCTACCAAATTGCATAGCTAACCTGGCATTCGTTGAAAATCTTAACGTGCGTAGAAATCGGCTAGCCGAGTTACCTCAAACGTTACCAATCGCATTAAAAAATTTAAATGTGAGCTGTAATTCTCTTATTAGTTTGCCGCCTCTTCCTCAAACACTGATAAAACTAGAGGCGGCGCAAAACAAAATCACGAATTTGGGAAGGCTGCCGGAGAACTTGGCACATTTGGATGTGAACCATAATGACCTGCAGGCGTTGCCGCAACTACCTGAATTTATTAGAAATTTAGATATCAGTAGTAATAAATTGCGACGGCTCCCCGCGACATTTGAAGCATCCATGCGCGGAGGAAATTTAAACGTATCATTTAACCCCTGGCTGCCAGAGGAAATCGCTCGAATTGGACGTTTTCCATGTTTCATACACGTGGTTTTTACTGATCGGCCAGCCTCCGCACCTCGACCTCCCCCTCCCCCTCCCCCGAGCCAGCCACCACCTGCTGATCGAGATAACGGCGCTTATGGCCCCCGCCAATCGCCGCCGCCCGGCCAGCCTCGACCGCCCAGCCAACCGCAATCGCCGCAAAGCTACGCTAGATATTTTCTCCAAAAACTGTTTAATGTAGTTGAAAGGGTGATCAAGCTGATTTTTCCGCAATTTGAAAACTTCAGCCGTCCGAGTTTTCCAGACGCTACTCGTCCGAAACCTAAAGTGGAGCCGACGATTATTTACTGCGGCGACCCGGTTAAAATGCAACGGCGAAAAAAGAGGAGTGGGCATCCATCGTTCAAAATATGCGATCCAATGGATTAACGAAGGAGGTCATCGGGATGTGGGTCGAGGACTTCGACGCTTATGTCAAGCATAGCAAGTTCGTCGGTATAACTTTCAACGCAAAGTACAAAGTATTAATTAATGGTGATGTAGAGTCGTCGACTGTGCGGCGCGACTATGCAAACCTTCGTACTGCATTTAGCGCTAGTTTAAGAACGCCGCAGTAACGGTCGAGTCGCGGAATCACTCGGCGACGCTGTGCATGCAGTGCTCTACGGTGCCGGCCACAACCTGCGCATGCTGATGAACAAAGTGAAATCAGGAACCCATAATCTGGTTGCCTGTTGATGCCCGGGATTCTTCAGGAGCGACCGGCTACATCAACTTCCCAAAATTCCCCATCGCCGCCATCGAATTAGCCCGTAACCGCGCCACCACCGCCTGCCGCTCCACATCTCCCTTGTCGAGCTCCGCAATCATCCTCCCGAAACTATCGAGCCGCGAGCTGCGCATCCACTGGCGCAGCGTCTTGTCCTGCGACCAGCGAAACTGGTTGAGCATGCCCGCCTGCGTCGTGCGCGCATACCCGGCCAGGTCGTTCGGGAACGGCACGGGCAGGCAGAGCTGGTTCTTGTGCGCCTCGTCCGCGCCATGCACTTCGATGTAGGCGGTCATGGCCGCGCTCAGGCTGACCAACGGCGCGCGCAGCAGCTGGATCAGAATCCGGTCGTCCTGGAAGACCGGCTGGCTGGCCCGGTAATTGATGGCCGATGCGGTGCAGTCGATGTAGAGCGTGTCGGGGTCCATGGCGACCGTGCCTTGGTCCATGACCATGGCCTCGGCTTCGATGGCCTGCACCCGGCCCTTGCGGATCACGCGAGTGATCCTGCGCAGCAGTTCGACTTCGCCGGTGGAGATGGTCGCGTAGTGGAACATCGTCGGCGTCTGGCCGGGATCGATGCGCAGCATTTGTCCGAGCGCCTCGAGCCTCAGGAAGACGTCATCAATGGAGGCCGCCTCGGCGAACGCGGCCATCTTGTCGGCTTCACCGCCGATGCTGTCGTTGAAAAACTCAAGGCCCGGTTGCGTCTGCAGGCGATTCTGCAGCCACGCGTCGCGCGGCACCACCCACTGAATCGACTCTGCCGGCGCGCCGTTGCGCAGCAGCCAGACGCCGGCATCCATGGCGGTCTTGCCAGCGCCGAGGATGCAGAATCGACGCGGCGCCGACTGACCCGCGCGCTGCAGCCAGAGCTGCGGCAGCGCGTTCGGCGGGATCATGCGCACGCCCGGTGCCACCGTGAACTTCGGTGTGTGCGTCGCGGGGATGTTCGGCGAAAAATAGGTCGCGTCCACGGTCTTGCGGCGGACCGTGACGGTGGTCTGCTCGCCGGACAGAAGCGAGACGATGTGGCCATCACCACGGTAGTCGCTCATCGGGAAATAGCTGACCCGGCCGCTCGGCAGAAATTTCTGCTGCATCGCCTTGTCGAAATAGGTGTTGAGTTCGGCACCACCTGCGAGTTGGTACATGCCGCTGTTCGGACCGCTGTCATCCTTGCGAAGCTCGCCGAGCTCGAGCGAGTTGAGCCCGTAATATGCCGACGGCTGATGCAGGGTGACAAATGAATAGGCATCGTTCCAGTGACCGCCGGGCTTGTCGTGGCGATCGACGAGCGTGATGTGGGCATCGCACTCGTCGAGCAGCGTATCAGCGAATGCCATGCCGACCGCGCCACTGCCGATGATCAGGTAATCCGTTTGCATGGTTTTTTCTCCTCCGCATACCAACTGTGGCAGTCGCTGGCTTCCTGCCCAGGCAACATGGATAACTTGTTGCGCGAAATAGCCTGATAACGCTCGACAAGCTGATCGGACACCTGCCGCGGATGGGTTGATTGCTCAGGTGTCAAACCAGCTGCACGGGACCGGGATACTGTGCCACGAGGGCATCGGCGCTCAATAACACGATGCCTTCGACCGTTGCTTGCGCGACGAGCAACCGATCGAACGGATCCTTGTGAAGCGGCGGTAGCGCGTCGACTGCCACCGCATGCGCGCTGGTGATGCTGAGTTCTTCGTAACCATTGTCGAGTAGACCGCGTCGCAACACCCGGGCGTTGACCTGGAAGTCGGCACGGCCCAGGCTATTCTTGATGGTAATTTCCCAAAGACTGGCTGCGCTGAAGGCCAGCATGTTTTCCGGATCGTCCAACAGATTGCGTGCCGCCGGTGACAGGCGCTCGGGGGTGCCAGCGGCCCACAGCAGCAGATGGGTGTCGAGCAAGAACTTCACGATCCGCTGCCAAAGAGTGTTTCGATGGTGTCCGCCCCCATGCGATCGAAATCGTCCGGCACCTGTACGTGGCCGGCGAGAAAACCAAGTCGGCGTTGTTGGGTCGCCGCAGGT
>JACMQD010000411.1 GCA_014377155.1 Herminiimonas sp.
GTTCGTAGGATTAAAAATTGCTGGTGTGTTCATGATCGCCGCCGCCCTGGGAATTAACGCTTGTAGAGGAGTATTCGTGCTGCCTGTTCGTCAGTCGCTTTCTGGTCGCGCTTGGTCTCTTTCAGTTGCTCGGCGTTGCGCGCACGCGTCACCAGCGTGTCGTACGAAATCCGCTTGCGTTCGCTTTCCTGCCACGCGCTGCGCTCTGTCAGGATGCGCTGATCGGCGTCATTGACGACCTTTTGCTGGCCGGCGATGGCCGTATCGAGCTTGTCCATGAACGACTGGAAATTACGATACCCCATCGGTGTCAGGCCGACCTTCATACTCGCCTGAAAACGCGCTGCATAATCTTCGTTGTATTGCTGAAGCATCACCAGCTTGCCGCGCGCTTCTTCCGCTGCGCGGGTAGCACGGCCAAGCCGCTTCGCGGCCTCGTCCGTTGCCGTCGTGGCGAGTTCTATCAGGGTTTCAAGTGCGGAGGGATGCGCCATAGTCAATAATTATAGTGTCGCCGTTGCCGGTTCAATCAGGCGAACAAAGCGCTAAGTTGGTCCAAGCTCTCGGCAACGCCTGCCCGTTCATGAATGCCTTGCTGCAGAAATGCCTCGATCCGGGTATGCAGCGCAATCGCCTCGTCGAGGACCGGATCGGTACCGGCGACATAGGCGCCGACACTGATCAGGTCACGGCTGCGCTGATAACGCGACAGCAGTTGTTTGAGCTTGCGCGTCAAGCGTTGATGCTCGGCGCTGGCAATGTTATGCATGGCGCGGCTGATCGACTGTTCGATGTCGATCGCCGGATAATGACCGGCTTCTGCCAGCGTCCGGTTAAGGACGATATGGCCGTCCAGGATCGCCCGTGCCGCATCCGCGATCGGGTCCTGCTGATCGTCGCCTTCGGTCAGCACGGTATAGAACGCGGTAATCGAGCCGCCACCTTCGCGGCCATTGCCCGCCCGCTCGACCAGCGCCGGCAACTTGGCAAATACCGATGGCGGATAACCCTTGGTCGCCGGCGGCTCGCCGATGGCCAGGGCGATTTCGCGCTGCGCCATCGCATAACGCGTCAGCGAATCCATGATCATCAGCACATGCTTTCCCTGATCGCGAAAATGCTCGGCGATCGCTGTCGTGTAGGCAGCACCTTGCAGTCGCATCAGCGGTGGCGTATCGGCCGGGGCCGCGACTACCACGGAACGAGCTAGGCCCTCGGTGCCGAGAATCTGCTCGATGAACTCCTTTACCTCGCGTCCCCGCTCGCCGATCAGACCGACCACGATCACGTCGGCGCCGGTGAAACGCGCCATCATGCCGAGCAACACGCTCTTGCCGACACCGGAGCCGGCGAACAGTCCCATGCGCTGGCCGCGCCCCACGGTCAGCATGCTGTTGATGGCGCGCACGCCGACATCGAGAATATCGACGATCGGCGCACGGGTGAGGGGGTTCGCCGCGCGCACGTTCAGTGGCGCAGTATGAACATGATTGAGCGGGCCGAGATTATCGAGCGGACGCCCGGCGCCGTCGAGCACGCGACCGAGCAGTTCGTCGCCGACCGGCAAGTGCCGGCCGCGGTCGCTCGGACGGCGGCGCGGATGGCTGACCGAACCGGCGCGGGGCAGGCTTTGCACCACTTCCACCGGAAACACGCGCGTGCCCGGCACGATTCCTTCGACATCGCTTTGCGGCATCAGAAACAAACGGTCGTTTTCAAAGCCGACTACTTCGGCTTCGATGCGCGCACCACTTGGCAATGGCACCGTGCAGGCACTGCCGACCGCAAGTTTCAGCCCGACCGCTTCCATTACCAGGCCGGCGACACGGGTGACGCGGCCCGACACTTCCATCGATTCGGCGATGGCCACCAGTTCACTGCAATCACGCAGATAGGCTTGCCAGCGCTGGCTTGCGGGCGGCATGCCGGTCATTGCGCCAGCCAGTCCGATTCCTTGCCTAATGCGGCAGAAATGCGCTGCCAGCGTGTCGGCGCCGACGCGTCGATCTGGTTACTGGCGGTTTCGACGCGGCAGCCGCCCCGTTCCATGTGCAGTTCCTCGACCACGCGCCAGCCTGCCTTGGACAGTTCTTCGCCCATGTTCTCGCGCACCAGCACCGCATCGTCCGCGTTGAGGAACAGGATCGCCGGTTGCTGCAGCGTCGGCAGATAGCGGATCGCGTCGCCCACGATCGACAAGACGATTTCGGGCTTGATTTTCAGTGCAGACTTGAGCATCGCCTTCGACAGATCGAGTGCTAGGTTGAGCAAGTCTTCAGCAATCAATTCGTTGGCGCTGGCCACCTGCGTACCAAACCCCTCTGCGATTTGCTGCAGATGAAGCAGTTCTTGCGCGGCTTCGGCACGTCCGGCAGCGAGGCCGGCGGCGTGGCCCTGCGTAAAGCCGTCGCCGATGCCTTCGTTAAAACCCTTGGCATGCGCCTCTTCGCGAATGAGGGCAATTTCTTCGATGTTCGGCCGGGCCGGTTGCGGTGGCTGCGGCGGCGGTTGCGCGCTCGGTCGCTCGTCGCCGAACGACGCCATTTCCCAACGCTGGTACGCCGACTGCTGTTCCTTCGGCAGCAGGTCAGACATAGGCATCTTCGCCTTTCGCGCCTAGCATGAGCTGGCCTTCGTCTGCCAGACGGCGCACGATCTGCAGAATTTCTTTCTGCTGCGCTTCGACTTCCGACAGCCGCACCGGACCTTTGGATTCGAGGTCTTCGCGCATCATTTCCGCGGCACGCTGCGACATATTCTTGAAAATCTTTTCGCGCAAGTCGGCACTCGCACCCTTGAGTGCGACGATCAGCGATTCGGACTGCACTTCGCGCAGCATGACCTGAATACCGCGATCGTCGATATCCATGATGTTATCGAACACGAACATTTCATCCATGATTTTTTGCGCCATGTCGCCGTCGTAGTTCTTTAGATTGGTCATCACCGAAGCTTCGTTTTCGCCACTCAGAAAGTTGAGAATTTCGGCCGCGGCACGGACGCCGCCCATCGGTTTTTTCTTCAGGCTTTCGTTGCCGGTCAACAGTTTGGTCAGCACTTCATTGAGTTCGCGCAGGGCGGCCGGCTGCACGCCGTCCAGGGTGGCGATGCGCAGCACCACGTCGTTGCGCAGCCGCTCGGTAAAGTGGCCGATCACTTCGCACGCATGGTAGCGCTCGAGGTGGACCAGCACGGTGGCGATAATCTGCGGGTGCTCGTTGCGGATCAGTTCGGCGACCGATTGCGCATCCATCCATTTCAGGCTTTCGATGCCGCTGGCGTCGCGTACACCGAGAATACGGTTGAGCAGCGATGCCGCCTTGTCGTCGCCCAGCGCCTTGGTCAGCACACTGCGAATGTATTCGTCTGAATCGAGCCCGAGCGAGGTGTTCTGCGCGGTTTCGGTCATGAAATCCGCCAGTACCGCTTCCAGCTCCTCGCTCTGGATCGCCTTCATGGTCGACATCGCCGCGCCGAGCTTTTGCACCTCGCGCGGACCCAGATGCTTCATCACTTCGGCCGCCTCGTCCTCGCCCAGCGCCAGCATCAGGATCGCGCCTTTTTGAATTCCGTCATCACTCA
>JACMQD010000412.1 GCA_014377155.1 Herminiimonas sp.
ACAGTTCGATGATCGCCCCACCGACACCGAAACCGCGCGCCGCCTTGATCACCGCCATGCGGCCGATGTGGCCGTCAGGCAGCAGGCGTCCGGTACCCACCGCCTGCCCGGTTTCGTCGCAGGCCACCACATGCAGGCACATCGGATCGAGATCATCCCATTCCAGCTCGACCGGAATTTTTTGCTCGACCACGAACACATCGAAACGCACCGCACGAGCATCGACACGCTGGGTATCCCAGTTGCCACAAGTTAGCGATACCTTCATGCCGTCACCGGCACAAGCTTTTCGACTGCGGCGATCGCGTCACGCCAGTCATCGGGAATCGGCACGCCTTTGCGTAGCGTCGTATCGGCGTACACGTAGATCAATTCGCCGGCGATCAAACGGGTGTCACCAAGATAGATTTCGAGCACAAAACGCATCGACGTGCGGCCCAGCGAAGCGCAGCGGACACCGATGTCGATCATGTCGTCGAAACGGGCCGACCCTTCATATTCGATGGTTGCCTTGCGCGCAAACATCTCACGTCCGTCGCGCGCCTGTTGCAGTACACCCGGCAAGCCCGTGGCCCGCCAGTACTCGGTAAACGCGACGTCGAAATAAGTCAGGTAATGGCCGTTGAAAACGATGGCCTGCATGTCGACTTCGGCCCAGCGCACCCGAAGCGGATGGAAAAAGGAAAAATCTGACCGTGACATGAATCGATCCAGGTTAATTGACTTGGCGTGGATTATGCCGCATTCGGCCGGATCGATCGAGAGGGGTTTACCCGATTGTAAGGAACACTCTAATTTTAGCGGCACACGAACTACACGTGGACACAAGAATCCGCGCCCACGCGTTTATCACTCTGCCAGGAACCCGCGGATCAGACGACTGACCCGTTCCGGCTGTTCATGCACGATCCAGTGCGTTCCTTCGGGGATGCGCTCGATGCGCAAGTCGTCGACTACTGCCTCGAGGCCGTCAAGCAAGGTTACCGGTAACGCGACATCACGCTCACCCCAGATCACACGGGTCGGCACCCGCACCCGGAAGTTCTCCGGGTGCATCTGCAGGTTGAGCGGCCCCGGATGATCGTCGGTGGGCGGATGCAGCGGCGAGGCCCGATAATAATTGACGCCGCCTGTCAGTCCGCGCGACCAGCATTCGTGATACTTGTCGCGCACGCCATCCTTGAACCACGCTACATCCGATGCCCCCAGCTTATTGAAGAAGCCGCCCAGCAGCGTAAAATCGTCTTTTGCCAGCGCCGTCTCCGAACCTTCCGCACGCAGCCAGTTCATGTAGTCACTGGACGCTTTTTGCGCCGGGTCATTGGCCAGCGCTTGCATGAACAAGTAGGGATGCGGCGCATTGATGATGATGAGCTTGTCGAGAATCTGCGGCATTGCAATCGCCAGGTTCCACGCAATGGCGCCACCCCAGTCGTGCGCCACCAGCACGAATTTTTCGTAGCCAAGATGCGCCGCCAGCAGACGCAAATCGTCGACGATGTGCCTGGCCTTGTAAGCCGACAAGTCGGTCGGCATGTCCGACAGGTTGAAGCCGCGCAAGTCCGGCGCGACGGCAAAATGGTCCTGACCGAATTCTCCTAACTGCGACTCCCATTCATACCAGAACTCGGGAAAGCCATGTACGAATAACATCAGAGGCTTGCCCCGCTGGCCAGCACTGGCGTAATGCAGGCGCGTGCCGTTCGACAGCGTGGCGTATTGTCCGGACTCGATTGCAGCAGTCATGATTTTTTCTCCATGTCGATACACCGGGGTTCAGGAGGCTTTCAGCTTTGCCTGCAGCATTTCGCGCACATGCGGCGCGGCAGCGTACGGGTCGCTCGGGTTGCGACGAAGGACGATGTCTTCCATGCGGGTCTGCACATTGCCTAGCGCGCCTGGATGCGAGAAGATATAAAACTGGTCATCGCGAATCGCATCGAAAGTCCATTCGGCGACCTGCGCTGCCGAGACCTTGCCGGACGTGACCGCTTTGTCGGACATGGCTTGCGCTGCGCGCTGGCTGGCAGTAGCGGGCGCGTCGTTTTGCACGTCATCGGGACGATTGCGATGCGATTGATGAATGCCGGTGGCGACAAAGTACGGACATAGCACCGAGGCGCTGATCGGTGCTTCGACCAGTTTCAGATCCTGGTAGAGCGACTCCGACAGCGACACGACGGCATGTTTGGAGACATTGTAGACGCCCATGGTCGGTGCATTGAGCAAGCCGGCCATCGACGCGGTATTGACGATGTGGCCTTCGAAGCCCTGCTCTTTTTTCGCGCATTCGAGCATCAGTTGCGTGAAGATGCGCACGCCGTGGATCACGCCCCACAGGTTGACGCCCAGTACCCATTCCCAATCGGCCTGGGTACTTTCCCAGATCAGTCCGCCGGAGCCGACGCCGGCGTTGTTGAACACCAAATGCACGGCGCCGAATTTTGCCATCGTGGCATCGGCCAGGGCTTGCACGTCCTCGGCCTTGCGTACGTCGCAATGCATCGCCAGTACTTGCGCGCCCTGCGCTTCGAGCTCTGCCTTGGCCTTGTCGAGCGCATCCTGCTGGACGTCAGCGAGTACAAGTTTCATACCGAGGCGGGCGCCGATGGTGGCGAATTCGCGACCGAAGCCGCTGCCGGCGCCGGTGATGACGGCGACTCTGTCCGTGAAGTTTTTCATGTTGTCTCCGTTTGTGTTGTTAGATTTTTTTCAGTTGAAAACCGATACGCGGGAAATGTACGACTACTTCGCCGGCACGTTCGTCGCTGCGACGCACCGCAAACTCGTTGGCGCTGGCGAGTACCAGTTCACCTTCGACCGGATCGAGTCCGTAATCGGTCGGCATGATGGCCACTCGATCGCCTTGTGCGACCCCGTGGGTATCCATGAAGGACGCGTCGCGGGTATCGGCCGCGGTCGATGATTTTGCAATCGCCAGCGCTTCTTCGCTGCTCAATTTTTCCATTTGTCCGTGACCGCCTGCGGCCAAACGGTCAGCCCACTCAAGGACTTTGGGTGCAGCATCGAGAATGCCGGCTACCGCCGTGGCGCGGCGCACGTACCAGATCGCGTGATATACGGAAAAGTCGGCGATGGTCGGAACTTGGCCGAGGAGATAGGGCTTGCCGTCGGCCAGCATTTCTTCGAAACGCGCAAGGTAAGCAGTCAACTGACCGGTCGCTTCCGGCACGGACATGCGCGGCGCGTTACCGCGTAAGATAGCGCGATCGGCGGAAAATGCCTTGACGTGTTCCGGTGGCAGGCTGCCGAACATGCTCTGGAGGCCGGCTGGCTGGAACGAGTAGGCAATCGCGGTCCAGAACAGCGTTGTGTCGGCCCACTGCGCAACGGTCTTGGCAACGCCGGCAATGGCGACCGGATACAACGAGGGCGTCGGCGCGATGCGCTCGAGAACGTCGGCAATCAGCGCCGTGTCGCAATAGACGTCGGCGCCGATCTGCATCACCGGCGTACGCCGGTAACCACCGGTCAGCGGCGTCAGGTCGGGCTTGGGCATGATGACCGGGACGATGACGGATTTCCAAGCCAGTTTCTTGAAGCCGAAAATGAGGCGGACTTTTTCAGAAAACGGTGAATTCGGGTAATGATGAAAAATGATGTCGGACATGGGCGCTCCAGATTGGTTTGATTGGATTAGTCGAATCGGTCGGGCAAATGACTGCTTGGCTCTTGTCCGCTGTTAGCAAAAACAGCTAACTGCGGCATGTCAGCCAACTATTTCATTCCGCCTCGAATACAGGGTCGGGATGGGAATACAGCGCACCAGACGTATTCATGTCGGATCGGCCATTCCACTCCCACCCATAGACCGCTCCCTTCCAGGTGCGGGCTATGGTTCGCTAAATTTCAAGCGTTTCAGGTTTGCGCGACCGTGTACCGACAAGACCGTTTGGCTAGTTAGTTAAACCAGCTTTACCAATTGTTTGCCAAAATTCCTGCCCTTCAACAATCCAATGAACGCCTCTGGCGCCGCCGGCAAACCCTGCGCAATCGACTCGCGGAATTTAATCTTGCCAGTCGCAACCAGCGTGCCCAGTTCCTTCAAACCCTGTGGCCACAGATCCGCATGTTCGGACACGATGAAGCCGCGCATGGTCAGCCGCATCGTCAGGAAAATCCGGGAATTCATGATCGGCATCGGCTCGCCGTCGTAGCCCGAAATCATGCCGCACATGGCGATACGTCCGAACGGGTTCATGCGCGCCAGCGTCGCCTCGAACACCGGGCCGCCGACATTCTCGAACACCGCGTCGACACCGTCTGGCGTCGCTGCTTTCAGGTCGGCCTCGAGGTTGCCGGCCTTGTAGTCGATGCAGGCATCGAAGCCCAGTTCATTCACGACATAAGCGCATTTCTCGGCGCCACCGGCAATGCCGACCGCGCGGCAGCCGCGCAGTTTGGCAAGCTGGCCGACGACGCTGCCGACCGCGCCGCTTGCGGCGGAGACGACGATTGTTTCGCCTTCCTTCGGTTGCATGATCTGTGTCAGGCCGTACCAGGCAGTCATGCCGGGCATGCCGACCGAACCAAGGTAGGCCGACAGCGGAATGTGAGTGGTGTCGACGCTGCGTAGCAAGACGCCGTCGGACACGCCCATCTCGGACCAGCCGAGCATACCGACCACTTTGTCGCCCGGCTTGAAGCGGGCATTCTTCGATTCGACCACTTCGCCGGCGGTACCGCCGATCATGACATCGCCGATCGGTTGCGGCGCGGCGTAACTCTTGGCGTCTTCCATGCGCATGCGCATGTATGGATCGAGCGACAGGTAGTGATTGCGCACCAGTACTTCGCCGTCTTTCAGGGTAGGCACCTGCGCATGTTCAAGACGGAAATTGTCGGGTTTGACCTCGCCCTCGGGGCGGGAAGCGAGAACGAGACGCTGATAAGTTGTCATGGGAGCCTTTGGGTTAATCGCTAATGTAGGTTTTGTCGAGCCGCGCGCCAGCACTGGCGCGGCGCAGATATTTGAAGGTACCCATGGATTTGGCGGCGAGCTTGTCGCCGACCCACAGGTCGCCTTCGCAGAAGCACATCGTTGTCGAACGATGAAACGCGCGCCCCTTGGCGATGACGCGGTCGCCGGCCTGGCCGCCGGGTTGCATGAAGCTGGTTTTCATTTCGATCGTGACGCCGCCCTGTGCTTCCGGTTCGAGCGAACGCCCCGCCATCGCCATGGCAACATCGAGCAGTGTCATGATGATGCCTCCATGGGTCACATGCCAGCTGTTCATGTGACGCGGCTCGAGATTGAGCGCGACCTGGGCCTGGCCGTCCTGCATGCCCAGGAACTCGACACCGAGGTCGTGCAGGAACGGAATATCGATCGGAAACGCTTGAGGTACGGAAGTATCCATTGAGATGCTCAGACTGCGGATACGCCGCCGTCGACCGCCAGGATCTGGCCGGTAATGTGCTTGCCAGCGTCGGATGCGAACAGCAAGGCCGCGCCTTTCAAGTCTTCGTCATCACCGATGCGCAACAGCGGCGCGTGCTGCGCCAGGTCTTCCGCGCCGAACTTCTCCAGCACGCCCTTGGTCATCTTCGATGGGAAGAAGCCCGGTGCCAATGCATTGACGGTGATGCCGTAACGGCCCCATTCTCCTGCCAGAGTGCGGGTGAAATTGACTACCGCACCTTTCGACGTGTTGTAGGCGATCGTCTGCATTGAATTCGGGCCGTTGCCAGCGAGGCCCGCGATCGAGGCGACGTTGACGATGCGCCCATAACGGCGCGGAATCATCGACTGCTTGCCGACTGCCTGCGACAGCATGAAAATACTGCGGATATTAAGGTTCATGACCTTGTCCCATGCCTCGATCGGATGGTCTTCGGCGGGTGCGCCCCATGTTGCGCCGGCATTGTTGACCAGGATGTCGATATGATTCAGCCGCTTGATCGCCTCGGCCACCAATGGGCCGACGCTGGATTCCTGTGAAAGGTCGGCGGCAATGGCGCTGGCGTGGATGCCGCGCTCCTTCAGATGCGCCACCGCTTCGTCGAGGTCGGATTGCTTGCGCGACGAAAGGACAATCTTGGCGCCCTGCTCGCCCAGCGCTTCGGCGATTTGCAAGCCGAGGCCGCGCGAACCGCCGGTGATCAATGCGGTCTTGCCGGTCAGATCGAAAAGTTCTTGTGTAGTACGCATGGTGTCTCCTGTGCTGGTTATTGTTTTAGTCTGTTTTAGTCAAATTTCATAATCCATGCATTGGCGCGCTTCACGTACTGCGCCGATGAATGGTTTGATGGCGACGTGCGCTGGATGCATTTGATAGGCGTCGAGCGCCGTTTTCGATTCGAATTCGACATACAGCACCACGTCGTAGGTGGCTTCAAGTCCGTCCTGCGCGATGGCCGATTCGAATTTGACAATACCGGGAACAATTCCGGCACAGCTGTCGAGCAATTCTTTCATCCTGATCGCATTGGCGGCCTTGCCGTTACCTTCTGCATGGTCCTTCAGCTTCCACATGACGATGTGCCTGAGCATGGCGTTCTTTCGTTGGGGAAAGTTAGAACCACGCGTCCTGCATATCGAGCGTGGTGGTGTCGATGGTTTCGAGCAAATCGAGTTGCTGGTGCACCTTCGGCAATTCCCACTTGAAGAAATAGGCGCACGCTTGCAATTTGCCCTGATAAAAATCAGCGTCGTGTCCTGTTTTGCCGACCGCCAGCAAGGCCTGTTCGAGCCAGATCCACGCGACGACCGTGTGGCCGAACGCTTCCAGATACAGCGAGGCATTGGCGAGCGTCTTGTTCATGTCGCCCGCGCCATACAGTGTCTGCGTAACGGCGTCGATGCGTTTCAGGGCCGTACCGAGTGACTTCGCATATGCTGCGAGTTCCGGCACTGCGAGCGCGTGTTCAATGGTCCTCTGCACTTCGACCGCGAGCGCCTTGAAGGCAGCACCGTTTTGCATCGTCACTTTGCGTCCGAGCAGATCCAGGCCCTGAATACCATGCGTGCCTTCGTGAATCGGATTCAGGCGATTGTCGCGGTAAAATTGTTCGACGTTATATTCGCGGGTATAACCGTAGCCGCCATGAATCTGGATCGCCAGGTTGTTCGCTTCCAGGCACCATTGCGAAGGCCATGACTTGGCGATCGGCGTCAGGATATCGAGCAAAAGCGTGGCCTGCGCGCGAACGTCCGGGGCGGTAGAGGTCCGTTCATCGTCGACCAGTTTCGAGCAGTACAGGGCAAGTGCGAGACCGCCTTCGACATAGGCCTTTTGGGCGAGCAGCATGCGTTTGACATCGGTATGCTCGACGATCGGCAACTGCGGCTTGGCCGGGTCCTTGGCGAGCGGATGACGTCCTTGGGGACGGTTGCGCGCATAGTCGAGCGAATGCAGATAACCGGTGTAACCCAGCATGACCGCGCCCAAGCCGACACCGATGCGTGCCTCGTTCATCATGTGGAACATGTTCGCCAGTCCTTTGTGGACTTCGCCGACCAGATAGCCGATCGCGCCGGCTTTACCGCCCGGCTTGAACTTGCCCTCGCCGAAATTGAGCAGGCAATTGGTGGTGCCGCGATAACCCATTTTGTGATTCAGGCCTGCCAGCACGACATCGTTGCGCTCGCCTAGCGAGCCATCGGCATTGACCAGCTTCTTGGGCACGATGAACAGCGAAATGCCCTTGACGCCGGGGATCAGCTTGCCCTCGGCGTCGGGCACCTTGGCCAGCACCAGATGGACGATGTTTTCCGACAATTCATGTTCGCCGGCCGAAATCCACATCTTGTTGCCGATGAGCCGATAAGTACCGTCGGCTTGCGGTTCGGCGCGGGTGACGATGTCCGACAGGCTCGATCCGGCCTGTGGCTCGGACAAGCACATCGTACCGAAAAAACGGCCTGCCAGCATCGGCTTGACGAAGGTTTCGATCTGCGTCGGCGTGCCGCACTTGAGTAGCGTGTTGGCATTGCCGATAGTCAGAAAAGGATACGAAGACGTACCGACGTTGGCGCCTTTGAAATAGGCGAAACCGGCTTTCTCTACGACGCACGGCAACTGCATGCCGCCGCTGTCGAAGTCCTGACCGGCGGCCATCAGTCCGGCCTCGGAAAACGCCGTCAGCGCAGTCTTGACTTCCGGGATGATGTGTACCGTTTCGCCGTCGAAATGCGGTTCGTTCTGGTCATTCTTCTTGTTGTGCGGGGCAAACAGGTCGGTGGCGATCTGCTCGCATGTGTCGATGGCGGCGCTGAAGGTTTCGCGTGAATGATCAGCGAACCGCTCACGCTGCGTCAGCGACTCGACATCGAGCCATTCGAACAAAAGGAAGTCGAGGTCGCGCCGGGAGATAATCTTTGATTGCATGGTCAGCCTTTGCCCATGCAACGGAATCGAAGCACGGACGCATGATTCATTTCAGAGACGGTCGGGCCAACCGCTGCGGCTGGCCGACACTATGTAACAGCGTGGACACGAATGACTACGCCATTGCCGATAAAGGTCAGCAGACTTCGAACAGACCCGCCGCACCCTGGCCGCCGCCGATGCACATGGTCACGACCACATACTTGGCGCCACGACGCTTGCCTTCGATCAGCGCATGGCCGGTCAATCGGGCACCCGACACGCCATACGGATGGCCGACGGCAATCGCACCGCCATTGACATTGAGGCGCTCCATCGGAATACCCAGTGTGTCAGCGCAATACAGGACCTGCACGGCGAACGCTTCGTTCAATTCCCACAGGCCGATATCTTCGACCTTGAGGCCGGCTTTCTTCAGCAGCTTCGGGATGGCGTAGACCGGGCCGATACCCATCTCGTCCGGCTCGCAGCCGGCCACCGCGAAACCGCGGAAAATACCCAGCGGCTGCAGGCCTTTTGCTTCGGCGACTTTGCTGTTCATGACGATCGCGACCGACGCGCCATCCGAGAACTGACTGGCGTTACCGGCAGAGATGACACCGCCCGGGACTGCCGAACGAATCTTCGAAACTGCTTCCAATGTCGTGTCGCCACGGATACCTTCGTCGGCCGAAATCGTTACTTCCCGCGAGACCAGCATGCCGGTCGCCTTGTCGGCTACACCCATGATGGTGGTCATCGGCACGATCTCGTCGTTGAACTTGCCTTCGTTTTGCGCGGCGAATGCGCGCTGCTGGCTGCGTACGCCGTATTCGTCCTGACGCTCGCGGCTGACCTTGTAACGCTTGGCGACCATTTCTGCGGTTTGCAGCATCGGCCAGTAGACTTCCGGCTTGTTTTGCTTGAGCCAGACTTCCGCCATCATGTGCATGTTCATTTCCTGCTGTACGCAGGAAATCGACTCGACACCACCGGCAGCGTAGATGTCGCCCTCACCGGCGATGATGCGTTGGGCTGCAGTCGCAATGGTTTGCAGGCCGGACGAACAAAAACGATTGATCGTCATACCACCCGTGGACACCGGACATCCTGCACGCAGGGCAATCTGACGGGCGATGTTGCCGCCAGTCGCACCTTCAGGACTGGCGCAGCCGATCACCACGTCCTCGACTTCGCCAGCTTCGATCTTGGCGCGCGAGATCGCTGCATTCAGCGCATGACCGCCCAATGTCGCGCCGTGAGTCATGTTGAACGCGCCTTTCCAGGACTTTGCAAGGCCGGTACGGGCGGTGGATACGATGACGGCGTCAGTCATGTGAGTCTCCTAATATGAAATTGATTTGTGATGGTCGGTGTTCAACGACGGTAGCTGAATGTGGCGCTGCATCCCGAACCAGATTCCGGCGATGCGCAGCTTACTGAAATATCAGAATATCATAATTTAGTACGGTCGTTCGCAAATTGTTCATGTTTCTTCGATCTTTCAGCAACGCGTCGAAGCGGTTTTTGCGAAAGCGCAAAAAATTGTCATTTGTAAGCTTCTGTAAGTTTACTGCAAGCCTTATGTAAGGTTCGCGTCGCACACTCCAAACGTGCATGAATTACATGAATCGATTTTGCACTTCATTTCATAATTAGAGGAGACAAGCATGGCGACAGCCCAAACCACGCCCCGCACCATGACCGCCGAGGAACGAAAAGTCATTTTCGCGTCGTCGCTAGGTACGGTGTTCGAATGGTACGACTTTTATTTGTACGGGACACTTGCTGCCATTATCGGCAAGCAGTTTTTCTCCAATCTCGATCCGAACTCGCAAGTCATTTTTTCATTGCTGGCGTTCGCAGCGGGTTTCATCGTACGACCATTCGGCGCCATTTTCTTCGGTCGCCTGGGTGACATGATCGGCCGCAAATACACTTTCCTGGTGACGATCCTGATCATGGGCTTGTCGACGTTCATCGTCGGTATCCTGCCAAACTACGCTACCATCGGCATCGCTGCACCGGTTATTTTGATCGGCTTGCGCCTGCTGCAAGGTCTGGCGCTCGGCGGCGAGTACGGCGGTGCGGCGACCTATGTGGCAGAGCACGCGCCTCATGGCAAGCGTGGCGCTTACACTTCGTGGATTCAGACCACGGCAACGCTGGGCCTGTTCCTGTCGCTGCTGGTAATTCTGGGTACCCGTACGGCAATCGGCGAAGACGCTTTTGCTGCCTGGGGCTGGCGTGTGCCGTTCCTGGTGTCGATCTTCCTGCTGGCGATCAGCGTCTGGATTCGCCTGTCGATGAATGAATCGCCGGCATTTACCAAGATGAAGGCCGAAGGCAAGACATCGAAGGCGCCGCTGACCGAGTCTTTCGGCGAGTGGAAAAACCTGAAGATCGTCATCCTGGCGCTGGTCGGCTTGACAATGGGCCAGGCGGTTGTCTGGTACACCGGTCAGTTTTATGCGTTGTTCTTCCTGACTGGCGCGTTGAAGGTCGATGGCGCAACGGCCAACATCCTGATCGCGGTATCGTTGCTGATCGGTACGCCGTTCTTCATTATTTTCGGCTCCCTGTCGGACAGGATCGGTCGCAAGCCGATCATCATGGCAGGTTGCCTGATCGCGGCGCTGACCTACTTCCCGATCTTCAAGGCATTGACTGAAGCCGCTAATCCGGAACTGGCTGCCGCCCAAGCGAAGAACAAAGTAGTTGTCACGGCCGATCCGAAAGAATGTTCGTTCCAGTTCAATCCGACCGGTGTGCAAAAGTTCACCAGCTCATGCGATATCGCCAAGCAGGTTCTGGCGGCCAATTCGGTGAGCTACGACAATGCACCAGGCACAGGGCCGGCACAGATCGCCATCGGCGACAAGATCATTACCGGCTACACCTCGCAAGGGTTGCCGCCTGATCAGGCCAAGGCCAAAGACGCCGAGTTCAAGAAATCGGTCGCCGACACGCTGAAAGAAGCTGGTTATCCGCCAAAAGCGAAGCCGATTCCTTTCATGAGTGCGCAATGGATGAAAATCGTGGCGCTGCTTACCCTGCTGGTGATCTACGTAACCATGGTGTACGGCCCGATCGCGGCGATGCTGGTAGAAATGTTCCCGACCCGCATCCGTTATACGTCGATGAGCTTGCCGTACCACATCGGCAATGGCTGGTTCGGTGGTCTGCTACCGGCCACGGCCTTGGCGATCGTCGCCCAGACTGGCAACATGTATAACGGCCTGTGGTATCCGATCATCTTCGCATCGATTACCTTCGTCATCGGTATGCTGTTCGTCAAGGAAACCAAGGATATCGATATCTACGCCAAGGACTAACCTGATCTGCAGTACGTCGTAGCGCTAGTCAAAAAGCCGCCAGGAAATTCTGGCGGCTTTTTTGTTGCCTGAAGAGTTATCGAGTGGCGCAACAGGACCAATGTAATACTGTCCAAACGGCGCGCGATTTGGTATCGTTCAAAAAAACTCCTTGCCGTTTCTACCATTCCGGTCCCGCGGCCTCCTCTCTCTTGCTTCCCTGCCCTCATGAAGAAATCTCTTGTACTTGGTACTCCTCTCACCCCATCGGCAGTCAAGGTCATGCTGCTTGGCTCCGGCGAGCTCGGCAAAGAGGTCATTATTTCGCTACAGCGGCTGGGCGTGGAAGTTATCGCCGTCGACCGTTATCCGAATGCACCAGGCCATCAAGTGGCCCATCGTGCACACGTCATCAACATGGCGGACGGTACGGCGCTGGCGGCGTTGATCGCGCTCGAGCAGCCCGACCTGATCGTCCCGGAAATCGAAGCAATCGCCACCGAAACCCTGGTGGCACTTGAAGCAG
>JACMQD010000413.1 GCA_014377155.1 Herminiimonas sp.
CGCCCGCAAGAGCTGCTGGCCGCTGCGCTCGATCTGTTCGTCGAGCGCGGCTATGCGGCCACGCGGCTCGACGATATCGCCAAGCATGCCGGTGTCTCCAAGGGCACGCTCTACTTGTACTTCACCAACAAGGAAGACCTGTTCATGGCGATGGTACGCGAAACCGTGTTGCCGGTGATAGGCGAGGCCGAACAGATGGTCGGCACTTTCGACGGTCCCAGCGCGGAACTGTTGCGCGACATCGTGCGCGGCTGGTGGGAGCGCATTGGCGACACCAAGATGTCGGGCATTACCAAGCTGATGATGGCCGAATCCGGCAATTTCCCGGACGTGGCGAAGTTTTATCACGACGAAGTCATCGCTCGGGGCAATTCGATGATCTGCCGCATGCTCGAACGTGGCATCGAGCGCGGGGAATTTCGCAGCATCGATGTCAAGCAGACTACGAATGTTATTTGCGCCTCGGTTCTGATGCTGATGATGTGGAAGCATTCCTTCGATTCATGCCGGGTCGAGCCGATCGTGCCGGATGACTACCTCAACAATTTTATCGACGTGCTGTTGCACGGCGTCGTGAAAGAGCCTGCCTGATGAAGTCCGTACCATGGAAGTCCGTACCATGAAGCGCCGCACCCTCTGGATCAGCCTTGTCGTGTTGTTGATCGCCGCCGCCGCTGGCGCTGCCGTGGTCAGAAAACCGGCGCCCGTCGTGACGGTCGCGGCGGCGCCTTCAGCACTGGAATTTCTCCCATCCGACCTGACGTTGGTCGGTGCGCACGACCTGCGCCAGCTGATCGCGCTGTCGGGTGCGCTGCGCGCGGTCAACCAGGCGGCGGTCAAGGCCAAGGTGGCCGGCGAAGTACGCGAGGTGTTGGTGCGCGAAGGCGAAACCGTCAAGGCCGGCCAGGTGCTGGTGCGCATGGACACCAACGAATATGCATCGCGCGCCGGCCAGGCCAACGGTGCGCTGCTGGCGGCCCGTGGCCAGCTCGACATCGCCGCCAAGGCGCGCGACAACAATCAGGCACTGGTTGCAAAAGGCTTCATTTCGCAAAACGCCTTCGAGAATGCCGCCAGCCAGTTCGACATCGCCCGTGCCAATGTGGCATCGGCACAAAGCACGCTGGACGTGGCGCGCAAGCTGCTGGACGATACCACGGTGCGGGCACCGATTTCGGGCGTGGTCAGCAGCCGCAGCGTGCAGCCAGGGGAAAAGGTATCAGTCGATTTTCGCCTGCTCGATGTGGTCGACTTGCAGCGCATGGAACTCGAAGCCGCGGTGCCGACCACCGATATCGTCAACATTTCGGTCGGACAGGAAGTGCAGGTACGGGTCGAGGGGCTAAGCAAATCTTTGGCTGGCAAGGTAGTGCGCATCAATCCGGCGACTCAGGCCGGATCACGCTCGATACTGGCCTACATCGAAGTCGACAATGCGCAACGGTTGCTGCGCTCAGGCATGTTCGGCGAAGCGCAACTGACGCTGTCCAAAAAAGCCGGCGTGCTGACCGCACCGCAATCGGCGATCCAGTCCGATGGCGGCCGGACGTATGTCTACGCGATCGAAAACAACCAGCTGGTACAAAAGCCTGTCACGCTCGGCGTGCGCGGCAATGACGGCGACCGCGACGCGGTCGAGGTTGTCAGCGGCCTGGCCAGCGGTGCGCAAATCGTCAAGAGCAACATGGGCAACCTGCGACCCGGTACACCGGTCAAACTAATCAAGGGGAGCTGAGCCATGTGGTTCACGCGTATCAGTATCGGCAACCCGGTGCTGGCGACCATGATGATGGTCGCCTTCGTGGTACTGGGTTTGTTTTCGTATCAGCGGCTGCGGGTCGACCAGTTCCCGGACATTACGTTTCCGGTAGTGGTGGTACAAACCGATTACCCGGGTGCGTCGCCGGAAACGGTCGAGAGCGACATCACGCGCAAGATTGAGGAAGTGGTCAACACCATCAGCGGCATCAACAGCCTGACGTCGCGCTCCTACGAAGGCTCATCGGTGGTAATCATCGAATTCGCGCTGACGGTCGATCCGGCGCAGGCGGCGCAGGACGTGCGCGAGAAGGTAGCGCTGATCAAGTCGGTATTTCGCAAAGAGGTCAAGGAATCGCGCGTGACGCGCTACGATCCGGCCGACCGGCCGATCTTTTCAATTTCGGTCACCAATGACGCCGGCACGCAGCAGCGCAGCTTGCGCGAACTGACCACGATTGCCGACCAGGTGGTCAAGAAGCGCCTGGAAAACGTCCGCGGGGTCGGCTCGGTGGCGCTGGTCGGCGGCGTCAAGCGCGAGATCGAAATCTATGTCAAGCCGAATGAAATGGAATCGCTCGGCATCGGCGTCGATCAGGTCATCAATGCCATCCGCAACGAAAATCAGGAATTGCCGACCGGCGCCATCCGCTCGCTGGCCGACGAGAAGGTGGTGCAAATCAAGGGCCGCATCAAAGAGCCCGCCGAATTCGGCCGGATCATCGTGGCTCGCCGCGGCGGCCAGCCGGTGCTGCTGTCGCAAGTGGCGACCGTCGTCGATAGCCAACAGGAACAGGAAAACCTGGCGCTCTACAATGGTCAGCGCACGCTGGCGCTCGACATCCTCAAGGCACAGGGCCAGAACACCATCGAGGTTGCCGATGGCCTGCAAAAAGCGCTGGCGGACCTGGCGCCGACCATGCAGGCGCTCTACCCCGGCGTCAAGGTGCAAGTCATCAAGGACAGCTCGCGTCAGATCCGGGTGGGTGTCGAAAACGTCCGCCGCACGCTGCTCGAAGGCGCGGCGCTGACGATCCTGATCGTGTTTTTGTTCCTGAACTCGTGGCGTTCGACCGTGATTACCGGATTGACCTTGCCGGTGGCACTGATCGGCACGTTCCTGTTCATGAACATGTTCGGCTTCACCATCAACATGATCACGCTGATGGCGCTGTCATTGTGCGTCGGCCTGCTGATCGACGACGCCATCGTAGTACGCGAAAACATCGTGCGCCACGCCGGCATGAAAGTCGGCGGCCGCTTCAAGAGCCACCGCGCTGCGGCCCTCGACGGCACTGCCGAGATCGGATTGGCCGTGCTGGCGACGACACTGTCGATCGTCGCGGTGTTCTTGCCGGTGGGCTTCATGGGCGGCATCATCGGCCGCTTCTTTCATCAGTTCGGCATCACGGTCACCGCTGCGGTGCTGATCTCGATGTTCGTGTCGTTTACGCTCGACCCGATGCTATCGGCGATCTGGCCCGACCCGGCCGCGCATGGCGTCCATGGCCCACGCCAGGGTTTCTATGCCAAAACGATCGGCCGCGTGCTGGAGCAATTCGAAAAACTGGTGCAGTGGCTGTCCGACGGTTACCAGGTGCTGTTGAAATGGTCGTTACGGCACCGCTTGCTGACACTGGTGATTGCTGTCGCGACCTTCGGCGTCGGGCTGGCGATTCCCGCCACTGGCCTGATCGGCAGCGAGTTCGTGCCGCAGGCGGACTATTCCGAGACGGGCGTGACGTTCTACACGCCGGTCGGCTCGTCGCTGGAATTCACCGAGAGCAAGGCACGTCAGGTCGAAGGCGTCTTGCGTGAATTTCCCGAGGTCGTCGATACCTATACCACCGTCAATACCGGCACCGCGCAGGGCAAGAGCTACGCCTCGGTGTTCATACGCCTGACGCCGCGCAAGGAACGCAGCCGCAGTACCAGTCAGATGAGCATCCCGCTGCGCGCCCGGCTGTCACAAGTGGCTGGCATCACCGTAACGCATATCGGTACCCTCGACGGCGTCGGCGGCGACAACAAGCAAGTGCGCCTGAGCCTGCTAGGGCCGGATTTGAAGCAGCTGGCCAAATTGTCGGAAGAAGCGCAGCGCCGGATGCGCGCCGTACCCGGCGTGGTCGATCTCGATTCCAGCCTGAAGGCGGAAAAGCCGACTATCGCCGTCGAGCCGCGTCGCGAACTGGCCGCCGATCTCGGTGTCGGCGTGGCGCAGATCGGCTTGGCGCTGCGCCCGCTTCTGGCCGGCGAAGCCGCCAGCACCTGGCGCGCACCCGACGACGAAAACTACGACGTCAATGTGCGGCTGGCACCGGCCGACCGCAACACCATCGACGACCTGTCGCGCCTGATGCTGTCGAGCACTCAGCTCAATGCCGACGGCTCGCCGAAAATGGTACCCCTGCGCCAGGTCGCCGACATCACGCCGTCGTTCGGTGCCAACCAGATCAACCGCCGCGACCTCAACCGCGAAGTCGAACTGTCGGCCAATGTGGTCGGGCGCTCGGCAGGCCAGGCCAGTGCGGACGTCAAGGCAGCGCTCGACGGCATCAACTGGCAGCCCGGCTATCGCTACCAGATCGGCGGCTCGGCCAAGAACATGCAGGAATCGTTCGGCTATGCGCTGTCGGCGCTGTTGCTGGCGGTGATCTTCATCTACATGATCCTGGCGTCGCAGTTCGCCAGTTTCCTGCAGCCGCTGGCGATCATGTCGGCGCTACCGCTGACGCTGATCGGCGTGTTCCTGTCGCTGATGTTCTTTCGGTCCACGCTGAACATGTTCTCGATCATCGGTTTCATCATGCTGATGGGCTTGGTGACGAAAAATGCGATCTTGCTGGTCGATTTCGCCAACCAGTCGCGCCGCGCCGGCGCCACGCGCACAGTGGCATTGCTGGAGGCAGCGCATGTGCGCTTGCGGCCGATTCTGATGACCACGCTGGCCATGGTGTTCGGCATGGTGCCGCTGGCCTTCGGTCTGGCCGAGGGATCGGAGCAGCGCGCGCCGATGGGTCAGGCCGTCATCGGCGGCATCATCACGTCGTCGCTGCTGACACTAGTCGTGGTACCCGTGATCTACACCTATCTGGACGACTTTACAGAATGGGCCAGGCATAAGTGGCACGCTCGGTCCGGACAACATTTTACCGAACGTGCTCTAGATAAAGATCTGGTTTGATAAAATCCCGTTAATTACATTTTTAGCCATTGAGTACAGCACATGAATATCGAACAAGCCCGTTACAAAATGATCGAGCAGCAAATTCGCCCTTGGGATGTCCTGGATCAGGACGTGCTCGAACTGCTGATGGTCGTCAAGCGCGAAGCTTTCGTGCCGGCGGCCTACAGCGCATTGGCGTTCGCCGATGCCGAAATCCCGCTGCCCGGCGGCGAAAACATGCTGATGCCGAAATTCGAAGCGCGCATCCTGCAAGAACTGAAGATCAAGAAACACGAGCATGTGCTGGAAATCGGCGCCGGTTCCGGCTACATGGCGGCGCTGCTGGCCTACAAGGCGCGCCAGGTCACCACGGTCGAAATCAATCCTGAGCTCAAGGCGCTGGCAGAGAAAAATCTCGCGGACTACGGCATCTTCAATGTCGACGTGGTACTCGGCGATGGCGCGCAGGGCTGGAACGATTCCGGCAAGGATACCGGCCCGTATGACGTCATCGTGGTGTCAGGTTCGCTACCATTGATGCAGCCGGCTTTTTTGAAGCAATTGAAAGTCGGCGGCCGTCTGTTCGTGGTCATCGGCGAAGCGCCGGCCATGACGGGGCAGATCATTACACGCATGTCGGACGTCGGCTACGACACC
>JACMQD010000414.1 GCA_014377155.1 Herminiimonas sp.
GGCCCCACAGGTTTCGCGCGCTGGGTATCGGTAAGCGTGTCCGGGTTCATCGACGGCGCGGCGGTGGCAGCTGACAGATTGGCGGCAGCTACGCAGGTCGCACATGTGATCAGGACGGAAAGGTATTGTCGGGTCTTCAAAATAAGGTCTCGAAATTGTTGCACGTGCGATAGACATTAGAGTGTGTGGTTTTGCGGGTCTGTACGCTAGCGAACTAACCGCATCGACAAAAAAATATCATGGACAAATAGCAAAGCCCGGACTAACGAAAAATCCGGGCTCCAAGTAGGCACCGTCTGGGGCGGTGCCGGTACAACATCTGTTTACTTGACCTTAGCGGTTGTAACGGTCGCGGCGGTCATTGCCCAGCATGCGCTCCACATCATCTTGCAAGGTAGTCAGTTGCGCCCTCAACTCGCGTCGCTCTTGCTGCGTGACGACGCCATCGGCTTTGTAGCGCGCTTCCAGCCTCGCGATTTCACGCTCCCGACGCTCCAGGCGACGCGCCTCGCCGCGCGTGATACTGCCGGCGCGCACGCCCTCGTCGATTCGATCCTGGATGCGCATTTTCCGATTATCGATACCGGGGGTTTCGGTCGCTCGGGGCGGCAATGCGCGCGGCCGGGCGATGCTGCGCTCGACGTCCGCACGCAGTGCCTCGAGATCCCCACGCAAATTCTGACGCTCCTGCGGACTGGCCGATCCATCTGCCTTGTAGCGATTTTCACGGTCTTCGATTTCGCGTGTGCCACGGTAAAAGTTTTGCGCCTCGGAAGGAGCGAGCTGGCCGGTTGCTAAACCTTGCTGAATGCGACCATTCAGTTCCTGCTGGGCGCGATCGATATTCGGTGTATTGGTATTTTGTGCCATCGCAGGCAAGATGCCAATGCCGGCAAAAAGAGCAGTAGCAAGCAAGGATCCGGCAATTAGTGTCGATTTCATTTGGTTTTCCTATCTCGGTAGTGGAGCGGCGGTTAAATCCCGTTATGCAGACAGTGCATTTGCATCACCGTTTTAATTGGGTTGGTGCGAGAAGTAAAACCTAAACGCTGTATCGGCGCTATGCGCAATCCGTAAGCTGCGTAACCAAATGTACCGACCCTGTTTGCCTGACACGAAAGGATAGACGGTGAAATGACGCGAAAGCGGTTACTATTTTCAAACTCAAACCGCTGAAAGAAAAATAAAATGAATCTGAAAAAAGCGTTTTTCGCTACGCTGACCACGCTCCTTGTCAGCGTTTCCATCCCGGTACTCGCGCAAAACAAGACCGAGGTGCTTTGGCTCGGACAGGCTGCGTTCAAAATTACCTCGCCGGGCGGCAAGGTAATCGTGATCGATCCCTGGTTGACCAGTAATCCGAAGACGCCGGAGCGTTTCAAGCGCCTGGAGTCACTTGGCAAGGTCGATGTCATTCTCGTTACGCATGGCCATTTCGATCATTTTGCCGATGCGCCGGCGTTGGCCAAGATGCACAATATTCCCGTGCATGGCCCGGCTGGTCTGATGCAATCGGTCGTCGCACTGGACATCCTTCCGACGAATCAAGCGGTGCGGTTCGGCAAGAGCGGCACGGTCACACCGGTGGGTCCTGAAATCAAGATCACGGCCGTGCATGCAGAGCATAGCTCCGAACTTGGCTGGAAAAACCCCGCGACCAACAAGGAAGAGGTTCACGTCGGAGGTGAACCGGTAGGCTATATTGTCGAGCTGGAAAACGGCTTCAAGATCTATCACATGGGCGATACCGGTCTGTTCGGCGACATGAAAATGATCGCCGAATATTACAAACCAGACTTGATCCTGATTCCGATCGGCGGCCACTTCGTGATGGACCCGAAGGATGCCGCGATGGCTACGCGTGACTACCTGAAACCGAAGTATGCGATCCCGATTCATTTCGGCACAACGCCCGTTTTAAAAGGCACGACGGCCGAGTATATTGCTGCACTGGGCAAGAGCACGACGACCGTGTTGACGCTGGAGCCGGGCGACAAGATCGATTTCTAAGCGCTCTGCTAATCACGTCGCAAGGGCATGGGCATCATCGTCGATACTGTCTCCCCATCGACTCGAAATCAACTCGCAGTCCATGTGACTGCGGGTACCCGATGCCGCTAATCGTCCGATCACCAGGAGTATTGCATGCCACGTAAGATTCTCGCTGAAGCCAACATCCATCCCGCCATCCGGCAGGTCATCACCGACTTGCATGCGGACATTCTGGCCGAAGTGCAGTCGGCAATCGCCAGCGATATGGTGGTTATCGTCGGCATGGCCCAGAATCCTTTCTCGAAAAAAGCCCGCCAGGCGCTGGACAAGATAAAGGTACCGTATCGGTACATTGAATACGGCAGCTACCTGAGCCAGTGGCGACGTCGCAATGCACTCAAGATGTGGACCGGGTGGTCGACGTTTCCGATGGTCTTCGTCAAGGGCGTCCTCGTTGGTGGCGCAGTCGAGTTGCAGCGGTTGATCGACAGCGGCGAATTTGCCCGCATATCCAAGCGCTAAACAAGCGTTTCAAGGCGCTGCCGGGCGCGGCCACCATGTGTGGCCTGATCCGCTGCGCATCTTTCTTTACAGGCAGCCATTCGGTCTGCAAATATTTTCAAGCAGCTACCAGATTGTCTCTGTTGCGGGGCGCACTGGTACGCCTCGTGTGAGGTCGCATCATCGCATCGTCGCATCATCGTGTTCTAGCCTCCCACCGCTCCACAAGCATGCCATCAGCTAGCCGAAACATGCCGATTTTTACGGTTTGTTTACGGCAGACGGTCAAGTCTTTACAAAGTTTTTAGACGGTAAGCGATACGCTTGGTCTATCGAAACCAGACCTACAAGGAGAACGAGATGGATGCAATGTATATCGGTGCAATGGTGCTATTTTTCGCCCTGACCTGGGCGCTCGCGGCCGGCTGCGACAAGCTTGGAGAAAAGTGATGGAGATCTGGCAAATTGGCGCGTTTGTCGCCGCAGGTCTGCTGGCCTATCTGATCCGTGCATTGCTTAATGCGGAGGCGCTGTGATGACAATGCAATCTCTGGCGCTCCTGGGCGCCTTTCTGGTAGTGCTCCTTGCCCTGGCTTGGCCGCTTGGCGTAGTCCTGGCTCGGGTCGGCGACGGTGGCGCGGTACCCGGACTGCACTGGCTGGCGCGAATCGAACGGCTGTTGTACAAAGCCGGTGGTGTTTCGCCCGACACTGCCATGAATTGGAAATCCTATGCTGTCGCGCTCCTTGTCTTCAACCTGATCGGCGCGTTATTCGTGTTTGCCGTGCAGCGCGTGCAAGTCTGGCTGCCGCTCAATCCGCAGGCAATGGCCAATGTCAGCGCCGACTCCTCATTCAACACCGCGGTCAGTTTCGTTGCCAACACCAACTGGCAAGGCTACAGCGGCGAACAGACCATGAGCTACCTGACGCAAATGCTGGCGCTGACCGGCCAGAATTTCTTTTCCGCCGCAACCGGCATGGCAGTGGCCTTTGCGTTGATACGCGGGTTCAGCGCACGTTCTGTAAAGACGATCGGTAATTTCTGGGTCGATCTGACGCGTTCCACGCTCTATGTTCTGCTGCCGTTGTCACTGCTGTTCTCGGTATTCCTGATGGGGCAGGGCGTGATCCAGAATTTCTCGGCTTATCAGGAAGTTCAACTGATCGATCCTGTTGCTTATTCGGTCCCCAAGACTGGCCCGGATGGTCAACCACTCAAGGATGCGCGAGGACAGGCGCTCATGCAGAGCGTCGTCGCAACGACCCAAACCATTGCCATGGGACCGGTGGCTTCGCAAGAAGCGATCAAGATGATCGGCACCAACGGTGGTGGCTTCTTCAATGCCAACTCGGCGCATCCCTTCGAAAATCCGACGCCGTTATCCAATTTCGTGCAAATGCTGGCGATCTTCCTGATTCCAGCAGGCCTTTGTTTTGCGTTCGGCCGACTGGTTGGTGACCAGCGCCAAGGTATTGCGGTGCTGGCAGCGATGAGCCTGATTTTTGTTGCTGCCGCCCTGGTCGTCATGGGTGCCGAACAGGCTGCCCATCCGCACCTCGTGGCGCTCGGCGTCGACCAAAGCGCCAGCGCGCTGCAGGCGGGCGGCAACATGGAGGGCAAGGAAACCCGCTTCGGTATTTCGGCATCGGCCCTGTTCGCCGCTGTCACCACGGCAGCTTCCTGCGGCGCGGTCAACGCCATGCATGACTCGTTTACACCGATCGGCGGCATGGTGCCGATGCTGTTGATGCAGTTGGGCGAAGTGGTTTTCGGCGGCGTCGGCTCGGGCCTGTACGGCATGCTCGTATTCGCCATCATGGCGGTCTTTATTGCCGGCCTCATGATCGGACGCACCCCGGAATATCTGGGTAAGAAAATCCAGGCCTATGAAATGAAAATGACCTCGATCGCCATCCTGATTACGCCGGTTCTGGTGCTGGGCGGGACCGCCATCGCCGTCATGCTCGACGTCGGCAAGGCCGGCATCGCCAATCCCGGCGCGCACGGTTTTTCAGAAATCCTGTACGCATTCAGCTCGGCCGCCAACAATAACGGCAGCGCGTTCGCGGGCCTGTCTGCCAATACGCCGTTCTACAACATCATGTTGGCCATCGCCATATGGTTTGGTCGCTTCGCGGTGATCGTCCCGATTCTGGCAATTGCCGGCGCGCTTGCTGCCAAGCCCAGGCTCGACACCAATCCGGGCACCATGCCGACCCATGGTCCGATCTTCATCGGCCTGCTGGTCGGGGTGGTGCTGCTTGTCGGCGTACTGAACTACGTTCCTGCCCTGGCCCTTGGCCCGGTCGTCGAACACCTGCAGCTTTACACAAAATAACCATCAAAGGCCACGGAGTCCACGATGTCTCAAACAATGATGCCTCAAACAAAAACGGTTACACCGGCAGCAACGTCACGCACGACGCTGACGCTGTTCGATGCCAGCCTGATCTGGCCGGCCATGGGCGACGCTGTCATGAAGCTCGGTCCGCGCACCCAAGCGCGCAGCCCTGTCATGTTCGTCGTCTACGTCGGCAGTATTCTTACCACGCTGATGTATTTCCGTTCGCTCAGCAATGCCGAGCAAACCGGCAGCGGCTTCATCCTGGCTATATCGGTATGGCTGTGGTTCACGGTGCTGTTTGCCAATTTTGCGGAAGCGCTGGCAGAGGGGCGCAGCAAGGCGCAGGCCGCGTCATTGCGCGGCCTGAAACAGACCGTCATGGCAAAATCGCTGGCGACACCGAAGTACGGCACGACCTGGCTACCTATGCCCGGTGCCGACCTTCGCAAGGGTCATACCATCCTGGTCGAAGCCGGCGACGTCATCCCCATCGACGGCGAGGTGATCGAGGGTGTGGCGTCGGTCGATGAAAGCGCCATCACCGGCGAATCTGCGCCGGTGATCCGTGAATCAGGCGGCGACTTTTCTGCCGTGACTGGCGGAACCCGAATACTGTCCGACTGGCTGGTGGTCAGGGTGTCCGTCAATCCCGGCGAAACTTTCCTCGATCGCATGATCTCGATGGTCGAAGGTGCCAAGCGCCAGAAGACGCCCAATGAAATCGCGCTGACGATTCTGCTGGTGGCGCTGACGATCGTGTTCCTGGTGGTCACGGTCACGCTGCTGCCGTTCTCGATGTTCGGCGTGGCGGCAGCCGGTGCCGGCTCACCTGTCAGCGTCACAGTCTTGATCGCGTTGCTGGTGTGCCTGATCCCGACCACGATCGGGGCGCTGCTGTCGTCCATCGGCGTCGCCGGCATGAGCCGCATGATGGGGGCAAACGTCATTGCTACTTCCGGCCGTGCAGTCGAAGCGGCCGGTGACGTGGATGTCCTACTGCTCGACAAAACCGGCACGATCACGCTCGGCAACCGTCAGGCCGCAGGTTTTTTTCCAGCGCCTGGCGTGACCGAACAAGAACTCGCCGATGTAGCGCAACTGGCCTCGCTGGCTGATGAAACACCGGAAGGTCGTTCCATCGTGGTACTGGCCAAGCAACGCTTTAATATCCGTGAGCGCGAGATGAGTTCCCTGCATGCAGTCTTCATTCCATTCAGTGCCAATACCCGGATGAGCGGCGTCGATATCGATGAACGCCAGGTGCGCAAGGGAGCGGCCGACTCCGTGCGCAAGCATGTGGAGGCACTAGGCATGCCGTATCCGTCCGAAATGGCGAAACTGGTCAACGATGTCTCGCGCCGTGGAAGTACGCCTCTGGTAGTCATCGACGACGGTCGCGTAATGGGCGTGGTCGAGCTCAAGGACATCGTCAAGGGCGGCATCAAGGAGCGCTTTGCGGAATTGCGCCGCATGGGCATCAAGACCGTGATGATCACCGGCGACAATAAACTCACCGCAGCGGCAATCGCTGCCGAAGCCGGCGTCGACGATTTCCTTGCCGAAGCGACGCCCGGAGACAAGCTAAAGCTGATCCGCGACTATCAGTCTCAGGGCAGACTAGTCGCCATGACCGGTGACGGTACCAATGACGCCCCGGCGCTGGCCCAGGCCGATGTCGCCGTGGCGATGAACTCCGGTACCCAGGCAGCGAAAGAGGCGGGCAACATGGTCGACCTCGATTCGAATCCGACCAAATTGCTGGAGATCGTCGAGATCGGCAAGCAAATGCTGATGACGCGCGGTTCGTTGACGACCTTTTCGATCGCCAATGACATTGACAAGTATTTCGCGATCATTCCCGCCGCCTTCGTCGGCACGTATCCACA
>JACMQD010000415.1 GCA_014377155.1 Herminiimonas sp.
CCGGTCCACGCCAGGCTGTTGGCGATGATCAGTTGCAGTTCTTCATCCGGCTTTTCGGACGCCAGCAGGGCCAAGCCTTCGGTGCCGGTCGATTGGTAGTTTTCCTTGGCATTGAATTGCGCAATACGCTGCGCCGCCGGACTACGCTTGGCCTGGACGGTATCGTCGGCGCTGCCTGATCCCGCTTGGATCGGCACGCCGCCACTGGCGCCGGTCGGCGTTACATTCTGGCCTTGTGACAGTGGTTTGATGACGAACGGCGGTGCTGTCGGGGTCAGCTGCATGGTCGCCGGTGCAGTAGCCGCCGATGTTGGTGCCGTGCCCGACACAGGCGCCTGCGCAATCGGCCCGCGCTCCAGCATCCGTAACGCATTTAACCGCGTTGTCGCGGTTTCGCCATAAGCGGTGCCTTCGAGCGCTTCGAGCTGCGTGCTGGCCTCGGTGTTTTTTCCGATTCGCTGTAAACTGTCGGCGACGATGAAGCGAAGTTCGTGGTTCCACGGTTGTAATAACAGATCGGACAGACCGCGGGTTGCAGCGTTCTGATACTGCCCTTTTTTGTGCAACTCCAGAGCAGCATCCGCTGGGACGTCCTTGGGTGCCGCCAGAGCGGAAGGCAGGGCGACGCACAAGGCGAGTGGGACCAACGAAGCCGACAATAAGGCAAGGCAACTGACTGGAATCGATCGGAGTGTTCGTGGCGTTCGGTTCTGGTTCATTTTTGTCGCAAAAAAAGTCTGTGGGGGCAAGCGCGTGTCGCGACTTATTCGTCATCCTGCATTAGGCAGGGTCGGTTCATTTCATGGATGCGCAGCTTCGCGGTCGCGTCGCCTGCGTCGCATTTCGCCATCGCGGCGACGTTCAGACGCCGACCTGTTTGACAACATCATCGGCCGGCGCTACGGTCGAGCGTGCAGCAGCGGTGCGGGTCGCGCGAGGCGCTTCTTTTTTTCCGAAAGCCTGATCGTTGCGGGCATTATCGTAACTAAAACGCGATGCTTCAGCTTGGGTTCGCGAGCGCGCGTTCGGGATCGCTGCGTCGGCTACCGGCGTTGGCAGAGCGGCTACCTTGGCGCTGCCGAAATCGACAGCAGGTTTCGGCTTCGCTACTGCGGCATATTTCGTGCTGAAAATCGAATCGACGCGGCTGCGCCCGGAAAATGGCGAAACGCTCGCCGGATCAACGCTGGGTATTGTGCTGGTTACTGTGCTGGCATCGTTGTCCTGTGCCGAAGCAGCCTGCGGAAATTCCTGTGTCTCGCCTGGCGCCACCACGTCTTCGGCTGGCTGCATGTTGCTCAAGATGCTGGAGTAATCCGGCAAATCACGTTGCTCCGCGCTGCGCGCCAAGCTCGCCAGTTCCGGCTGGATTTCCTCGCGACGAATCATGAAGCGCACATCGTCGAACGCGGCATCGACCGGCATGCCCAGAATCCTTTGCAGCGTCACCAGCATGACCGATTGCGGACAAGCGTTCAAAAACAGATAACAGAATTCGCCATCGGAAGAAATCAGGTCGCCGGGTCGCGACAGGCCACTACTGGCAATGATGTCGACGATGTTGCGCGCATCTGCCGGCTTGCCGACGATCATGGCGCACGGGATGTTAAGCGTCTCGGCGCGGTCGAGAATGCTGTCGACTTCGCGCGCGAACCGAAGCGGCGCAAGATACCCGCGCAACCGTGTCGGCAGGACGCTCGCTAGCGCCGCTTCAAAATTGATATCGACATCGCGGTTGAAGATCTGTCCCTTGAGGGCCTCCAGCAGGAGCGGCAGGCGACTGGTCGGGACATCGCGATGCACGACAAGATTGATCCCCAGGCGCAGCAGCAACGCTTCGTTCTGATAGCGTAACGATGCACCTTTTTCCTGGACGACGATGCGTGCCTGCCGTCCCAGAGTCAAGCGCAGGGTATGCACGGCTTCGGCCAGTTGCCGCAAATTGGTATCGCGCTGAAAACTGAGGATCGAGGTGGCCGAGCGCGTGTTGCGCGTGGCATGCATCATGCCCACCAGCGTATCGACGCGTTGCCAGACGCCCGGCATTTGCTTGGCCAGACTGCCCAGGTCAGGGTCCATGTAAAAGAAATGCGGTTCGCCTTCGTCGGCTTCGATGTGGGATTCACCATTGCCATCGGCAAGGGTCTGCTCCGAAGACGCGACGCGGGTCGTCGCTTCATAGAGGCCGTTGTCGAGGCGCATGAGGTGGTAATTTCTCGCCGCGATCGTACCTTCGGAGGACTGCCAGTAATCGAAAGTCAGTTGCAGGCCGTCGCGGTCACTGCCGAGGCGTGCCATTCCCGTGAGATTGTCCATGAGTGCATTGATGGTCGCGCCGTGGGCCTCGGTGGCGCGCGTAAAGACCAATAATGCCGTGACCCGACGCTTTTCGAACCATTTTCGCAATATGTCGATCTGGTCCACTGCCAATGAAATATCGTGCAGGCTAAGAAGTTCGTCGGCCTGGTCGAACAAAAGATAGCTGTTTTCGGGAATATTGAACTGTTCCAGCTCACGCACGAAACTATCGGCGCCAAAACGGAACATCTTTTTGGGGAATTCGCTCTGCGTCACGAAAACATTGAGGCGATGTGCTTCGATCAGCGCTGACGCGTCGAAATAGCCGAATGATTCGATCCGTTCGAGGAACATTTCAGGATTGGATGGAACGATGACCGAACAGGTCAGTTCGTCGTTGAGCGCCGTGCCGATACTGGCGGCGAGAATCGGAAAACGCGCTGGCGGCGTTTCAGCGATCAAGACGTAAAGACCGCCGGCGGTCATGCTGTCGGTCAGATTTGGCAGCCCCCGGATGGCCAAGCGAACAACGGGTGTGGCCGATGCAACGTTGGATGGATCATTCATAACAGGTTTTCCTCTGGGCCGACCGGCATGCGCAACTAGCTCGCCATCATCGTTTCAACATGAATCGAATCTCCAGTTGCCGTCAGCTCGGATCACGCTTGATGACCCGCCGGGCGGGCAATAAAGGGAACAATAAACTGCGCTGATAAAATTGCTAATAATCAATTAAAAAACAAGCTGCATGTAAATGTTTATTTCCAGTAAAATTTTACATTAATTGTGCCTTGGAAATGTCATAAATTGTGTCTGCAAGAAATTTGCACAGAATTTTGATCATAAATGGCCACATTTTTTAAAAGTTTTACAAGTGGATTTGATACGGTGACAAC
>JACMQD010000416.1 GCA_014377155.1 Herminiimonas sp.
ACGATCGAAGACCTCCAGCAAGGTCGCGATCTGCGACTCACGGCCGTACAGCTTTTGTGAAATCTGCAGCCGTCCCGAGAAATCATGGCGGCCCAGCGGAAACGGCGCAATCACGCCGCTTTCGCTCACCGTATCCAGACAAGTCTGCAAGTCGGCCTGCAAGCCAGTCGCGCTTTGATAGCGTTCTTCGGCGGTCTTGCCCATCAGCTTGGCGATGATCGCCGAGATCATCGGGGGAATGCCGGGCCGGAGCTGTTCGATCGGCGCCGGCACCCGGGCGATGTGGGCATGCACAAGTTCCAGCGCGTCGCCAGAGACAAACGGCAACTGACCGCTCAGCATTTCATAGAACATCACGCCCAGGCTATAGAAATCGGTTCGATAGTCGATCGCCCGGTTCATGCGGCCGGTCTGCTCGGGCGAAATGTACGACAGCGTACCCTCGAGCCGATCGGGATTGCGTACTTCCGGCACCTCGCGCGTCAGTTCGGTGGCGATACCGAGGTCGATCAGCTTTATTTCGCCGCTCTTGCGGTTCCAGACCACATTGGCCGGATTGATATCCTTGTGCATGATGTGATGCTGGTGCAGCTGGTTTAGGCATTCCGCCACGCGCACTGCGAGCTTGAGCCATGCATCGATCGACAGATTGGCGTGGATGTCGAGATTGTTGAGCGAGGTGCCGCCGAAATCTTCCAGCACCATGACCTGAATCCCATGGCGGAACTCCATATCGTACGCGCGAAGCACACCATCCGACGCCAGTTTGCGCATCAGGTCGTATTCCTGCTGAAAACGCGCACGCTTCTCGGGTGAGGGAAAGTCGTCGCTCAAAACCTTGAGGATCACCGGTACCGCATCGACCAGACGCTGGCCTCGATAGATGCGCGACTGGCGGCTTTCGTATAGCAGGCTGTCTATCGCGTAACCAGTTAAGGCCGCCGCGACCGCTGGTTTGCGGGACTCAGCCAACATTGTCAAGATACCGCCTCGAATTGTTGGTCGGCAGCGATCACGCAATTGCGCCCCGCTGCCTTGGCCGCGTATAAGCTGCGGTCGGCATGGGAGATCAACTCGGCCAGCGTGGTGTTTGCATTACCAATGTCGCTCGCCACGCCGATACTGGCGGTGATCGGATGCCTGACCTCGCCGATTTCCAGAACAATTTGCGCGACCGCGCCGCGTACCCGTTCGGCAAAAACGATCGCCTGCGACGTGTCCGTGTCTGGCAAGATCATGGCGAACTCCTCGCCACCATAACGTGCAACGAAGTCGGCACTGCGGTGACATTGCGCGTTCAGCGCGGCGCCCATTAGACGCAGGCAGGCATCGCCGACCGGATGTCCAAAGCTGTCGTTGACCTTTTTAAAATGGTCGATGTCGATGATCAGTAACGATACCGGTTGCCGATTGCGGCGGCCACGGCCGAGTTCTTCTTGCAGGCGCTCATCGAAAGCACGGCGGTTGGCCACGCCGGTCAGTTCGTCGCGCAGTGACATGGCTTTCAGTTCTGACGTGCGCGCGGCAACACGCTCTTCCATATCGGCATACAGGCGGGCATTTTCGATCGAAATCGCCGCTTGCGACGCCAGCAGATGAAGGACTTCCAGACGGCCTTCGGTAAATGCACCGGACACGGCATTGTTTTCCAGGTAGAGCATGCCCATCAGGTCGCCCTGATGCAGGATCGGCACGATCGATACCGCACGCGACGCGTTGTTTTGCACGTAGGGATCATTGGCAGTGAGCTTGTCCTTCGATGCATCATGAAGTACTACGCTAGCTTTGGTATGCGCTACGTAATGAAACAGCGATAGCGGCACGGGCGATGTGTCCTGTTGTGCAGTATCCAACGCGATCGATTGCATTACTTTTGCTTCGCCCTGTGCATCCGATTTTTCCGCTTCCAGAAACCAGTCATTGCCTTTTTTTAACAGCAGAATGCCTCGCTGCGCACCGGCGCTTTCTACCGCTACCAACATCAGCCGTTTCAGCAGCCGTTCCAACACGATTTCCTGCGACAGTGCCTGCGAAGCTTTCGTAATAGTGGCTAGGTCAAGCATGCCAGCCATGCCGGAAGTGGTGGCGGTATTGGTTATGCTAATCGTACCGGTTACCCGAGCAAACGACTCTTCCGAAACCATTTTTACCGCGAGCCACTCGGGGTAGCGATCGGCGAGATCACGGACTTTGGCATGTGCGCCCCAGTTGCGGTAACCCTGCTGCGCTTCAGTCAAATACAGGAGGGCGATCGATGTATATCCCCGTGCCAGATAGTGTTCACCTGCAAGCTCTTTGGCTAATGCTTCTTCCTGCAAAAAGTTATGCTCCCTGGCCAATTCGATTGCTTGTTCATAAGAGCTGTTAGCGTCTAGCGGCCGACCGGTCTGACGTGCGATCTCGGCGTTGACCAAGTGCCATTTGTGCAGAAAGTTGTATGGTGCATGATGTGCCCAATGGTGCAACTTTTTTTGGTTGCGCTTTATTTTTCGAAGAACCTTGATTCGCTCTACACGGGTCAGCGTCCCCAGTACGGCAAGATGCACCAATGAACTATAAAAATAAAACATGGCGACACCGACATAGCCTACTGTCACGCCAGCGAGCTTTTCTGCCTGCAGCGCACTTTCCACCGCGCCTCGATAGTCACGAAACAAATAAGCCATGATCATCTTCGTGCTCGATGACTGGAACATGAATGACTTTGCAGCATAGACAAGGGACTCGTCTTTAGCCGAAGCCAACTCACCCTCACGATGCGCATGCTCGCTCTTAAGCCCCTGCAAAAGAGGGAGATCAGGATCGGGATCGATCAGTGTCAGCATCGCCTCGTGCAGGACCGCGCAAACATCACGCGAGGTCGGCCACGGCAACACTTGCAGATAGTTTGCGGTTTCACGTTCCAGAACCGACAGTTCATTGCCGCAAAAGAAACCGTGAAAACAGTACAGCACGCCGGCATTGGCGGCAAATTCGATATCGCCTAACTCAACACCGTCCAGATAGCTACGTGTCAGCGGTGCCATCGTTTCATGGAGCGGCGTGGTCCATGGATGGATGCCGCCATGGACGATGAAGGTGGTGCGACTTCGGACACTTGCCATTTCAGGCCGCTCTTGAAGCTGCAATGCTAAGTTGCCGAATTGATCCGCCTGCGCGATATCGCCCAACACGCCGCCAAGCAGCAAACCATACGACGCAAAGTCACTCGCCGATGTCGGCGCTGCGTGACCATATTGCAATAGCAATCTGATCGCTTTGAGCCTGAATAGTGGGAAATGCAATGGCAGTGCGTAATAAGCAGCACTGGTGATTTTGGAAAGGATTTTTCTGGCGGCGAGGATGCGCAAATCGGTCGCATTGGGTAACGACCCGAGGTCCTTGATTTTTTTCCCTGCGAACGCCAGTTTTGTCTGCGCAAGGCTGAGCACCACATGCAGCTTATTGGGTTTTTTCGGAAAAGTGATGCCCAGCAAACGTAAAACGGCCAATCCGCTTGTGACCACCTCTAGATATTTGTCTTGCGTTATGTAGGCCTGAATCCTGATTTCATGTACCTTGACCCGGTCCAGTAAGTTAGTTGCATGACGCAATGCGCTATCGATGTAGGCATCCATCTCGATCGCGTTACCACAAAGGTGCGCGACATCGGCAGCCTCCAGATGCAGGGTCAGCATCAAGTCGTATTCGCTACGCCAATTTTCTTCGCCCGCCAATAATTCGAGCGCTGTCTGCAAATATCCCAACGCCGGTTTGTAAGCCACCGACGACTTGGCGCGCCGTGCTGCCGTCAGATTCAGCTGCGCCAGATGCAAGCGTTCGTCGTGCTTCGTCATCAGTTCGCGACCCTGATTTAAATGATTGACCAGATCGAATAGCAGCACCTGCAATTCATCGGCGCCAAAGGTTCTCAGCCACAGCCGCCCAATGGCCAAGTGCAGCGCCGCCTTGTCGGCATCGTCGCTAAGCAGATACGCTGCCTGATGCACCCGGTCATGCAGGAATCGATACGCCGGCAACAGGCTGAGTTCCTGCGCACTGGCCGCCTGTTCCGCATATTTATAATGGTCGTCCAGCGGCACGATCAGGTCTTCCCGCATCGCTTCCCACAACAGCCGCGCCGTCTCGGTTTCCGCCAAGCCGCATACCACCGCCAGCATGTGCAGGTCGAAGCTATTGCCCAGACATGCCGCACCTTGCAGCACCCGTTGCGTCGGCAACGACAACTTGTGCAGCTTGCCCACCATCAGTTCGACGATGTTGTCGGTAATGCCGGCTTGCTGCACTTGCGTGATGTCCCATTGCCAGCCGCCTTCCGCTGCATTGGGTCGTACGATGTCCTGATCGACCAGCGTTGCCAGGAACTGGTTCAGGAAGAACGGGTTGCCTTGCGTCTTGGCCAGGCTCAGCTGCGCCAGGGCATGGACTTGCTCGGCACTGGCGTGCAGGGTATCGCCCAGCAACTGCGTCACCTGCCCCAGGTCCAGCGGCGGCAGGGTCACCGTGTGCACGCTGGCACCCGCTTTTTGCAGCTCTTGCAGTGTCAGTTGCAGTGCATGCGCCGGCGTGATTTCATTGTCGCGGTAAGCGCCGATCAACAGCAGGTGCGGCATGGCCGGCGCCCGCAGCAGCAGCGACATCAATTGCAGCGACGGCAGATCGGCCCACTGCAGGTCGTCCAGAAACAGTACCAGCGGATGCTCGGCACTGGCGAAGGTGCCGACGAAGTTGCGGAACTCCTGATTGAAGCGGTTCTGCGCCTGCGCCGCCGGCAGTTCGAGCACCGCCGGTTGCGCACCGATTAGCAGTTCCAGTGTCGGAATCACGTTGATGATGACTTGCGCATTGTTGCCCAGCGCGTCCAGAATTCGCTCTTTCCAGAGCGCGACCACGGCGTCGCCGCGCGTCAGCAGTTGCTGGATCAGCTCCTTGAAGGCCTGGCTCACCGACGCATACGGAATGTCGCGCTTGAACTGGTCGAATTTGCCTTCGATAAAAATCCCGCGATTTTGTGTGATCGGCTTCTGGATCTCATGCACCAGTGCCGATTTGCCCACGCCCGAATAGCCTGCCACCAGCAACAGCTCGGCCGGTCCGCGGCTGGCACGATCGAAGACCTCCAGCAAGGTCGCGATCTGCGACTCACGGCCGTACAGCTTTTGTGAAATCTGCAGCCGTCCCGAGAAATCATGGCGGCCCAGCGGAAACGGCGCAATCACGCCGCTTTCGCTCACCGTATCCAGACA
>JACMQD010000417.1 GCA_014377155.1 Herminiimonas sp.
ACGGTAGACATTTTCGATCATGCCGTCGTCGACTTCGCGACCCATCGCGCCACGGTCGCGGATGACATCGAGCTTGAGCGGCGTGCGCAGGATCAGCGCGCCGAAAAACACCGAGACGATGATCGCCAGAAGTGCAGTGTAGAGCAGCACGCGCGGACGAAACACGCGCTGCCGCATCTGCGCCAGCGACAGTTTGCCGGTCATCGCATGCTCGGTGGAATAGCGTATCAGGCCGGGCGGCAGATCGATCTTTGCCATCACGGTATTGCAGGCATCGACGCAGGCGGCGCAACCGATGCATTCATATTGCAGGCCATTGCGAATATCGATACCGGTCGGGCACACTTGTACGCACAGCGAGCAGTCGATGCAGTCGCCGGTGGTTTTGGCCGCCACGCTTTCCTTTTTGGCAAGCGGCCCACGTGGCTCGCCACGCTGCTCGTCGTAGGTAATGATCAGCGTGTCCTTGTCGAACATCGAACTTTGGAAACGCGCATACGGACACATGTATTTGCATACCTGCTCGCGCATCCAGCCGGCATTGCCATACGTGGCGAATGCATAGAACAGGATCCAGAAGGCTTCCCACGGTCCCAGCGTCAGCCCGATGGCTTGATGAATCAGCGCCAGCGCTGGCGTGAAGTAGGCCACGAACGTAAAGCCGGTCCACAGCGAGATGGCGCCCCACACGGCGTGCTTGGCAGTCTTGCGTCCTGCCTTGTCGAGGGTCCATGGCTGCTTGTCGAGTCGAATGCGGGCGCTGCGCGGACCTTCGATCTTGCGCTCGACCCACATGAATATTTCGGTATAGACCGTCTGCGGACAGGCGAAGCCGCACCATACGCGACCGGCGACCGCGGTGATCAGGAATAGAGCGAACGCGCAGATGATCAGCAGCGTCGCCAGGTAAATAAAGTCCTGCGGCCAGAGCACGATGCCGAATATGTAGAACTTGCGTGCGCCGAGGTCGAACAGCACGGCCTGGCGGCCGTTCCAGTTCAACCATGGCAAGCCATAGAACACCAGTTGCGTCAGCCAGACGCACGCCCAACGCAGGCTGGCGTAGCGGCCCTTGGCCTCGCGCGGATAGATTTCCTCGCGCGCAGCGTACATCTTGATGACCGAAACTTCAGGGGCAGCGTGTTTCATGGTGCCTTTTTTAAACGGTTGGCGTCAGATCGCGCAGGGTAAAACGCGCAGTCCGACAAGCAACCTGATCGATCCCCTCCCCCAGGCAGTGGGAGGGCCAAGCAGGGGCGCGAAACGCAGGACCGGAGAAGCCGCAGCGCGGTCCCTGGTCCGCCGGTTCATCATTTTCCCGCCACATCTGTCTTCTCATTCGACAAGCTCCAGACATAGGCCGCCAGTACATGCACCTTGGCATCGCCGAGGAAATCCTTGAACGCCGGCATGACGTTGGTGCGTCCCTTGCGAACGGTTTCCATGACCGCCGCGATGCCACCGCCGTGCAACCAGATCTTGTCGGTCAGGTTGGGCGATCCGAGTGCCTGATTGCCCTTGGCGTCGGCGCCATGACAGGCCGCGCATGCTGCGAATTTCGATTTGCCCAGCACGGTCTTGATCGGATCGGTGGTCGCATTCGACAGGCTCATGACGTAATGGGCGACATTTTCGATGTCGGTGTCGTTGCCAACCGCCGCGCCCATCGGCGGCATCATGCCGTTGCGTCCCTGCAGGATGGTCGCCTTGATGACATCGGGCGTGCCGCCGTATAGCCAATCGTTGTCCGTCAGGTTCGGGTAGCCCTTGTTGCCGCGCGCATCCGAGCCGTGGCACTGGGAACAATAGGTCAGAAACAGGCGTTCGCCGATGGCATGCGCTTGCGGGTCGGCTGCAACTACTTTCAAATCCTGCTGCTGGTATTTGGCAAACAGCGGGCCGTAATCGGCTTCGGCTTTTTTCAGTTCGTCCTGATAAGCGCCGCTCGACTGCCAGCCGAGCCGTCCGGCGTAAGCACCCAGGCCCGGATACAGCACCAGATACACCAGCGAAAACACGATAGTGATATAGAACAGCCACATCCACCAACGCGGCATCGGTGTGTTGAGTTCGGTCAGGTCCTCGTCCCAAACATGGCCGGTGGTTTGTATGACAGCACCGCCGGCCTTGGTAGGGTCCAGCGTCAGTGCCACTTTGTGCACCGACTGCGACCACAGCAACACGCCGCAGCCGACGATGCCGATCAAGGTCAGTACCGCAATGTAGATGCTCCAGAAATCATTGGTGAAATCAGACATGATGTTGCTCCGCTTGCGGCAGATCCATGCTGTCGTCGGCGAATGGCAGGGACGCGGCCGCATCGAAATCGGCGCTGCGTTTGATGCCGAAAGTCCACCACAAAATGCCCAGAAAAGTGGCCAGGCTGACTACCGTCATGATGCTGCTGGCGTTGTTGAAAAGGGTTGCAATCGACATGTCAGTTCCTCGTCTTGATCAGGATGCCCAGGCCTTGCAGGTAGGCGATCAGCGCATCCTGTTCGGTCTTGCCTTCCAGCGCGGCAGGGCCCTGGGTAATTTCTTCTTCGGTGTAAGGCACGTTGAGGCGCTTGAGCGCACGCATCTTCGGGACCACGTCCGATGGCACCAGACTGGTGTTGGCCAGCCATGGATAATTGGGCATGTTCGATTCCGGCACGACGTCGCGCGGATTGTCCAGATGGGTGCGATGCCATTCGTCGCTGTAGCGACCGCCGACCCGCGCCAGATCAGGACCGGTGCGCTTGGAGCCCCACTGGAACGGACGGTCGTAGACGAATTCGCCCGCCACCGAATAATGGCCATAACGCTCGGTCTCGGCGCGGAATGGCCGGATCATTTGCGAATGGCAGTTGTAGCACCCTTCACGTACGTAAATGTCGCGCCCGGTCAAGCGAAGGGCCGAATAAGGCTTCAGGCCGGCAATCGGCTCGGTAGTCGATTTCTGGAAGAACAGTGGCACGATTTCGACCAAGCCGCCGATTGAGATGACCAGCAATACCAGTCCGATCAACAGCCAGGGGTTCTTTTCGATCCATGCATGGGAAAATTTCATTGATGGCTCCTGAGCTCAAGCATGGGACGGCAACAGTGCCGGAATCCGATTCGCGACCGCGCTACTGTCACGCATCGTCATGAACGTGTTGTAGGCCATCACCAGCATGCCACCGAGGTACAGCAAGCCGCCGGTAAAGCGAATCACGTAGTAAGGGAAGGTTGCCTTGACGCTTTCGACGAAGGTGTAAGTCAGCGTGCCGTCGGTATTGACCGCGCGCCACATCAGGCCCTGCATCACGCCGGCAATCCACATCGAGCTGATATAGAGCACGATGCCAATGGTGGCGACCCAGAAATGGGTATCGATCAGGCGCGTGCTCCACATTTCCTTTTTGCCCGACATGCGCGGAATCAGGTAATAAATCGAACCCATCGTAATGAAGCCGACCCAGCCCAGCGCGCCGGCATGGACATGGGCTACATTCCAGTCGGTGTAATGCGACAGCGAATTGACGGTCTTGATCGACAGCATCGGGCCCTCGAAGGTGGCCATGCCATAGAACGACAGCGACACGATCAAAAATTTCAGAATCGGGTCGGAGCGCAGCTTATGCCATGCCCCCGACAGCGTCATCATGCCGTTGATCATGCCGCCCCACGACGGCGCCAGCAGGATCAGCGAAAACACCATGCCGATCGATTGCGTCCAGTCCGGCAGCGCGGTGTAATGCAGGTGATGCGGGCCGGCCCACATGTAAGTGAAGATCAGCGCCCAGAAATGGACGATCGACAGCCTGTACGAGTACACCGGCCGCTCGGCCTGCTTGGGAATGAAGTAGTACACCATGCCGAGATAACCGGCGGTGAGGATGAAGCCGACCGCATTGTGGCCGTACCACCACTGGATCATCGCATCCTGCACGCCGGAATAGGCGGAATAGGATTTGGTAAGCGACACCGGCATGCTGGCACCGTTGACCACGTGCAGCAGCGTGACAGCGATGATGTAAGCGCCGAAGAACCAGTTGGCGACGTAGATGTGCGCGACCTTGCGTTTGACCAGCGTGCCGAAAAACACGATCGCATAGGCGATCCAGACCACCGCGATCAGGATCGTGATCGGCCATTCGAGTTCGGCGTATTCCTTGCCGCGCGTGAGCCCCATCGGCAACGTAATGGCGGCCGAAATCAGCACCAGTTGCCAACCCCAAAAGGTAAAGGCCGCCAGCTTGTCCGAGAACAGTCTGACCTGGCAGGTGCGTTGGACGACATAGTACGACGTTGCAAACAGTCCGCACACGCCGAATGCGAAGATCACCGCGTTGGTGTGCAACGGTCGTAGCCGACCGTAGGTCAGCCAAGGGATGTCGAGATTGAGCGCGGGCCACGCCAGCTGCGCCGCGATGATGACGCCGACCAGCATACCGATCACGCCCCACGCCACGGTCGCGATCGTGAATTGCCTGACAATCTTGTAGTTGTAGTTCAGTCCTGTTTCCACTCGCACGCTCCCAATATTCCATCGATAAAGGAGAGTAGAAGTCTGGCGCTTAAAAATCCTTGATGTGAATCAAATTGGGCCGAATGCGTTGCTATGAGCCAAAATGAGCCGCCGCATCGCGTTCAAGCTAACGCTCGGGCGTGCCGCTGTCGTCGTCTTGCAGGATACGCAGCGCCGGCCCCTCGAGATCGTCAAACTGGCCGCTGTCGGACGCGCCGAAAAACACCCAGATCGCAATGAAGACGATGATGATGCTGAGCGGGACCAGCAGGTATAAGGCTTCCATTCAGCCTCCGCGCGGCAATCGCCGCAGCCGCAAGGCGTTGATCACCACCACCGCCGAGCTGAGCGACATGCCGATGCCGGATAGCCAGGGATTGAGAAATCCGAGCGCTGCAGCCGGAATCGCTAGCGCGTTGTAGACAGTGGCCCAAGCCAGGTTTTGACGAATCACGGCGCTGGTTTGCGTTGCGGTGGTGGCTGCGTCGCGCAGCGATGACAGGCGGCAGGACAGCAACACGCAATCGGCATGGATCTGCGCCAGTGCCGTGCCACTGCCCATGGCGAACGAGACATCGGCAGCGCGCAACACGGCGGCGTCGTTGATGCCGTCGCCAACCATCGCCACAATCGCGCCGTCTCGTTGCAGGCACTGGATGAAGGCCAGTTTTTCATCCGGCGAATGGTCGCCGTGCGCGGCGTCGATGCCGAGCTGATCGGCGACACGGCGTGCGACGGCCTGGCGGTCGCCGCTTAGCAGGATGACGGTCTTGCCCCGTTCCTGGAAATACCGCACAACGTCCTGCGCATCGTCGCGCACGCTGTCAGCCAGATCGAAGCGTGCCAGCCAGCCCGCTTCGCTGCCAAGCCAGATCGATGTTACGTCGTCGGAGCATTCCAGGGTGGACGGCCGACCGCTTATCGACTGCACGAATGCGGCGCTGCCGAGGCGGTATCGCATGCCGCCTACCAGACCTTCGAGTCCCTTGCCGAGAAGGTGCGCCACCTCGCGTGCTGCCAGTTTTTCGAGGCCGTCGGCTGCCGTCACGATTGCCCCCGCCAGCGGATGCGTGCTCGACGCCTCCAGTGCTGCGGCCACCTGCAGGCAATGGGTGCGCGAATCCGCATCGAGCAGTTCGACATGGTGCAGCAGGGGCTTGCCGAAAGTCAGCGTGCCGGTCTTGTCGAAAATCACATGGGTTGATCGGTGCAGGGTTTCGAGCACATGCGGCTGCACGATCAACACGCCAAGCCGGACCAGACGGTCGGTTGCCGCTGCCAGCGCGGTCGGTGTCGCCAGCGACAGCGCGCACGGACACGACACCACCAGCACGGCAATCGCGATCGGCCAGGCGCGCGCCGGATCGATCACTTGCCAAAGCATGAATACCACCACCGCAAACAGTAGCAGCACCACCACGAACCATGCCGCTACCTTGTCGGCCCATAGCGACAGCGGCGGGTTGCCCTGTCCGGCACGATCGATCAATTTCACCAGCAGCGACAAGGTACTGTCGCTGGCCGGCCGGGTTACGCGCATCACGATCGGCTGCGTGGCGTTGATCGCACCGCCGGGAATCAGCGCACCGACCGCATGGGGCATGGCGCGGCTTTCGCCGGTCAGCAAGGCAAGATCGACCTCGGTTGCGCCTTCGACGATGATACCGTCGGCGGCGATTGCCTCGCCCGGCCGGATCAGGATCAGGTCGCCCTCGCGTAATTCGCCGGCTGCCACCAGCTCGGTATCGCGACACCCGGGATAGCCGCGCATACGCCAGGCCGATGCCGGCAGTGCCTGTTGCAGATTGTCGAGTGCGGAAGCTGCCTTGCGGCGCGCGACTAGTTCAAGGTAGCGGCTGCCTAGCAGCAGAAAGATGAACATCGTCACCGAATCGAAATAGACCTCACCGGTGCCACGCATGGTAGCGACTACGCTGGCGCCGAACGCAGCCATGATGCCGAGTGCGACCGGCACGTCCATACCGGGCATGCGATTTTTGACATTGATCCATGCGCCGCGGAAGAACGGCAGCGCCGAATACGCCACTGCCGGCAGCGTCAGCAACAGGCTGGCCCAGCGCATCATGCCGCTCATGTCGGCGTCCATGGTGCCGTCGGTGGCAAGGTAGACCGGCAGCGCATACATCATCACTTGCATCATCGACAGGCCGGCGATGAACAATTGTCGAAACAGTGTCTTTTGCGCGCGCGCCAGTTGCGCCCCATGTTTTTGCGGATCGAACGGATAAGCCGGATAGCCGATTTCGCGCACCGAGGCCAGAATGTCACTCGGCTTGCAGGCATCGTTGCGCCATCTGACATGCAGTCGTTCGGTCGCGACATTGAGGTCGATGGCCTCGATGCCGGCGACGCGCGCGAGGCGGCGTTCGATCAACCAAACGCAGGCGGCGCAGCGGATGCCTTCGATGGTGAAGGTGGCTTCAGCGGTTTGGTGGTCAGGGTTGTCGAACCGGGCGGTATCGTAAAGACGCAATTCGGGTGGAATCAGCCTATCCCGTGCAGCCGTGGCGGAGAA
>JACMQD010000418.1 GCA_014377155.1 Herminiimonas sp.
ACGACAAGGCAGGCTTGCCGCGGATACTCTCCAAGGAAAATGCAAGCCTGGCGCTGTGGTGGGACGCCGCCGGTCGTCTGGGTGAAGTGCGATCGACACCGTCTGCACCGGCACCACTGGCGACGTACGTCTACGACGCGCAGGGCCGGCGTATCGCCAAGATCGTTGCCGTACCCGGTGCCGCGTCGCGCATCAGCTATTTCGTCTATGACGGTTCGCGCCTGGTCGGTGAGGCAAACGATCGCGGCGTCGTTAACGCTGCGTATGCGTATCTCGGCTACCGGCCGGTGGCACAGTTGCGGACGGCGCCAGAGGGCTGGCTGGCCGGCATGTTGACCCGACTGACTGGCGCCGAACCGCGCTTTCTGCATACAACCAGAATTGGCCAGGTTGTCGCCATGACCGATGAAGACCGGCGCACGCTGTGGGAGAACGGCAAGCCCGGCGGCATCGCTCAGCCGCTGCGGCTGGTCGGCCAGTATCACGATAGCGAAACTGGCCTGGCGTATCATGGCGCGCGCTTTTTCGAGCAAGCCAGTGGCAAATTTCTGTCGCCCGATCCACACGGGATTGCCGATGCGTTGCGGGATGTACCGGCGTCGTTACTGCTCGACAGTTACGCTTACGCCGGTGGTGATCCGCAACACCGGTTCGATCCGGACGGTGCGGCCAAACTGACCTATTATGCGATCACCACTGGCGCCGATGGCCGCACCCTTGGCGAAACTCAAGGCTTTACCAAAGCGCGGTGGGCGTTCGTCATCGAAGGCGTTGCCGCCGGCGGCGATGCAGCGACCGCGCTCGGCCGACAGCGCAATGAATTCGCGGCGAACGGCACGCGCGTGCTGTTCGACGGCGATGGCGATTTCATCAAGAGTTTCGCTCCGAGCGGCGCGACCGTGCATGCGGCCAATAACGCAGTGGAATGGGATACCGCATCCGGCGATACGGTCGATACCAAATTCCAAGCGCATTACGGCGCGAACCTGATTTCGATTTCGCAATTCACGATCACCGATTTGAATGATGACAATGCTACCAAGCTGATCGCCTACTTGTCGGGCACCGCGGCCGAGCGCAAGACTTGCAAGAGCGCGTCACCCGGCTTGCTGCCCGCGATCAAATTTTACGATGGCGAAGCCGATATCAAGGTCACCGCGGAAGTTGCCAACGGCGCGAGCAAGCAGCGTATTCTCGCGTGCGGCCCTGGCTCGGCACAAGATGCGAACTTGCGTAATGTCGTCAAGTACGAAGCCGCGGCCGAAATCAATGAAACCGGCCGCATCAATCGCGACTGTGCGACATCCGGTTGCCCCGGTATCGGCTATTGGTGCGATGCGACGCGTTGCGCCAATCCGACCGACCAGCTGGCGCATGGCGCACCTGCCACGACGAATCCAGTCTACACGCCGTCCTACGGCCGCTCGCAGTTTGTCGGCAATACGCTGGTATCGGAGCTACTGAACGGTTACGACGACTTCACCGCCGCAGAGCGGACCGCGCTGGGCCTGACGCCGGCAATCAGAACCGCACTGCAGGCAGGGCAGCGGCGCGGTGTGGCAAGCAATCGCTGGTACAACGGCATGGCAGCAGCGCCGACCTACGCCGCGGCCAACGCGGCCTGGGCCAATCTGCCGCCGGCGCAACGCACCTTGTTCATGACCGAAACCGGTCTGGGTGAACGCGAGTACACCGACATGAAACGGATGAAGACCCAGCCGCCGCAAAATTCGAACGGTGTGTCGCTGGCCGGCGACGCGCGCGAGGCTTTCGCAACCAGGGCGATCATGACCAATGCCGCGCTCAATACGGTGCTCACCAATATCTTCCGCGACTTCGATACGTTTACCATCATGGGGCGCGGTTTGATGCGCAAGAATATGGAAGCGGCGCAAGCGGCTTATCCGGGGGCAACCGCCGATGCGACGGCAGCACGCACGGCGCGCGCGCATAACGGCGGCAACTGGCGCCGCACCCTGGCACAATTGACGACGACCGATCAGAACGATTATGTGAAACAGTTCCTCGGCGAACCGGGCTTTCTCGGCAAGGGCAATCTGCATGCGCTGCGGTGTACGCAAGATTTCGGCACGACCGTCGACACGCTGGCCCCGGGAACCGGTGGCGTCGGCATCGGCGGCTTGCAATTCAAGGCGCTGGACATGAAATGAAGGCAGACAAATGAAATGCACCATCAATAATTCAACCCAAGGCTTGCTGGCCCTGTTGTTTGTTTGTGCGGTCAGTGCACCGGCCTGCGCGCTCGAACTGAGCAAGCAGGTGCCTGCCTGCGTGATGCCACGCACGAGCGTGCTGCCTGCAAACTACCACCAGTATGCTTGGGCCAAAAAAGCCCGGGCGACCGATCCTGTCGTCAGCGGCAAGGCGGACGTGCGCATCGACGGCTCCAGTCTTTTCGAGTGGCAGCACGCAGCAAAAGTCGATCTGAATTTGGACGGCCTGTGCGACTGGATCGTGACGTCGAACATTCCGCTTTCCAGTGGCGGTGATACCGATTCGATCAATACCGTCTATCTCGGGCAGCGAGCCGGCTGGACGCGTTTTGGCGCCACCGGAATCCGCGCCAATCAGGCCGACGGACTCGGCCGCGGCCAGAGCGATGCACAGCAGAGCCAGTTTGCCTGGTTCGACGAGGGTCCCTATCTGTTGCGCGATGCGACGGCGCAAAAACTATACGTGATCGGCAATTTTTCATCGCGTAATTCGTTTGGCAGGGAGTTTCCTGGCTACCGGATTTTTACGTGGGACCCGGTCGCAAAAAAGCTGGCCGAGCTCGACAAGTGGCATGCAGGCGGTGAGGGCGGCGAGGTCTACGCGTATTTCGTCGCGCATGGTGGTTTTGCACCGGACCGGACCACCGACAAAGATGACCGCAGCGGCGATTTCGATCCTGCCATCGAGCGGCGCGAACTGTCGCTCCGCTGCAGCGAGGAAGCACAGAAAGCTGCTTCGCCGTTGCTGGCCACGCGCTGCATGGTAAAACGATGAACGGATGTGGTCAGCGACGCTAGCTGAGGAGGAATTGACCTTGCGCCAAAGCCGCTGCAATTTCCGGCGTCGCCCGATTAGTGGGCTACCCTTGGCTTAGACGCGGAAAACCAGAGCAGGCCGAGCGCCACGCCCGAATAGGTCCAGTAATCCATTGGTGCGAACCAAAGCCAGTGCTTGTGCCACGGGACGGTTGCAGCGGAAAATCGGGCAATGCCGAAAGCCGGGTTGATCACGAACCACAAAAAATCTTCGACGATCCAGAACACCATGATGCAGCTGCCGACACGCGCCTGCGCACGCCATGACCAATGACCCATGAAAAACAGCGGAAACTGGAACAACAGCGCCACGAAAGGAAACACCCAGGCGTGATAGCCGGTCATTGCGCGCCCGCCCCAGAAAATATCGAGCAGCCAATGGCTTTCGATGCGCCAGGTTGGCAAGTTCGCGGCCCAGCCGGCACCGCCTTCGATCTGGATTTCAATCTGCGCAAAAAAGAAAGCCAGCAGCGTAACCCAACCCAGCATCAGGGCAAGATGGAGTGGACTGCGCGGCAGTTCACGGGTTGTCATGCGATGTGACTGTGCAACACGGCGTCGATCACTGCGGTGCCGGCAAAGGGACGGCCGAGTTCGCATGCCCGGCGGCGCATTGCGCCGAGTGTGGCAGGGTGGTCGATCAGCTGTTCGATACGATAGGTGAGGGTAATGACATCGACCGCCTTGAGCGCCACACCCTGCTCTAGCAAGTAGTCGGCGTTGCGCTCTTCCTGGCCCGGTATCGGCCCATTGACGATCATGGGCAGGCCCATTGCCAGGCACTCTGACGTCGTCAGGCCACCCGGCTTGGTGATGACCAGGTCGGCGCAGGCCATCAAGCGCTCGACCGTGTGGGTAAACGACTGCGGAAACAAGTGTTGTGGATGGCGGAGCGCCAATTTTTGCAGCTCACGTTGGGCATCGGCGTTTTTGCCGGTCAGGACCACAAGCTGGAAGCCGCCGTCCATTGCCAGCAGCTGCGCAGCAAGCGTGTCCAAATTCCCCAACCCCGCGCCGCCCCCCATCAGCAAGATCGTCATTTTATCTTTATTCAGACCATATTCCGCGGCACATCGTGCACGATCGTGGTTATCGGAAAATGCCGGTGCAATCGGAATCCCGGTGACATGGATGGTGTCTGGGGCGATTCCCTGTACGCGCAACCGATACGCTACTTCGTCGGTCGCCACGAAATAGCCTGCCATGCCTTGCTGCACCCACAGGCGATGCAAATCGAAGTCGGTCACTTGAACCCATACCGGACACGCAAATCCCGGCGTGCGCACCATGTGCGCCAGGATTTCGGCTGGCAAGAAGTGTGTGCAGACGATTGCATCCGGCTGTAATTCGGTAATCTTGCGCCGTAACGCTTTGGTATTGAGACGTTCGATCGCGCGTCGTAGTCTTTCCATGAAACCGTTTGGCCGTGCATCATGGGTGCGCTGATAGAGATAACCCCAGACGGCAGGATGGCGGCTTACCAGCCGGATGTAAAAATCGGTATAGCACTTGCGAAAACTCGCTGGCACGTAGTTCATGACGTCGAGGTGCGACGCCGTCACCTCGGCTTGATGCAAGTCCGCGTGCGCCCGAATCGCCTCGGCGGCGCGGGTATGCCCGGCGCCCGCCGAAACGCTTAGTATCAGGATACGCAACGGTGGAGTCGGATCGGTTGCGGTTGCCGCAGCCGCCGGCTTGTGCGTCTGGTCTGGTACGGATTGGTGAAGGTCGAGGTACACGCGTTCACGCTTCCTGCAATTGGGTTGACTGATGTAGTTGCATGATTTCGTCCCAGGTTACCAGTCGTAGTTCGCCGTCCTGATCTTCCACCAGTGCCGACAGACTTTCCACCCAGTCGCCGTCATTGCAATACAGGATGCCGTCGATATCGCGGATCTCGGGTTTGTGGATATGGCCGCAGATCACACCGTCCAGGCCTTTTTTACGCGCCTCGCCGGCCAGCGCCTCTTCAAAAGACGAAATGTAATTGACGGCATTTTTGACCTTCAACTTGAGGTATTGCGATAGCGACCAGTAAGGCAAACCGGCTCGCGCGCGCAAGGTATTCAGGATCTGGTTAAAACGCAAAATCATCGTATAAAGATTGTCGCCGACGTACGCAAGCCACTTTGCACAGGCGATCACGCCGTCGAAGCGATCGCCATGCAGCACCAGCATGCGCTTGCCATTTTTGGTGACATGAATCAGCTCGTCGCGAACCAGGATGCCACCGAAATCGAGATCGATGAATTGGCGAATCGACTCGTCATGGTTGCCCGG
>JACMQD010000419.1 GCA_014377155.1 Herminiimonas sp.
CCGTTATGCAAAGTCGTCGGTATCGGGAAAATCCGCTTTGATGGCGAGTACGTCGTCCCAGGCGTCGAGCATCGCGTTGGCACAGCGTGGGCAAAAATGCGAACCGATGTTATCGATCAAAAACTGGCGTGCATCGTCGATCGCCCACGCCCGCTTGTATGGGCGTTCGGACGTCAGCGCATCGAATACATCGGCCACGGCGACGATTCGTCCCGATAACGGAATGGCCTCGCCGATCAGTCCTTGCGGGTAGCCGCTACCATCGAATTTTTCGTGATGCGCACCAGCGATTTGCTCGGCCAGCTGAATAAGCGGCGAGCAGCTGCCGCCAAGAATTTGTGCGCCGATTTCGGCGTGCCGCCGCATGATCACCATTTCGTCGGCATCGAGGCGCCCTGGCTTGAGCAAGATGTAATCCGGCGTTGCCAGCTTACCGACGTCATGCATCGGCGCCGCTTCCAGCAGATCTTGTTGAAACGCCGCAGGCAAACCGAGTTTCTTCGCGATCAGGCGCGAATAATGCGCCATGCGATGGATGTGGGCACCGGTCTCAGGGTCGCGAAACTCGGCCGCTTTTGCCAGCCGAATCACGAGCTCCCGCTCCCGATGCAGTACGGCAGCGGTTGCCTTATCGACCTCATGCTGCAACAACTTGGCACGGTCCGACAACAAGGTCTGCGCCTGCCGCAAGGCCAGCAAGTTGCGGACCCGCAGGCGGAATTCGCTGGAGTCGACCGGTTTGGCAAGAAAGTCCGTTGCGCCAACGCTGAGTGCTTCCTGGCGAATCTCGCGCTCGTTCTCGGTGGTTACCATGATGATCGGTACATCGCGGCGCCCCTCGATTTCCCGGAACAGCCGGATGAAATCGGTGCCGGACAAATGCGGCATCCGGTAGTCCACCAGGACCAGATCGGACTCATTCGCTTCGCACCAGTACAAAGCGTTGACGGGATCGTCGAAAGTCACTGTCGCGCCACCCACCGCCGACTTGGCCAGCGACGACAACAGCAACAAGTTAGTCTTGTTGTCATCAACGATCAAGATGGTCATGACAAACATGCTCCCGAATAATCAAATGAACGCACTGTGTCGCAGTGTCCTGCGTTGGTTTTACCAGTCGCGCCAAAGTTCGTTATCGTGTTGTCCGGCACATCGCCACGTACTTTTCCTAGAGGATTAGACACCACGATAAACTTTATTGCACAAGAGTAATTTTGCCACACATTACAGTGTCACGGCGCGCACAGTCTCACAAACTTTCTCGGACAGAGGGGCAATGTATCGCGCACCGATACAGATGCCCTATGGAGCACGCACTATGTCGTTTTTGACCTGCCAGAAATACGTGTCGAAACGCGATGCAAATGTGTGCGTTATACACAACCGGTGGTAATGAATCGTCCTGATTAGCACGACGCTTGAGCGCATGCTGGCCTCGAACATTTGACCATCCGCTGGAGAGCGGATGGTCAAATGTGAGGTCTGACGATAATTTTCAGGTTCCGGCGTTGTGCGCGGCAGCGCTGCCACGCCAGCACGCTTACACTTCTCGATAGACACCGCAACCGAGAAAGCTGGTAGGGCTGAGCTTTTTGGCGTGGGTCGTCTTTTGTTCTATTTTTCCACTGATCGGCTTGATCAATTCATAGTCAACCCAACCGTCATTGTCGGTTGCATCGGAGAAAGCATCGTCGAGCAGCTTGCGCACGTTCACGCCCGGTACTTCCGCCAGTGAACGTCCGACATGGCCAGGCTGGCCGGCAAAGGCTTCGTAGCGGCCCTGGTTATCAATAGCAAATACATACATGTCGCGGTCGGCAAATTGCTGCTACTTATCATCGGTGATCAATTGGAGGGTCCGATTTCCGTGGCGGCTGTATGAGGCGACTGCTCGCAGCACCATCTTCTGGGCATCTTCTGCGACGCCTTACCGCAGGTGAAATGCCGAGGCCGTTTCGGACAAGACCATGGCGGGTACTTCGAGTTCGCCTGCATTCGACAGCGCAGCTTCCACCACGGCATTGTTGTCGTGCGTAATGTCATCGAGGTGACCGATGGAGGCAGAGATTTGTTCCAGACCCGCACTTTGCTGCATGGTCGCAGCTGCGATGTCACGCATGTTGTTTGCAACCTCCCGAATACTGACGACGACCCCATCCATTTTCGCATTGACTTCGCTGACATGGGTCACGCCAGCACTTACCTGTAATGCAGATTGATCAAGCAGCGTTTAAATCTCCTTGGCGGCAGCAGCGCTACGCTGGGCAAGATGTCTGACTTCGGACGCGACGACGGCAAACTCGCGGCCCTCTTCTCCAGCCCGGGCAGCTTCGACTGCGGCATTGAGGGCAAGGATATTAGTCTGGAAAGCGATCCCATCGATCAACGCGATGATTTCCTGCACCTTGGCAGCATCGGCCTGGATTTTTTGCATCGTGACGACTGCCGCCTGAAGTGCCCCGTCGCTGGATTCCACCACCATGCGCGCATCGCTGGCAAGTTTGTCGACGGCCTTCGCGGTTTCGGCGGTGGAGACGACGCCGGCGGTTAATTCGGTCAGGGCGGTGGCGGTTTGCCCAAGGCTGGCGGCCTGCTCATTGGTGCGGGAAGCGAGATCGCCTGTGCCTTCGGTCAATTTGGCGCCGCTCTGCGCGACCAGAGTCGAACTGTTGCGGACATTGGCAACCATAGACGACAGGCTGGCAACCATTTGCTCCAGCACAGCCGCCGTGTCACTCAACTCATCTTTGCCTTGAATCTGAAACCGCGCAGTGAGGTCACCGCTCGCTGCCTTGGCCACGCCCGACCGGATCACGTGCATGGCGCCCATAAAGTTAAGGTAGAAACCCAGCATCAGGTAAATGGTCAGGCTCACCCCGAAAAGGACCATGCCCGCGGCAATATAGAAATTCTGCGTTTGCGCTTTGAGGCGGTCGCTTATGACGCTATCGAGGCGGCGCAGCAATTCCTTTTCGATTGCATTGATTCGGTTGATCGTCGCACTGCCCAACGAAAAATAATCGGCGGCATTTCCATTGACTGACTCTGCATTAAAAATGCGTCTTGTCTCATCGATAAATGCTCGTGATGTGGCTAGCGTACCTTGCAAATCGGCCGGCAGTGCGCCGCCTGCGCGCTCCAGCGACTTGAAACGAATCTGCGCAGTAGCGACAATCTGTTCACTCGCTTCCAGTCGGGACATCACCGCCAGACGTTGATTCGCGTCGGCCGTGCCGCTTAGGATCAATGGCGTGGAGATCCCGCGAATCTGGCCGACGGCTTCCATCCACGGCACTAGTCGTTCCACCGCCAGTATCATCGTGAAATAAGGCTGTGCCTCGGGCTCCAGTAGCAGCCCGGATTTCTCCGCGGTCAGATCGATGAGTGTTTGCGTCGCCGCAATCAGATCAGTGTGCTCCTTAAAACTTTCTGCCGCTGTCGGCGGGAGCGTTCCTCGGCTGTACCGCAAAAGCGCCTCCCACGTCGGCTGCCATTCGGCTTGCAGTGCAAATTCGGGGTACCGCTTCATCACCTGATCGAGCGTTTCAAGGGCTTTCGACAGCCGCTCCTTCGTTTGTACCAGTGCCGGTTCAATGGTGGTATTGCCACCGAATTTTTGATTTACCTGGCCACGATGGGCCTGCGTTTCAAGCAAAACCTCAACCGCAGGTCCGATGATATTGCTGCCGCTCAGTTCTGCCCGGGTCGAGTTGATTGCGTCGCGACTCACGCTCAACACAGTCAAGGCGAGATAAATCATCGGTATCAACGCCAGCGCTGCAACGAGCGCCAACTTCGTCGGCAATCGCATGCGACTCATCAGAAACACCGCTGGACGGGAAAGCGGCGCAAACCACGGTATTGATTTATTCATAATGTTATTCGTCTCGCGGCTAGTAATTGACGTAGAAAGGCAGAACCTAATTTCAATCGATATTCTTTAACCCGAACTGCGCATTGCGTGCTGACCTACCGTGCCGATTTGCTTGGAATCTTTTCTGTTTTTTAAGGAACTAAATTCAGACGTAGTACCCCGCAATTCTTAATTGCACAATAGCATGTAATTTATACACAGTCAGACGCTCTATTTTGTATGAATTTCGCAATTTGCTGCCGGCCGGCACATGTGGTGAGACAACATCCTTCAATTCCAGAATAAAAATGACCACTAAACGATATTGCAATGGGCGGGGTGGTGCCGGACGGGAAATGACAGCCAACATAGGCGAATCATTACGAAGATCGCATCGATAGATCTGCCCTAAACCGCAGCGGTGCCTGGGTTTGCAGAGTCTGGCAAGCGCAGCAAGCCTTCCCCCGCCGCACGTGCGACCGGTGAAAGCGGTCTGATTGCGCTTCTCTCCAAACACGGAAAGAGCCAATTATCTGAATACGCAGTCGGCTGAAAGCAGACCAAAAAAGACAGCGAAACTGGCGACGTGTCCATCGTCGTTTCGAGGAGCGGGGATGGCTATACGCTAACGCTTGTGAGGAAACCGTTGCGCAATTGGTACAATATGTCTAGGACAAATCACTACAAAGCCGGTAAAGCGTTCACGAACGCAGTAAAAAATCGTGGCGCCGACGTGTAGTTCTTACGCGGCGCCACCATGCTTGGCACGCAGTGCACTTACTTCACCTTGCAACTCGTCAATACGACTCAGCAAAGTCAGCGCCAGCGTGAGCCCATGGCGGTCGAGCTGGAAGTCGTCGCGCAGGCGGCGGGCAACTTTGACTGTCACCACATACTGTAAATAATACGTGCGTGGCGGTGGGCTTTGGTCGACCGGCACGATCACGCCGTTGTCGACCAGGTCTTCGATATCTTCGATCGATAATCCGGACATTTCGGCCAGATGTTCAATCCGACAGACGCCCTGATCGTTGAGCCAGATCGAATCGCTGTAATGGGTATTCATGAGCGCGCTCCGGACAGGAAATGTTTGCGGGGGTTGAAGTCGGATGCGGCGGCCAGTTGCTCAAGCAGCGCACGCTCCTTGTCGCTTACCGTTTTCGGCATCTCGATGGCGACGACGGCATACAGCGCCCCGACGCTGCCGTCCGCACCTGCCAGTCCACGCTTGGCGAGCCGGAGTTTCTGCCCGTTCGTGGTTCCGGGATGAATAGTAAGCTCGACCGTCCCGCCCAGGGTGGGTATCTTGACCGGGCCGCCGAGGGCTGTTTCCCATGGGGTGAGCGGCAAATAAATATAGAGGTCGCGCCCGTCGACCCGATATAAAGGATGCGTCTGCAAGGCCAGCGCGACAAAAAGGTCACCGGGCCGACCGCCATTGAGGCCGTGCCCGCCCTTGCCGGCGAGTCGCAAGCGCTGGCCATCGGCCGCACCTTTCGGAACTGTAATGCGAAACGTATGCATCACGCGATGGGCCAGGCCATGCTCGTCATATTCGGGCAACTCGGCGCGAACTTCGATCTCGCTTCCGCTGAAGATTTGTTCGAGCGATACCCGTGCCACGATCTCGAAATCCCTGCCTGGCAGCGGCCCGTCTTTGCGTGGTTGGCCACCATGCCTCGTTCGTCCGAAGGCGGCGAACAGGTCCGACAGATCCACATCATCGAAGCCCGATTCACCTGCATTGAATTGCTGTTGCCAATCCGGCGGTGGCGAAAATTGTTCGCCATTCGGACGTTTGCCGAGATCGTCGTAAGCTTGACGCTTTTCCGGATCTTTCAGGGTCGCATACGCTTCGCCAACTTCCTTGAATTTCGTTTCGCCCTCGGGATCCTTGGAAATGTCGGGATGGTATTTGTGGGCCAGTTTCCGGTAGGCTTGCTTGATGTCGTTCGCGGTAGCGGTGCGTTCGAGTCCCATCGCTTCGTAGTAGTCCTTGAATTTCATTTGAACCTTTGGAAAAGCAGAACGATATGGAATTGCAGGCGCGCTGTGAGAGTGTAGGCATTATTTCGCCGCATTGGTGCAGGTATTTCAGGAAATTCGCGAATCGAGGCCCTAGCCAAGCTTTGGGGCAATGTCATTATTGCTGAGGGACAAGGCAAACCGCTGTATGGACGCCGTCAAATAACATTGCGTTCTCTTGTTAAATTTACTTAGCGGCCTAGCGCACCTGACCCTCCGTTTGTGATAAACAGAGAGAACACTTTTACCTTTGCATC
>JACMQD010000420.1 GCA_014377155.1 Herminiimonas sp.
CGGTACCTACTGGAGCAGCTTCGAGGCCGAGCAGGTGTATTCGACCTTCGACTGGGGTATTCGCGATGACGATGGTTACTATTTCATTCTCGGGCGTACTGACGACGTCATTAATGTCGCCGGTCACCGGCTCGGCACGCGCGAGATCGAAGCCAGCATTTCGAGCAATTCGAACGTGTCGGAAGTAGCGGTACTCGGCGTCGAAGACAAGCTCAAGGGGCAGGTGGTCGTCGCCTTCGTGATCCTGAAAAATGCAGCGCTGGCGGACACCCCGGTGGCGATGAGGGTGCTGGAAGCGGAGATCATGGGTACAGTAGACAAACAGCTCGGCGCGGTGGCGCGGCCCGCGCGGGTGCACTTCATCACGGCACTGCCGAAGACGCGGTCCGGAAAACTGCTGCGGCGTTCGATCCAGGCGATTTGCGAGGGCAGGGACGCAGGCGATTTGACCACCATCGAAGACCCGGCGTCGCTGACGCAGATCAAGGCGGTGATCGGCTAGGTCCGTGGTAACAGGCTCTGACGGCCAAAATAAAATTGTGCTTTTGTTAACATTAATTTTGTGTTAATTTTTGTGCTGCGCAAACCGTCGCCATGAACCTGCCGTTGGAGTTATCTTGGAAAATGTCGTCACAGAATCTCGATTGATTTGGGACAAAACATTGGCCGAACAATTGGCCGGTAAGCTTTTGTTGGTGGGCTTGAACAGTGTCGATCGCGACGGTGCGTTGCTTACGCAACAGCAGCTGTTCGGGCGGGTGGTTCGAACGATGCAGGACAGCGGCATCGTCCTGAAGCTCGAGGGTCATCGTGCGGGTGACGAATATACCTTGCCGCCCGACATGCGATCGATCGTCGTCGCGCGCCATGGCGATTATCACCTGCGCTCGACGGGCGAAGTGGTGTCCAACCCCGACTACACGGTGACCTTCGCGCTGCATCGTCATGACGAATGCAAGGACGAGGACGGATTGCCCAACGTCGCCGATGTCGCGAACCCCGCCACCGATTCGAAATAGCCACCTTGCTGTAAGCTGTACGACCTATTTCGAGCGAGCTATTCATGCAAAATCCTGTATTCGACAAGCTGGTGACCCAGCTCACGGCACTTCTCGGGGTGCCGCGTTCTCTGGTCAACAACAACGGCACCCGTTTCCTGCGTAACGGTTCGGTGACGGTCTATCATACCGAAGTCGCCACCGGCAACCAGGCCGAAATTGCCTTCAATATCCAGCCGGTCGCGTCGCGCTTCGGCGTGGCACCGCAGGCTTTGATCGACGTCATTACCGAATGCGAAGTCATGACCGGTTGCGAGGTCGAACACAACAAGCAGCAGGACTGGCCGCGCATCGGCATTGCGGACGACGACCATGTGGCGCTGGTGGTGCAAAAGCTGTCGTCCCTGTTCAAGAAGGCATGATCCGCGTCTTCTCCACGTTGTCCACAAAGGCCTCTATATGAAGTTGTACGGATTTCCCGATACGCGCACCACGCGTGCTTTGTGGGCGCTGGAAGAAGCGAACCTACCCTACGATTTCGTACTGGTCGATCTCTACAAAGGCGAAGCGCGCAAGCCGCCGTTCAGCGACATCGCTCCCGGCGGCAAAGTGCCGGTACTGGTCGACGGCGATCTGGTGTTGTCCGAATCGGCGGCGATCTGTGCGTATGTCGCCGACAAGGTGCCGGACACCGTACTGATGCCGGCGCCCGGTTCCGGCGCGCGGGCCAGTTGCCTGCAGTGGTGTTTCTTTGCAATCGGCGAACTGGAACAACCGATCTGGAACATGACCAAGCATACGATGACACTGCCCGAGGCCAAACGCGTTCCGGCGCTGCTGGACATCGTGCCATGGGAATTCAATGCTGCCGCGCGGGTCCTTGAAAAAGGCATCGGCGAACGTGAATTTTTGGTAGGTGACGGCTTCACGATTGCCGATATTATCGTCGACCATACGCTGGGGTGGGCACGCATGCGCAAAGTGCCGCTCGGCAGCGAAATCCTGGAAAGCTACGCCGACCGCATGCTGGCGCGGCCGGCGCTGTTGCGCGCGCGAGACAGGGAGCGCGGGCGGCCGATGTCGAGCTGACTGGTGCATACGTACCTAATCCGGGCCTGTCCATGCCAACTGTGGATTTCACTTAGTGTAAAAGGTCAACGCTAGAGTGGGATTCTCGTTATGGTCTTGTATGGCGCTCGTGACGCATTGGCGTTCAGGTTGCGCGACAGTCCAGAGGTGTTTGATGAACATGCCGAAGCAGCCCACCAAAGAACAGGTGAGGGCATATATGGCCCGCCGCCAGTCTGCGCGCCGGCCACCGCCCGAGATGAACGAAATCCGCCGGCAGCTTGGATGGGATCTGGTTGAGATGCAACGCAAATCACGATCGCGATAATGCAGTCAGTCCTGATGCGAAAAATGCCACGCTTCCGAGTATCGATGATTGGCGTGCTCCTGATAGCGATATGCCAAGGCGGTTTTGCACAGTCAAGCGACGACAGTATTGCTGGCAAGACTGTGATTGAGCAGAAGCGCATCGAATCCGAACGAGCTCGCATGGCAGCGCGCAATCGTCCTGGTTCACGAATTCCCTACCAATTACAGCGGTTGCCACAGCCTACCGTCACGCCGGCGCCGTCCGTCGTCGTGCAACCGCCGGCGCTGCTACTGACGTCGCCGTCATCGGCTGTGGTGGTTACGCCGTGCGATCCAGGCGGCTGTTTCGATTCGAATGCGAATCGTTATAACGGCTCGCCCGGCGGCGTCTATCAGGACAGCACCGGTCGCACCTGCCGTCAGGTCGGCACATCGATGCAATGTTTTTGACAGTGCGGCAGTGATGGCTATTTCCGCGCCACGGGTTGCTCATTGGCCATCGGCATGGTGGCATCATACGCGGGCTTGGTCGGGCGCTTCCTGATGGCGGGTTTGTCATCCTTGACTTGGACGACTACCTGCTCTGTGCGTGCCTTTAACTCAGCCGCACGTTGTTCGATGGCTTCGATCCGGGCGGCATCGGTGCTTTCACGTACGACTGGTTCTTCTTCGGAAGCTGATACAGAAAGCGTGAGCAGGCAGCCAAGAATTGCAATTAACAGTGTTTTCACGGCGACTCCGAATGACAATGGGAACTGTATCAGTAGCCGGCGCGCGGGTCCGGTTCCATCGGTCTAGCTATTTTGCCTTTGTCACTGGCAACATAGATCGGGCGATCTTGTTGTCTTCCTTGAATCGCTTGGCGAAAAATGCGATGCTACGCACTGACTCCGCCCGCAAAAGTGCTTAATGACAAAACTATCCGTTAATATCAACAAGATCGCGCTCCTGAGAAATGCACGCGGTCGGGATTATCCGAATGTGTATGATTTTGCCGCGCGCTGCCTCGATTTGGGCGCACATGGCATTACTCTTCATCCCCGTGAAGACCAGCGGCATGCGCGTTACGACGACGTCGCCGATCTCGCGGCATTGTGCAGGGAGCATGCCTGTGAACTCAATGTCGAAGGCTATCCCTCGCCCCAGTTGCTCGACGTCGTCATGCAGGTTCGCCCCGCGCAATGCACTCTGGTACCGGACATGCCGGGTCAGCTGACATCGGATCATGGTTGGGATATACGAGCGCACGAGGTGCTGCTCAAGTCGGTTATTCCAAAGTTGTCGGCGCAGGGCATCCGCGTCAGCCTGTTTATGGATCACGACTATGCGTTTCCAGAAGCTGCGCTGGAAGTGGGTGCCGACCGCATCGAACTCTATACCGAACCATACGCAATCCATTACGGCACCGCCGCCGGCGAAGCAATGTTCGAGCAGTTTCGGCAGGCCGCGGCGCGCGCGCAAAAACTGGGCCTCGGCGTCAACGCCGGCCATGACCTAAGCTTGGATAATCTAGCGCAGTTCGTGCAGATTCCCGGAATTCTGGAGGTGTCGATCGGACATGCGTTGATCGTGGAATGCATCGACGCCGGACTTCCTGTTGTAATAGGCCGCTATCTGAATATCGTCGATCATCACTAAAACGAAAAGAAATTTTCTCTGACAATTATTTGGCTTTGCGGGACATTATTGCAATGTCAAAATATTCATTCTTTCGACAATAGACGTTATGATTGATATATCGCAAAGTCATCGGTGCTTGCGGAGTTGTTGTGGAACATTCGCTATTGCACCAGGGTCAAGTGTGACAAGCTCAGGCATCCCTCGGGACATTCAGTGAGTTATGACAAGGAAAAGAGCGCACGACACCACTGCTGTACAAAGCGTTTTCGTTGCACGGCTTGATTAACCAATCGCCCATCGGCCCGTCGCCACAGGCCTGAGGGCATTTAGCTGGCAACCACGCCCTTTATGCGGACACTGCCACTTTGTCCGTACAGCGGGTCAGCACCGGTAGCTTTGACATTGCGCACCGTTAATGATGAGCGTATCGAGCAAGGCCGAGGCCACATGACTTTAAAACACCTTATCCCATCCGATCAGTTCCCTTCAGTAACCCGTCCCGAAATATGGGGCGGAATCGAATGCACCGTCGCCCGTATCGGCGACCTTTACCGTAACCAGATTGTCGAAACCGGTCATGTCGATCGGGACGATGACCTTGCCGCCATCGCTGCGCTCGGCATCAGGACGCTGCGCTACCCCGTTGTATGGGAAACCATCGCGCCGGACCGTCCGGATCAATCGAATTGGCAGTGGCATGACCGCCGTCTTGCGCAGTTGCAGGCACTCGATGTTAAGCCGATAGCTGGCCTGATTCATCATGGCAGCGGACCGCGCTACACCAATCTGCTCGATCCAGCCTTTCCGGAACTGCTTGCCGCGCATGCCGAACGTGTAGCCGCGCGTTATCCCTGGATCGAATCCTTTACACCAGTCAACGAACCTCTTACAACCGCGCGCTTCAGCGGACTGTACGGCCATTGGTATCCGCATGGGCGCGACACGCCGACCTTCTTGCGCGCACTGATTATCCAGTGTCGCGCGGTGGTGCTATCGATGCGCGCCATTCGGCGCATCACGCCTTCGGCGCAACTGGTGCAAACCGAAGACCTCGGCAAAATTTTTAGCACGCCGCTTTTGCGCTATCAGGCTGATTATGAAAACCAGCGCCGTTGGCTCAGTTTCGATCTGTTATGCGGCAAGATCGATCGCACCCATCCCTGGTATCGCGTCTTTCTTCAAAATGGTATCGGCGCACGGGATCTTGATTTTTTCCTGGACGCGCAGTGCGTGCCCGACATCATCGGCATCAATCATTATCTGACCAGTGAACGCTTCCTCGATGAGCGCATGCAAGGCTACCCGGATGGTCACAAATGCGGCAATGGCCGTCACCGCTATGCGGATGTCGAGGCAGTGCGCGTCGAGGAAACTGCTGGTCAGACCGGACCGGAAGCGCGATTGCGCGAAGCGTGGGAGCGTTACGGCTTGCCGATTGCTGTCACCGAAGCACACCATGGGTGTTCACGTGACGAACAATTACGCTGGCTGATCGAGGTATGGAATGCGGCGCTGGCGATCAGGGCCGAAGGGGCGGATATACGTGCCGTAACGATCTGGTCGATGCTGGGCGCGGTCGACTGGAACTCGCTGCTGATGCAGCGCCACGGCTTCTATGAGAGCGGCGTGTTCGATACGCGCTGCAAGCTGCGGCCTACTGCGCTGGCGGCGGCGACCGCATCGCTGGTAAGCACTGGCAAGTTCGACCATCCGGTACTGGATGACGGCGGGTGGTGGCGACGCGGCGATCGTTTCTATCATGGCGCCAGTCAGGACGTTGCCACCCATGCCCGAGCGCCGCGCAAGATTGCCATCACCGGCGCCAACGGCACCCTCGGCCGTGCCTTTGCGCGAATCTGCAAGCAGCGCGGACTGGCATTTGAATTACTCTCGCGCGACGACATGGACATCGCCGACACGGCGTCAGTCGAAGCGGCGCTGAAGGTGCACGGACCTTGGGCGCTGGTCAACGCTGCCGGTTATGTACGGGTAGCCGACGCCGAACATGATGCGGCACGCTGCTTTCGCGAAAACGCCCATGGTGCCGAGGTACTGGCCCGCGCCTGCGCCAAATTCGATATTCCTTATCTGACATTTTCATCCGATCTGGTATTCGATGGCATGCTCGGACGTGCCTACGTCGAAAGCGATGCCGTCTGCCCCACCAGCATCTATGGCAACAGCAAGGTTGAAGCGGAGCGGCGCGTGGCCGACACCTGCCCGGATGCGCTGATCGTGCGCACCAGCGCATTTTTCGGTCCGTGGGATCGTTTCAATTTCGTACACGCCGCGCTGCACGGCCTGGGCGCCGGTCGTTGCATCGAGGCCAGCGACCAGCTACTGGTATCGCCGACCTATGTCCCCGACCTGGTCCATGCCGCACTCGACTTGCTGATAGACAAGGCATCAGGGGTCTGGCATCTGGCCAACCAGGGCGTCATCTCCTGGCACGAACTAGCATCGCGCGCAGCTCAGAAAGCCGGTATCGACACCGGTGCGCTGATCCGTACCAGCGACGGTCAAAGTTCAATGACCGCATTGTCGAGCGAACGCGGCCTGATTCTGCCGTCAGTGGACGACGCGTTACAGCGTTATGTCCGGGAAACCACATTCGCCTGGTAATTTCTGCATTGTCCTGTTTTTTCCAGACGTCGAATTTCTACCTGATGGCGAGAAATTTACGTGTTTCTTTTTCAATTGGCAGGGAACACTGGTCCCGGACGCTACTCAAATCCGAACATTTAAGACAAACGATTTCGCCTTGCAGAGGCGACACTTCACTGCCGACTTTCCCTGTTTTTAAAAGGAAATACATGCCAGCTACAGGATATCCACGACCGCAGCTCATGCGCGACGATTGGCAATCACTCAACGGCGCGTGGCGTTTTACCTTCGCTGACGACCGGCGCTACGAGCATCCTTCTGACCCGATCGAATGGACCCACGAAATCATCGTGCCGTTCGCACCGGAGTCACGCATGAGCGGGATCGATGATCGCGGTTTTCACCCGGTGTGCTGGTATCAGCGCGATTTTGACCTGACTCCCGATGGCAACCGGGCATTGCTGCATTTTGGCGCCGTCGACTACCGGGCGCGGGTGTGGGTCAACGGCCATCTGGTTGCCGAACACGAGGGCGGGCATACGCCATTTTCGGCCGACATCACTCAGGCCCTGGAGGCATCGGGCCGCAACACGGTCACGGTATTCGTCGAAGACGATCCGCACGACCTCGCCAAACCGCGCGGCAAGCAGGACTGGCAACTGGAGCCGCACTCGATCTGGTATCCGCGTACCACCGGCATCTGGCAGACCGTCTGGCTCGAACGCGTCTCGCGGACTTATATCAGCAAGCTGCGCTGGACGCCGCATTTCGACGGTTTCGAAATCGGCTGCGAAACGTTCGTCAGTGGCGATCCGATGCAAGACCTCACCATCGAAGCGAGGATCATGCACGGCGATAAAATCCTTGCCGACGACCGCTACAAGCTGATCGGTGGCGAAGCGCACCGCAAGATCAGCCTGTCGGACCCGGGCATCGACGACTCGCGCAACGAACTGCTCTGGAGTCCTGAAAAGCCGACCCTGCTCGATGCGCAAATCACGCTGCGCCAAGGGAACATGATCCTCGATGTAGTCCATTCCTATACGGCGCTACGCTCGGCGAACATCAACCGCGACCGTTTCATGCTCAACGGCCGTCCCTATCCGATGCGGCTGGTGCTCGATCAGGGCTACTGGCCGGACAGCCTGATGACGGCGCCCTCCGACGAAGCCCTGCGCAAGGATGTCGAACTGGCTAAAGCGATGGGTTTCAACGGCGTGCGCAAGCACCAGAAAATCGAAGACCCGCGCTATCTTTATTGGGCCGACCGACTGGGGCTGCTGGTCTGGGAAGAAATGCCGTCGGCTTATCGCTTCACGCCGCTTGCCATGACGCGACTGGTCAAGGAATGGGCCGAAGTCATCGAGCGTGACTACAGCCATCCCTGCATTATTGTCTGGGTGCCATTCAACGAATCCTGGGGTGTGCCCAACCTGACCTCGATGCAGGCGCACCGCAACGCCGTCGAAGCGCTCTACCACCTGACGCGCACACTGGACTCGACACGCCCCGTCATCGGCAACGATGGCTGGGAGGCATCGGCCACCGACATCCTCGGCATTCATGATTATGACGCCAGCCCGGAAAAGCTCGGCGCCCGCTACGGCTCGGCGCAGGCCCAGGACCTGTTCGACCGGCGGCGACCCGGCGGCCGTATCCTGACACTCGACGGCTATCCGCACCGCGGCCAGCCGATTGTGCTTACCGAGTTCGGCGGCATTGCCTACGCCAAATGTCCCGAACCCGGGGTGCGGCAAATCTGGGGTTATTCCAAAGTCGAGAATGATCAGGAATTTGGTGACAGTTATCGCAAGTTGCTCGCTGTGGTCAACGAAACGGTCATGTTCAGTGGATTTTGCTATACCCAATTTGCCGATACCTTCCAAGAGGCGAATGGTTTGCTATGCGCCAATCGCATGCCAAAATTGCCACTGGAGCAAATATTCGCCGCTACCATTAACCAGCCATTGGCGGAAATCAAAAAGGCGCAAGCGGACGAAGACTAGCGGCGAATTCCCTTTTTTATCAAGGAATTAGACTTCATCGCCAAGAGCCGGTAGACTTTAGCCCTTTTCGCAAGAGCACCGATCATGGCCGCCATTCCTGATACATCATCGACCGACATCGCTGCGCCGGCCATCTCTACCGAGCTGATCACGCGTGAGGTCGTCCGCCGCCGTACGTTCGGCATCATTTCCCATCCCGACGCGGGCAAGACTACGCTGACTGAAAAACTGCTGCTGTTTTCCGGCGCGATTCAGCTCGCCGGCACGGTCAAGGCGCGCAAGAGCGGTCGTCACGCCACCTCCGACTGGATGGAAATTGAAAAGCAACGCGGCATTTCGGTTGCCAGTTCGGTCATGCAGTTCGAATATCGCGACCATGTGATCAATCTGCTCGATACACCCGGCCATCAGGATTTTTCCGAAGACACCTATCGCGTGCTGACCGCCGTCGATTCGGCTCTGATGGTGATCGATGCCGCCAAGGGCGTCGAGGCGCAGACCATCAAGCTGCTCAACGTCTGCCGCATGCGCAATACGCCGATCATCACTTTCATGAACAAGATGGACCGTGAAACCCGCGATCCACTGGAACTGCTCGACGAACTCGAATCAGTGCTCGACATCCAGTGCGCGCCGATCACCTGGCCGATCGGCATGGGCAAGTCGTTTCGCGGTGTCTATCACCTGATCAACGACGAAATCATGCTGTTTGCCGCCGGTAGCGAAAAAGCAGATCAAACCTTCGAAATCATCAAAGGCATCGATAATCCTCGTCTGGCCGCCATGTTCCCGCTCGAAATCGAGCAGCTTAAAATGGAAGTGGAACTGGTGCATGGCGCGTCGCATCCGTTCGATCTCGACGCTTTTCTGGCCGGCACGCAGACACCGGTCTTTTTCGGCTCGGCGATCAACAATTTCGGCGTGCGTGAAATCCTCAATGCGCTGCTCGACTGGGCTCAGGCCCCACGCGACCGCGATGCGACGGTGCGCGTGGTCAAGCCGACCGAAGTGCCTTTCACCGGCTTCGTGTTCAAGATCCAGGCCAACATGGTCCCGGCGCATCGCGACCGCATTGCGTTCTTGCGCGTCTGTTCCGGACGCTTCATGCGCGGCATGAAGATCAAGCATCTGCGCCTCAATCGGGAAATCAAGGTGTCCAGTGTCGTTACCTTCATGGCGTCGAGCCGCGAGCAGGTCGAAGAAGCCTATGCCGGCGACATCATCGGTTTGCCGAACCATGGCAACATGCAGATCGGCGACAGTTTTTCTGAAGGCGAAATACTGCAGTTCACCGGCATTCCGTATTTTGCCCCTGACTTTTTCCGTGCTGTGCGCATTCGCAATCCGCTCAAGATCAAGCAATTGCACAAGGGTCTGCAGCAGTTGGGCGAAGAGGGCGCGGTCCAGGTCTTCAAACCGGTCCACAGCGGCGATCTGGTACTGGGCGCGGTCGGCGTTTTGCAGTTCGAAGTGGTCGCCAGCCGGCTCTTGAACGAATACGGCGTCGATGCTGTTTTCGAAGGCACCAGCATCAGCAGCGCGCGCTGGGTGTCATGCGACGACAAACGCATGCTGGCGGATTTTGAAAAATCCTCGGCCGGACATAATATTGCCTTCGATGCCGCCGGGAACATGGCCTACCTGGCAACCTCGGGCGTCAATCTCAAGCTGACGCAAGAACGCTGGCCCAAGGTCACGTTCCACGCTACCCGCGAGCATGCTGTGAAGGTAGCTTGAAGCTGGCGTAATCGTTTCTCGGGAGAAGGTGATAGCCTCATGTTCTCTCACGAATATCCATTTTTCCAATGCCGCGTGGCATTAAAATTCTCGTTCTAGAAATCCATTCAAAAAATCCTTAAAAGAATTTTTCGAGACAGGTTTTCTTACCGCATATGGGTGTAATATCAAGCTCAAGTTACAAGAATTTGCCTAAGTGTGGTTTTTATACATCACTTTAATCCGCCTGCCGCGGCCTATCCATGCGATATGGGCAAGTGTAATTCCCCTTCACATTGAACGTATTCCAAACGTCGCCCCAGGCGATTCCGGAATAAAGGAGTTGGGACATGCTTACCGCAACCTATTCCATCGTAACAATTTCAAATGAGCAAAAAAACGCCCGCAGCATTCTGTTCAGGTTGCAGCAGGTGGTCAACAATATCTGGAACACGCTGGCAAAGCTCGACCTCCCCACGGTAGAGTCGACGCTCGAAAAACTGGAGCGTTTCGATTCCTACTGCCATTGCCGCAAGGTCGAGCTATATGTCATTCCCGCCGTGCGCGGTACCAACGGCGAGATCGATTCACTGATCGGCGAACTCGAAGCCCTCAGCATGCGCGGCGTGCAAATCCTCCGATCCCTGCACCAGCAGCTTCGCCAAGGTTTTGCAAAAGGTGTCATCAAGCTGTCAGACCTGCGTGAGTCGATGGAACTCTACTGCCGCAACCGCACCGAAATGTTGGCCAAGGAAGAAAACGAACTGTTGCCGCTGGTGCGCCGCACCTTGTCGGGTGATGCGTGGTTCTCGATTGCGGCCCAGTTTCTGTCCGACGATGGTCAAGCGAGGAACGGCAAGCGCGATGACGCATTTCCATACGATGGCGCTCATGATCTCGAAAGCCGGCACTTGCCCGACGCATCGCCGCAACCGTGAACCTGCTCCCAGAAGCCGGTCGATCGATCTCTCGTTCGACCGGCAGGCTTGCCTGATACGGGGCGCCGCGCGTTAATCAGAGGCTGCTCCGCGCCGGCATTTTCCTGAATGGTCGAGTTTTTCTGGCTCGCTTTGTGCGCTTTGTCGACCAAAATATGTTTGTTTTGAATCGCTGCATGAGCGCTAGTTGCGCACCGTGACGCGTGAAACATAATCAGGCTTCCGCAAGCAAGAACTCTAAAACGGGCTTAATACAAGTTCCTCGATCTGATAGCCGCCTCGAGCTTGCATAGTCATGCATTTGTTGGCATGGTGTCTGCACCAAATGCCCATTTTCTCATGCCAAAAATCCTGAAATTCACCACTTTCGCGTTGCGCGACTTGTTCGCTACCGCAGGACCGGCCACGATTGCCATCGTCCTGCTCTGTCTGGCTGCTTACTGGCTGGTCGACCCTACTCCGCCCGGACGGGTGACGATTTCCACCGGCCAGGAAAACAGCGCCTACGAAGAATTCGCCAGGAAGTATGCAAGCGCCCTCGCGAAATACGATGTCAAGGTCGTCCTCAAACCTTCGCAGGGCTCACAAGAAAACCTGCAGCGCCTGAATGATCCGCACTCCGGCGTCGACATCGCATTCGTCCAAAGCGGCTCAACCGAGCATGATGCAGCCGAACGCCGCGGTCTGGTGTCGCTCGGCAGCCTGTTTACCGAGCCGCTGTGGCTGTTCTACCGCGAAGGCCGCGACCTGACCGAACTGGTCCAGTTAAAGGGCATGAAGGTCAATGTCGGCGCCGATGGCACCGGGGTACCGCAACTGTTTCGCAAGCTGCTGGCGGCCAACGGTATCGAGCCGACCCAATTGACATTGGGTGCGCTGGAAAACACCCCGGCGACGGTCGAATTGCTGGAAGGCCGGATCGATGCGCTGGTGTTCAGTTCGGCGCCCGATGCGCTGCTGATCCAGATGCTGCTGCAGACGCCCGGCATCAAACTGTTCGATTTCGTGCAGGCCGAAGCCTACACGCGACGGTTTCCTTTTTTGTCCAACGTCATGCTGCCACGCGGGATCGTCGATCTCGGGCGCGACCTGCCGCCGAAGAACTATCACCTGGTGGCGCCGACGGCAACACTCGTCGCGCGCCAGGACCTGCATCCGGCACTGATCGACATGTTCGTCCAGGCCGCATCGGACATCCATGGGGGTGCCGGCTGGTTTCGCAAGCATGGCGAATTCCCTACGGCCAGTTATACCGAGATTCCGGTGGCGCGCGATGCAGCGAAGTTCTACAAGAACGGACCGCCGTTCCTGCAGCGTTACATGCCGTTCTGGCTGGCCAATTTCTTCGAGCGCATGTGGGTGGTGATCGTGGCACTCGGTGCGCTGTTGCTGCCGCTGTCGCGCATCGTGCCGCCGCTATACGTGTGGAAAGTGCGCTCGCGCGTGTATCGCTGGTACGGTCAGTTGCGCACGGTGGAGCAGGCAATCGAGGATGTACCGGCCGACCAGCGGGCGAGCGTCTACCCGGCGCAGTTGCAGCGGCTTGACGAGATCGAAGAGAAGGTTAATCAGATTTCGATTCCGCTGTCGTTTGCCGAAGAACTGTACGGCTTGCGCAGCCATGTCAACTTCGTACGCAAGCGTGTCATCGGTCTGATGCAGGCGACCGACAACGAGGTCGCGCCTGAGGCCTCAGCGTGACTAGCGCCTGGCGCGCGCCGCATCGAGCTGGCGGCACAAGGCGTCGGTGCCGTCGAGGATGCGCGGCCCGGCACGCGTCATCGTGTCGCTATCGAGTGAAATCAAATTGGCGCGCCGCACCGCGGTCAGCTTCGTGAAGCGCCGCCATTCGTCGAGCCGCTCGGCCTTTGCGCTGCTGCCGGTAATAATAGTTTCCGGGTCGGCTTGCAGCACCGCTTCGATGCTGATGGTCGGTGCCAGCTGTGGCAACTTGCCGAATACATTGACGCCGCCGCATAGCTTGATCGCAGTCGAGACCATGTGCCGGTCGTTGAGCGTCATCAGTGGTGCGCGCCAGATCTGGTAGAACACGCTAATCGGCGGGCGTTGGCTGTACGTTGCCTTCAACACTTGCAGGCGCTGGCGAAACGCTTGCGCCGCTGCACGCCCAATGGCGTCTGTGCCGGCCAGGTGCGCCAGGCGTTCTAGTGATGACGCGATCGTCTCGAAATCTTGCGGCTCGCTGTCGAATATGGGAATGTCGAGTGTCTTGAGCCGGGCCAGCTGTGCCGCGGAATTGCCGCTGCCCCAGATCACCACCAAGTCGGGTTTCAATGCGATTACGCGTTCCAGATCGAGCGAAGTGGCGCCGCCGACCGAGTTGATTTTTTGCGCTTGCGGCGGGAAATTGCTGTATTCGCTGACGCCGACCACTTTGTCGCCAGCGCCGGCGGCAAACAGCAGTTCGGTAGCATGGGGCGCCAGGCTGACGATGCGTTGGGCCGGTGTGGCTAGCGTGACGGTGCGCTGCGCATCGTCTTTGACCGACACGGCTGCAAGCACCTCCGTGCTCGATGCCAGCAGCACGATCACCGCCGTTGCAAAGTGCAGAAAACGTGCCATCAGATTTCGAGGTTGTCGATCAAGCGCGTCATGCCGAGCCTGGCAGCGGTCAGCACCACCAGCTGTTCGCCCTGCGCCAGATCGCCCGCCGACGGAGGCTGCAGGTCGGTACGCTTGCGAATCGAGATGTAGTCGGGTTTCCAGCCACGCGTGGCCAGTTGCGCCATCGCCTCGCGCTCCAGTTCGAAAATGTCGAGGTGACCGCCGCGCACCGCAGTAGCAACATCGTTGAGGGCGCGATACAGGGCCGGCGCTTCGTTGCGTTCTTCTGGCGTCAGGTACATGTTGCGCGACGACAGCGCCAGTCCGTCATCGGCGCGATAGGTTTCGGCGGCAACGATTTCGGTCGGCAAGGCGAACTGCTTGGCCATGTTACGCACCATCATCAGCTGCTGGTAATCCTTCTTGCCGAATACGGCCACCCGGGGCTGCACACATGAAAACAATTTCAGCACGATCGTGGTTACGCCGGTAAAAAAGCCAGGCCGGAATTCGCCTTCGAGAATGTCGCCTAGATCGGTCGGCGGACTGACGCGAAATTCTTGCGGCTCCGGATAGAGGTCTTTTTCAGTCGGCGCGA
>JACMQD010000421.1 GCA_014377155.1 Herminiimonas sp.
ATGTAAAGCCGCAGTGCGCAAAACGTCTCGACGTCGGAATCCGGTGCCACACCTGGCTCATCAAGGTAGCCGTCATACTGACCGCGCACAAGATCATCCGGTTGCATCGGGCGCATGCCGTGGAATACCTTACTCTTCTCGCTATGCACCGCGCCATAGCCGCGATAAGCGGGTGCTTCCATCGCCAGCAGCGCAACAATCTGGAACATGTGGTTTTGCACCACATCGCGCAGACAACCGGCGCTCTCATAGAATTTCCCGCGACTCTCGACACCGAAATCTTCGGCCAGCGTGATCTGGATACTCGCCACATAGTTGCGGTTCCAGATCGGTTCTAGAAACGAATTGGCGAAACGGAAATAGAGGATATTCATGATCGCCTCTTTGCCGAGATAGTGATCGATGCGAAAGATCGAATCTTCGGCGAACACGGAGCGTGCCATGCGGTTTAAATCACGCGCCGAAGCCAGGTCGCGTCCGAACGGTTTCTCGACCACGACGCGCGCCTCCTTTGTCATGCACGCTGCGCCCAGTCCCTCGATCACGGTCGAAAAAAGCGCGGGAGGAATCGCGAGGTAAAAGGCCGGTCGCTGTGCATTGCCCAGCGACTCTTTTAACGCGACAAAGGTGGAGCTATCCTTGTAGTCGCCGCTGACGTATCGGAACAGGGCGAGCAGACTCTCGAGCGCTGCCAGGTCATCGATTGGTCCGGATTGGCCGAGGCTCTCTCTGACGTGCGTCCGCAATTGGTCGACGGACCAGTCAGACGATGCGACGCCGACGATCGGTACTGAAAGTCGATGGCGCTTCACCATGGCGTAAAGCGCAGGGAATATTTTCTTTCGCGCCAGGTCTCCCGTCACACCAAACAGGACCAAGGCATCGGACGCTAGGGCAGTTTCGCTGCTGACATCCATTTCAGCTACCTTCTTTCTTTTCTTCATGGCCGCCGAACTGCTTGCGCATCGCCGATAGCACGCGATTGGCAGGCGCGGCATTGTCGCGCGAGCTAAAGCGAGCAAACAGTGCAGCGCTGATGACCGGCACCGGTACGCCTTCATCGATTGCCGCAGCAATAGTCCAGCGTCCTTCGCCGGAATCGGATACACGGCCGCTAAAGTGTTCTAATTTCGGGTCCTTTAACAATGCAGCAGCGGTGAGGTCCAGTAGCCACGAGCCGATCACACTGCCGCGCCGCCATACCTCGGCAATTTCAGGAAGATCCATTTCATATTGGTAGAACTCAGGATTCTGTAACGGCGTCGTTTCGGCATCAGCGGTATGGGTCTGCTTGCCGGCATTGGCATTCCGCAGGATGTTGAAGCCCTCTGCGTACGCGGCCATGACGCCGTATTCGATGCCGTTGTGAACCATCTTGACGAAGTGGCCGGCGCCTTGCTGCCCGCAATGCAAGAATCCCTGTTCCGCAGTGCCCGAGCCCTTCCCGGACTCGCGACCAGGCGTACGTTCTGCCGCATCGATGCCCGGTGCGAGCGCAGAAAAAATTGGTGCGAGATGCTCGACGATATCGACTTCACCGCCGACCATCAAACAGTAGCCACGTTCAAGGCCTGCCACACCACCACTGGTGCCGACATCGACGAAGTGGAGCCCGCGCTGTTTCAGTTCCGCACCACGCCGAATGTCGTCGTGGTAATTCGAATTGCCCCCGTCGATGACGATGTCGCCAGCTTCCAGAAGCGGACACAATTCGGCCAATTCCTGATCAACGATTGCGGTCGGCAACATCAGCCACACGATGCGCGGCGTGCTTAATTTGGAGACAAAATCCTTCAGCGTGGCAGCACCGGATGCGCCATCCTTTTCCAGCGCTGCGACTGCCGCAGGGTGGATGTCGTGCACGACGCATGTGTGCCCATTTTTTAACAGACGGCGCGCCATGTCGCTACCCATGCGACCCAATCCAATCATGCCTAGTTGCATTATGAATCTCCTTGAATATTTTTGTCGTTCAACTCACCGCGCGTTTGCGGAGCGTGCGTTGCATTTGCGGCAGACTGACGCGTGAGCAATATTTGCCGATCAAAGATTGCAAAGAAAGCGATGCATTTGCACGAGCAAAGGATCTCGGCTGCGCTGAAAACGGATGCTCGTTTCAGCTTACGCAGGTCGACAACGAACTTCTGTGGGCTGCCTAACATATGGGTCAGCTTCGGCCTATGCGTCAGAGGGAGCCGGTGCTAAATCGATTGCCGATATCGGGCAAAACTGATCCAGTACAAGCGGCGGCGTGACCCTGTGAGTGTGCTGGTGCACAGAACGCGGGGCGTCGATGTTTTAACCTTTATGTAAGCTATCTGACATCAAGGAGAATACGTGCGACACAATTCCACACTCAATACTGACGTTCATTCGCAATCATCTACAACGGCCGCGGTTCTGTTCGACCTTCTTAATCCGATTCCTTTTGGGTTTTTTGTCGCGGCGTTGATATTCGACGGGGTGTACGCCAATACCGCTGTTGTGATGTGGTTCAAATCCGCGGCCTGGTTGATTGCCA
>JACMQD010000422.1 GCA_014377155.1 Herminiimonas sp.
AGCCGCGCACCGAGGATACGTCATGGATTCCGGCCTGATCACGATGACCGGCAATGCAGAAGACATGCTGCACGATCCGAAGGTCAAGGAAGCCTACCTCGGCGAAGGCTGACGCGGCATGGCGGCTGGAGAAACTGATAAAAAACCGCCGGATCTGGCGGTTTTTTAATGGCAAAGAGTTTCACGCGCCGGGCATTGGCCAAAAACAGGTTGTCGGTGCCATACCGTTTCGTGACCGATCCGAGGCACCGCTTCCCCCCGACGCTGAACAAACAGGAGGTTTCAAATGACACAAATGTCAAAACAGAAGCAGATTTTGGGCTTGCTCGGCTGGCTTGGCCTGGCATTTGCCGCTTCGGCAGCGGGTGCTGTCGCGGCATTGAATGCAGGTTCGTTCTATGCCCAGATCGTCCGGCCCTGGTGGGCACCGCCGGCATCGGTGTTCGGACCGGTATGGACTGTCCTCTATGCGATGATGGGTGTGGCTGCGTGGCTGGTCTGGCGTGAAGGCGGGCTGCGCGCGCACAGGCAGGCGCTAACCCTGTTCGTGTTGCAGCTTGCTGTCAATGCGCTGTGGAGTTGGCTGTTCTTTGCCTGGCACCGGGGCGCCTTGGCGCTGATTGATATCGTGTTGCTCTGGATTTTGATTGTCGCCACGATCGTCGTCTTCCGGCGTACACGTCGATTGGCCGGAGCATTGTTAATCCCTTACCTCGTGTGGGTCAGTTTCGCCACCGCTCTAAACTATTCGATATGGCAGCTCAACCCCGGCGCGTTGGGCTGAAACGCGCGCCACGGCACTACAGGTCCGGTCGTCCGCGGTCCAGGCGCGAGGTTACTTGCGCCAGAACTGCCATTTCGACATTGTTCGTTCGGATGCCACGCTGGCGTTGCCGATCGCTTGTGCCGGCACCATCTTGAGGATAGCGGGCAAGGCAAAAGCGAGCAGGGTGGCGTCATCGAGCCAACCCAGCAGCGGCACGATGTCGGGAATTAGATCGATTGGGCTGATCACGTACAGCGCTAGCAGAAGCGATGCTGCTTTTACGAAAAACGGTGTCTCCGGCTGCCGGCACGCGTGAAACAAGATGAGTGCATTGCGCCCGCAAGACCGTGCCAGACGACCCAAACGTAAAAACATGAAAACCTCCGTTGTGTTTACTTACACCGGCACGATGGATGCCTGCGGCGAGTTGCCAGTACTGACGATATGGTACCGCCTGAATGAATTAAAAGCAGTATCTTCTGCAAGGATGCGAATGGTTCTTCGCAATGGCATAATCATGACAACAGCACAGGAGAATCTATGCAATTCACTTTTACGCCCCCGCCATCCGCGCTGATCCCGGTAGTCGGCAGTGATCAACTGTTTCCAGTGCATCGTATTTATTGCGTCGGGCGTAATTATGTCGAGCACGCGAAGGAAATGGGTGGCACCGGTCGGGAAGCGCCGTTCTTTTTCATGAAACCCGCCGATGCCGCCTTGCCGGTTCCGCACGGAACGACTGGGGAAATGCCTTTTCCGCCGATGACCGACGACCTGCATCATGAAATCGAATTGGTGGTGGCCATCGGCAAAGGTGGCAAAGACATTGCCGCCGGCGATGCAATGCAACATGTATGGGGCTACGCAGTGGGTTTTGACATGACGCGTCGTGATTTGCAAGCCGAAGCCAAGAAACTGGGCCGTCCGTGGTGTACCGCGAAAGGATTCGATTATTCCGCGCCGATCGGACCGATTTATCCGCTGACCCAAACCGGCGCGCTGGGCCACCGTGCAATCCATCTCGATGTCAACGGCGCAGCGCGGCAAAACAGCAGTATCGACAAGCTGATCTGGAGCGTGCCCGAAACGATCGAGCATCTGTCGACGTTTTATACCTTGCAGGCAGGCGACCTGATTTTCACGGGGACGCCTGCAGGCGTGGCCGCGGTCCAGCGCGGTGATTTGCTCAAGGGTCGCATCGATGGCCTTGGCGAGTTGTGCGTGAAGCTCGTCTGATGTGCGTTTGCCAAACCGGCGCCGGCAAGCCATCAACGAAATAGGAAACCGGACATGAAGCTCTATGGCTATTTCCGCAGTTCCGCATCCTATCGCGTGCGCATCGCGCTCAACCTCAAAGGACTCGGTTACGAATCGATTCCGGTGCACTTGGTACGAAGTGGTGGCGAGCAGCTAAGCCCAGAATATCGTCAAATCAGCGCCGATGGATTAGTGCCTGCACTAGTTGATGAGACGGCCGGTAGCGGCGCCATCACGCAGTCGCTAGCGATCATTGAGTATCTTGAAGAAGCCTATGGCGGACCGGCGCTGTTGCCGACGTCGCCGCAAGATCGTGCTTATGTGAGATCGATCGCGCTATCGATTGCGTGCGATGTCCATCCGCTCAACAACTTACGCGTCTTGCGCTACCTGGTGCGTGACTTGCACGTCTCGGAGGCCGACAAGGACGCATGGTACCGCCACTGGTGCGAACAGGGTCTGGCGTCGATCGAGGCCACGCTCGCGCGCGATGATCGGGCGAGAAGATTTTGCTATGGTGATACGCCGACCTTGGCCGATTGTTGTCTGATTCCGCAGGTTTTCAATGCGCGCAGGCTAGGGTGCGATCTGTCTGCGATGCCGACAGTCCAGCGCATCAACAATTTGTGCGAGACATTGGACCCGTTCAAACGTGCCGCGCCGGCGGCACAAGCAGATGCGGAATAGCTGTGACGATGGTCACGCAATCTAGTCAGGTGCAACCAGTCGGTAAGGGAAGGTAGCGCACTGTGTCTTGGCAGATACGCCACAGCCAAGCTGGCAGTTACCTACGTGAAACCTGATTCGCCGCCGCCATATCGGCCTGATAAATAGCGGTCGCTTCCTTCATGCAGGCGTTACGGCCATTCGCTGCCATACGTTTACATTCAGATTTGGCCTCTTGTAAGGCTGCACCGGCTTCTTTCCTCAACGTCGCTGCCTTTGCTTGTGGTGTCATGTCTTCCACATACCAGCGCGCGGGGTCTTTATCCATTGCAGTCGCTGGTGCTGCCATCGCTATCATTGGCGAAGCGCTTGCCGCAATGAAGAGGCTGGACAATACTATTTTACAAAGATTTTTTTTCATGGGAAACGCTCCGGTGGGTGGATAAGATCGTGGCGGTCAAGCGCTTAACGGCAGAAGTCAGGTATCACAAAGACCGGCGACGGGAGCGGTCACAAAATCTTTATAAAAATGTGTTGCCCGCCTGGTAGATGCACCCGGATGGCCTTCGCCATGCTCGGGTGACATCAAAGAAATGTGTAACGCTACGCGGTCAGACACATTTCCATCTTCTTGCAACCGATCAATATCGATAGACGCGACCGGAATCGATGCGTACCCGGTTGCCTACCCGCAGATCGTTGACACTTTCTTGGGTGTAGGTTTGATAAGCGCCGTTATCGAGACGCACGCCGACGACATACATATCTTCCGACCGGCGATTTTTGTCGACCTGGTTACCAACAACGGCGCCACCGACCACGCCCGCCGCTGTCGCCACGGCGCGACCGCTGCCGCCGCCCACCTGGTTGCCTAACAGGCCACCGACGACGCCACCGATGATGGTACCGGCGCCGACGTTGCCGGTGCTACCTTGGGTAACCTGAATCGAATCGACAACACCGTACATCGTCGAATAGGACTGCTGCGACGACGGGTACGACTGCTGTGACGAAGGATAAGAATTGCTATTGGCGTAGGGGTAATTGGGGCTTGCACAACCAACCATCAATGTGGAGGCAACAATCGCGACAGCTACGAGGGTATTTTTGGTTTTCATGTTGATTTCCTTAATAGGGTATGTGACATTAGCTTAGTAACCGGCAAGCGAGACGTCGGTACGGTGCCTCGCTTAAGCCTTGTTCACTGAAATCAGGCGCGGATCAGCGCGGTGTCAGCGCGACATGCAGCTTGACACGCTCTCCTGGGTCATAAGGCATGACGGAGGTGTAATTGCGGCCGCGATATTCGTACGTCACGACATAACCGGTGGTTCGGGCCTGCCAGTTGTCGACATCGCGACACTGGCGTATTGCCTGTTCACCGTATTGAGGCTGGTTATTATTATTTTCCATGCGGTCGCCGACAATGGCGCCGGTGATCGCACCGGCCGCCGTCGCTGCAGCACGGCCAGTGCCGCCGCCGACTTGATTGCCCAGCAGGCCGCCTGCCAGTCCGCCAACGATCGAGCCGCCTATGCTGCGCTGCTGCTGACGTTGCACGGGCACGTACTCGGTCCGGCAATCTTGCTGCGGCTGATTGAATTGTTCTACT
>JACMQD010000423.1 GCA_014377155.1 Herminiimonas sp.
CCGCCATCGATACTGGCAATCGACTGCTGCACTTTTTTCAGCAGCTTGCGCTCACGGTCGCGGGTGCGTAGTTCAAGCGCATGCTCTTCCTCGATCGTGGCGCGGTCCGCCGGATCGGGAACCAGCACGGTTTCACGCAAATGTTCGGTGGTCTCGCCGGCGTTTTTCAGCAAGTCTTTTTCGAGTTGCTGCAGACGTGCCTTGAAAAAAGCGAGCTGCGCAGGATTCATGTAGTCCTTTTCGCTCATCTTAACGAGTTGCGCTTCGGTCAACATGGTGCCATCAGCGGGGACGGCGGAAGTCGATTTTGGTGTTTTGGTTGCCACTTCGATTACTTTCGAGACTACAGTCGGTTCAATCTTAACCATCATTCCAGCAAAAACATTGTTGTTGCTCACATCTTGTTGGAATGAACGGTTTTCGAATTCTCTTTTATTGCAACGGCCGTTACTGCATGCTCCTGACAGGTCGCATTTGACCGGTCGGGAGGATATTGTTAGTTTATACCAAACATTGTTCAAGTCCGCGAATAAAAATATCCTTCGGTATATTTTTGCCAATAAACACCATTTTGCTGCCGCGTGCCTCGCCTTCGGGCCATTTGCCGCCGATGTCGCTGCCCATCATCTGGTGCACGCCCTGAAACACGACTTTGCGATCGGCACCGTCCATCCACAGTACGCCTTTATAGCGCAACATGCGCGGTCCGTAAACCTGTACGATGCCGCCGAGAAATTCATCCAGGCGCGCAGTATCGAACGGTCGGTCGCTCTTGAAGGCAAATGCGGCGATATCGTCCGCATGGCCTGCATGATGATGGTTGTGGGCGCTCTTGTGCGCATGCGCGTCGTGGTCGTGGCCGCAATGGTCGTCGCAGTCATCGTCCGCATGCACATGGTCTTGCTGTTCCAGGAATTCCGGATCGATTTCCAGCTTTTCGTTGAGGTTGAATCCGCGCAAATCCAGCACCTCGGTCAGCGGCGCGCGGCCGAAATCGGCTTTGGTAATGGGCGCGCGCGGATTGATGCGTTTGAGCCGGGAAGTCAGGGTATCGATTTCGGCAGCGGATACCAGATCGGTTTTCGAGAGCAACATGCGGTCGGCAAACCCGACCTGGCGCTGCGCTTCTTCATGTTCGTCGAGTTGTTGCATGCCATGCCGCGCATCGACCACGGTGATGACCGCATCGAGCAGGTAATGCATCGATACTTCCTCGTCCATGAAAAACGTTTGCGCAACCGGTCCGGGATTGGCCAAGCCTGTGGTTTCGATGACGATACGGTCAAAATCGAGTTCGCCCGCATCACGTTTCTGCGCCAGCGCCGTCAGCGCCACGATCAGATCGCCTCGCACGGTGCAACAGATGCAGCCGTTGTTCATTTCGACAATTTGCTCGCTACTGTCCTGCACCAGGATTTCATTGTCGATATTTTCGGGGCCGAATTCGTTTTCGATCACGGCGATCTTGTGGCCGTGGTCTTCTTGCAAGATGCGATTGAGCAGCGTTGTTTTACCGGCGCCGAGAAAGCCGGTCAGGATCGTAGCGGGAATGAGGGCCATGTTATTTGGGAAAGAAGAAGTCAATGGGCGCAATCAGCGCACCAGCCTTTGATTGTGAGTTCTATATCGTGGCTCTGGAAGCCTTTTCCAAGGGTCTGTTGCAACGTTGTTTGCAACTGCTGACGCAGTGTTTCGGAACGCTGGCGCGGTAACGGCAGCATGCCAGCCAGCATGGTCGAATTGCCGCTGCCGTCCAGGCAAAATACCTTGGCGCAGCGGGTGCACTTGAAATGCCCGTGCTGATGCTGGCCCGGATTGTCCGGGTTCATCATATCCGTATGTTTGGTCCCGGCGCTGTAGCGAAATACCCGGTCGTCACCGGGTATCCTGTGCGCCAGGCGGGCATCGGTGAGGCAATCGAGTGCGCGGTACAGCGTCACGCGATCCATGTCCGTAAAAATATCCTGCATGTCCTGATGCGAAAACGCCCGGTGCGCCCCGAGCAGCGCCGCCAATACCTTGACTCGCGCGACGGTAATCCGCACGGCCGCCTGGCGCAACTGGGACTCTGCCAGCGATTGGGCATGCACCGGGCCCGTGGCATGATTGCCATGCGTAGCGGCAGAGTCGGGCTTGGTTTTGCTGGTCGGTTTCATGCCGTGAATTATGCCCCAATCTGCAATTGAGTTGCAAAATATCAGTCGATCGCATGCCGCATCTCGTCGTCACGCGTTTTCATCGGGTTTTCGTTTGGCACGCGGATGCGCGGCATCATACACTTGCGCCAGTCTCTGGAAATCCAGCGACGTGTAGATCTGGGTCGATGCGATCGACGCATGGCCGAGCATTTCCTGCACCGCCCGCAAATCGCCTGACGACTGCAACACATGCGATGCAAACGAATGGCGCAACACGTGCGGATGGACATTGACCGGAATGCCGAGCGCCTGGGCATGCGCTTTCAGACGCAACTGCACCAGCCGCACCGAAATGCGGGTGCCGCGCTCACTTAAAAACAGGGGGTGCGGATCACCTTTTTGCAGAGCTGCGCGCACCGCGAGCCAGGTCGCAATCGCTGCCAGCGCAGGCTGGCCGACCGGCACGCTGCGCATCTTGCTGCCCTTGCCGGTCACCATGACTTCACCCGAGTCAAAATCGATCCAGCCAAGCGACTGATAGCTGCCTTCCTTGGCATAACGCACGTCCAGTCCAACCAGTTCGGCCACCCGCAAGCCACTTGAATAGAGTAATTCGAACATGGCCAGGTTGCAGAGCTGGGTGCTCGACGTGGCCGATGTCGTGTCCATCCCATTGGGGGTACAAGAAACCAGGCGTACCGCATCGTCGGCCGATAGCGCCTTGGGCAAGGGCTTGCTGCGCTTGGGGGCTTTCACGCCCTCGACCGGATTGGTCGCCAGTGTGGTTTCGTGCGACAGCCAGTCGAAGAAACCGCGCCATGCCGACAATTTGCGCGCAATCGAGCGCGGGTCGAGTCCGCGCGCATGGAGTTGGGACGCAAATTTGCGAATATTGAAATGATTCAGTGCGGTGAGGTCGACCGCCGGTTCCACTGCGTTGCACAAGGTACTCAGCTCAGCCAGATCACGCTGGTAGGCGGCGATGGTATGCGGCGACAGTTGGCGTTGAGTCTTCAGGCAATCGAGATAGCTGTCGAGCCAGGTGCGCTGCGGGCTGGATGCCATTTGAAATTGCTAATCGAGCAGGCAGGTCACGGCAGCGCTGGCAGTATCGCTGATTTTGACCAGAAAATCCGTCCCCATGTCTGCGGTAAAACGGGCCGCATCCGGCGAGCCCAGCACCAGCAATCCGAATGCGGTCGACGTGCCTGGCGCGCGCAAGGGCAACATCGCAATCGACTGGACCGACGCCGCATCCTCGAGCCACGAAGCCGCTTCGAAATCCTGATTGGAGCCACAAAAAGGCGCCGTCAGGCTACGCGAAAAAATCTGCGAATCCTCGGAGACTTCGGCTGCGAACCAGGTGTGAGAAAACGCCGCGGCAACCCCCCACAGTCGCAAGGTTGCCTGCGGTACGTCGAAAATCATCTGCAAGCCATTGACCAGCACATGCGGCAAATCGACATCGTTGCGCGCCATCAGCAGTGACCGGCTCCATTGCTGGAATTTACCGGTAATCGCATCGTTTTCCTGACCGATTCGCATCAGGTCGGCCAGACGCAGCTCCAATGCCTTCATTTTTTCGCGCACCACTTCCATTTGCCGCTCTTGCAACGACACGGTACGTCCGCCCAGGGCGCTACTCAACCTGATCTGTGACAGGAGCTCTGCATGTTCTTCGAAGAAACGGGAATTATCTGCCAGGTAGCGGGCGACGGAATCGGAGTCCAGGGGATGAGTCATGTTTGTGTCGGAGAGGAATCAATGAAAAAGGAGACGAATGCAGGCGGACCAGCGTGGCTGCCGATTGCGTTCAGAGGGGGATTTTAACCGACAACCGCACCGCCGACGCGGAACGCGGCGATGAAAACGCGCAATGCGCAATGCGCAATGCTCATAGTTCGATCTCACCTTCGAACACGATTTCCGCCGGACCACCAAGAAACACCGGTGCCGCGCCACCTTTCCAGGCAATCGTCAGCGTACCGCCACGCGCATCCACCTCCACCGGCGAATCGAGCAGACCGCGCCGGATACCGGCTACTACGGCTGCGCAAGCGCCGGTGCCGCAGGCCAGCGTTTCGCCGACGCCACGTTCGTACACGCGCAAGCGGATATGCTGGCGATCGATCACCTGCATGAAGCCGGCGTTGACCCTGCGCGGAAAGCGTTGATGGTTTTCGATCAGCGGGCCGTCTTCGAGGACTGGTGCGGTTTCGCTATTATCGACCACCTGCACCGCATGCGGGTTGCCCATCGATACGGTTGAAAACCAGCTAGTCTTGCCGTTGATGACAAGCGGCCACAAAGTGTCTGTGCCTTCGGGTTTGCCGGCGAGCTGGCTGGCGTCGAACGGCACGGCAGCGGCGTCGACGATCGGCGCGCCCATGTTGACCGTGATGCTGCCGTTGTCCTCGAGCGTCGGCTCGATGATGCCGGACATGGTTTCGACGCGAATGGTGCGCTTGTTGGTCAGCTTTTTGTCGGTCACGAAGCGCACGAATGCGCGCGAGCCGTTGCCACATTGCTCGACCTCGCCGCCATCGGCGTTGTAGATCCGATAGCGGAAGTCGACATCGGCGGCCTGCGATTTTTCGACCACCAGCATCTGGTCGGCGCCGATGCCGAAGCGACGGTCGCCCAGCCGCTGCCATTGGGCCGCGCTCAGATCGACGTGCTGATTAATGGCGTCGATGACAATAAAATCATTGCCGGCGCCGTGCATTTTCGTGAATTTGAGTTTCATGCTGCGATTATAGCCTCGTCGTTCCTTCGGCAAGCGGTGCTGCAGCAGCGGCACGCCCGTAGAAGCCAGGCTCGCCCTGGGGCCGGGTCTTGAAGCGCTTGTGGGTCCACAAATATTCGGCCGGCGTTTCGCGGACCCGCTCTTCGATGAACGCATTCATGCGGCGCGTCGCCTCGACCATATCCTCACCCGGGAAGTTTTCCCACGCAGGATAGATGCGCACTTTCCAGCCACGATAATCGGGAAGATAGGTGGCAATTACCGGAATCACCTTGGCACCGGTAACCGCGGCAATCCGTGCCGGTGCCGTCAGAGTCGCCGCCGGAATGCCGAAGAACGGCACGAACGCGGCATCCTTGGCGCCGAAATCCATATCCGGCAGCATGAAGAACGACACGCCCCTGCGCATGGCGCGCAAAATCGGCTTGATGCCGTCGGCGCGCGACACAAGCTCGAACGGATGCCATCGCATCCGCCCTTTACGCAGGGCTTCGTCGAATACCTCGTTGCTTTGTCTGCTATACATCGAGCACACCGGCGTCTCCAGCGCCAGCGCCACGCCCGCGATATCCAGGCTGACGAAATGCGGGCAGAGCAGGATGGTTGGCCCCGTTTCGATCAAGGCGACCGGCATATCCGGTTCGACGCGGATCAGGCGACGCAGGCGCGCCTCGGACCCCCACCACAAGATGCCACGCTCGAGGATGCTGCGCGCATAGGCCTGAAAATGTCGGGCAGCGATTGCTTGACGTTCCTGTTCGGTACGCTCTGGCATGCACAGGCGCAGGTTGATCAGGGCAATCCGTCGCCGCGATGTCATGACGCGAAACAAAAGCCAGCCGACCGCCTCGCCGATCCGCCCGAGTACGGACAGCGGCAGCCAGTGCAATAACCACATCAGGGCCAGCAACAATCTCATCCTGGTTTCTCTTTCTCTGCCGGCAGGCTGACGCCAGCCGGCTTTTTGTAGCGGTTATAACTCCAGAAGTATTGCGCGGGATAGTGCGCGATCAGCTGCTCCATGGCAGCATTGATGGCACCGGCCTGCTGTTGCGGCGTCGCGCCCATGGACTGGCCGAAAGGCGTGAAACGAATCACATACCCGCGCCCGCCCGGCAAACGTTCGGCATGCGAGACGATGATCGGCGCGCCGGTCATCTGATGCAGTTTGGCTGAAAGCGTCATGGTGTAGGCCGGCTTGCCGAAGAAATTCGCCCACACGCCTTCGCCCTGTTGCGGCACCTGATCCGGCAACAGGCCGATGGCGCCACCTTTCTTCAGTGTCTTGAGCAGCGTGCGTACGCCGGCCAGATTGGCGGGCGCCAGCAGCAGGTTGTGGCGCGCGCGCGCCCCTTCCATCAGCGGCTTGAGGGCGGCCTTGCGCGGTGGGCGATACAGGGCCGTCAACGGAATCCGGGCAGCAATCGCCTGCGCGATGATTTCGAAGCAGCCCAGGTGCGGCGTCAGCAGGATCACGCCCTTACCCCCGTCGAGCGCCGCCTGGACCAGTTGCCAGTTTTCGACCTTGGCCGTTGCCAGCACGCGCGCGGGCGGCGCGCACCAGATGTAAGCCAATTCGAGAATGCTCTTGCCTGATTCGGCAATGACCGCACGTCGGTGCGCCAAGAAACCGGCTTGGCGCAGGTTGGCCAGCAAACGCGTCCTGTAAGACGGCGAAACCAGATAGACCAGCCAGCCGAGCAGGGTTCCCGCAGCGTGCAGAAACGGCAACGACAAGTGTGACAGCAGGCGGAATAAAGTGATGAGCATCAAGTAGGCCGACAGGAGTTTTGCTGAAAATTTTCAAGAGGCGTAAAATATCACGAATGTTGGAACCGCCGAGTTAATAGACAACTTGCGAGACGGTATATAAATTTCGCTAAAGCGTCGTGGGCTCATTAGGTTGGCCGCGACATGGTCACACTAAACATTTCCAGGAGCCCACTATGGCTAGCGATTTTCTTTTTACTTCCGAATCCGTCTCCGAAGGTCATCCCGACAAGGTGGCTGATCAGATTTCGGATGCCATCCTCGATGCCGTCCTGGCACAGGATCCAAAATCCCGCGTCGCCGCCGAAACGCTGTGCAACACCGGACTAGTGGTACTTGCCGGTGAAATCACGACCCACGCCAACGTCGATTACATCGCCGTCGCGCGCGAAACCATCAAGCGTATCGGTTACGACAATGCCGACTATGGCATCGATTACAAGAGTTGCGCCGTCATGGTGTGCTATGACAAGCAATCACCCGACATCGCGCAAGGCGTCGACGAAGGCACTGGCATGGACCTCGACCAGGGTGCTGGCGACCAGGGCCTGATGTTCGGCTATGCCTGCGACGAAACTCCGGAACTGATGCCGGCAGCGATTTATTACGCGCACCGCATCGTCGAGCGCCAATCGCAACTGCGCAAGGATGGCCGCTTGCCATGGCTGCGCCCGGACGCCAAGTCGCAGGTTACTTTGCACTACGTCGACGGCGTGCCGGTCGGCATCGACACCGTGGTGCTGTCGACCCAGCATGCGCCTGAAATGGAGCACAAGCAGATCGAAGAAGCGGTGATCGAAATGATCATCAAGCCGGTGGTGCCGCAGGAATGGCTCAAGAAGACGCGGTATCTGGTCAATCCGACCGGCCGCTTCGTCATCGGCGGCCCGCAAGGCGATTGCGGACTGACCGGACGCAAGATCATCGTCGATACCTACGGCGGTGCGGCGCCCCATGGCGGCGGCGCTTTTTCCGGCAAGGACCCGTCGAAGGTCGATCGATCCGCAGCCTACGCCGGTCGCTACGTTGCCAAGAACATCGTTGCCGCCGGTCTCGCCAAGCGCTGCCAGATCCAGGTATCGTATGCGATCGGGATTGCGCGGCCGACCTCGGTGATGGTCACCACATTCGGCACCGGCAAGATCAGCGACGAAAAACTGTCGGAGCTGGTGATGGAACTGTTCGATCTGCGTCCAAAAGGCATCGTGCAAATGCTCGACCTGCTGCGCCCGATCTACCAAAAGACCGCGGCCTATGGCCATTTCGGGCGCGAAGAGCCGGAGTTTTCGTGGGAACGCACCGACAAGGCCGAAGCATTGCGCGGTTTTGCTTCTTAATCCTATTTCACCCTGACAATTCGATGCAGCATGGCCTACATGTATTCTGATTCGTCGTGGCGCCGGGCGGCGCTGCTTGCCTTGCTGATGTCTTGTGCCTCAACCTGGGCGGCGGTGGCAAAGCCGGTGCCGCCCGACATGTGCAAGCGCCTTACTGCGCGTCTGCCGGGCGTGTCGACGGCGGATTGCCAGAAAAGCGCATTGGTGTCGACCGGCGTCAATTCGGTGCAAGGTAACCCGATCCTCATCCGTCATATTCCTGCAACACCAAAAAGCAAGGGCAAAACGCCGATGCGGGTGTTGCTGATCGGCGGCATCCATGGCGATGAGCTGACCGCGTCGGCCATCGTCTTTCGCTGGATGCAGTTGTTGCAAACGCCACCGGCCCAGGAATTCGTCTGGCATGTCGTGCCGGTTCTGAACCCGGACGGACTACTGGCGACGCGGCCCAAACGCGTCAATGCCAACGGCGTCGACCTTAACCGTAATTTCCCTACGCCCGGCTGGGCGCAGGAAGCGCCACGCTACTGGAAAGACATTACCGGCAACGACCCGCGGCGCTATCCCGGCAAGGGTGCGCTGTCCGAACCGGAAAGCCGCTGGCTCAACGAAGAAATGGAGCGCTTCAAACCTAATATCGTGATTTCGGTGCATGCGCCGTTCGGCGTGCTCGATTTCGACGGTCCGGCCAAACCGCCGGATCGCTTCGGCCGGCTGGTATTTACGCCAGTGGGTGTGTATCCGGGATCGCTTGGAAATTATGGTGGCATGCACAAGAACGTGCCGGTGATTACGATCGAATTGCCGAATGCGCAAAAAATGCCAACCGATGCCGAAATCGAACGTATTTGGCAGGACATGCTGACATGGATACAGCACAACGTCCCGAAGGGTAGTGCAACGCCGGTACAACGCACGGCCGCTACCGGGACGACAGTGACCAAGCACTAAGAGCGGTTGACGGAGATTCTGTGCGCCGCGCAAATTAGGCTATAATCCGGCTTCCAAGGAGCGTTGCAGCCCACTCACATCGCGTGACGGGCCAGGCTTGGAATCGGTATCTCATGCAACTGCGCTCACGTTTCTTTTTTTCTAACGAAAGGAGGGCGTGATGAACGCCGCAGTTTTAAACTCAACTTTGTCTCCCAATTCGAACCTGTCCACATCGCAGGATTTCCACGTCGCTGATCTTGGTCTGGCCAATTGGGGCCACAAGGAAATCCGCATCGCCGAAACCGAAATGCCCGGCCTGATCGCGATCCGTGAAGAATTCGCCGCTGCGCAACCGCTCAAGGGCGCGCGCATCACCGGTTCGATCCACATGACCATTCAGACCGCCGTGCTGATCCAAACACTCGAAGCACTCGGTGCCAAGGTACGCTGGGCGTCGTGCAATATCTATTCGACCCAGGATCACGCGGCTGCCGCCATCGCACAAGCCGGCACGCCGGTATTCGCTTTCAAGGGTGAATCGCTGGACGACTACTGGGAATTCACGCACCGCATCTTCGAATGGCCCGACACCGCCGAGGGCGCGCAGTATTCGAACATGATCCTCGATGACGGCGGCGACGCCACGCTGCTGCTGCATCTCGGCACGCGCGCCGAGCAGGACGCGTCGTTGCTGGACAAGCCCGGTTCCGAAGAAGAAATCTGCCTGTTCAATTCGATCAAGAAACGTCTCGCCAGCCAGCCAGGCTGGTATTCGTCCCGCCTGGCCGAAATCAAGGGCGTGACCGAAGAAACCACGACCGGCGTGCATCGGCTCTACCAGATGCACAAGGAAAACAAGCTGGCTTTCCCGGCCATCAACGTCAATGATTCGGTGACCAAATCTAAGTTCGACAACTTGTATGGCTGCCGTGAATCGCTGGTCGACGGCATCAAGCGCGCAACCGATGTCATGATCGCCGGCAAGGTCGCGGTCGTTGCCGGTTATGGCGATGTCGGCAAGGGTTCGGCACAGGCGTTGCGCGCGTTGTCGGCGCAAGTCTGGGTAACCGAAGTCGATCCGATCTGTGCACTGCAGGCAGCGATGGAAGGCTATCGCGTCGTGACCATGGATTATGCGGCAGAGCACGCCGATATCTTCGTCACGGCGACCGGTAACTATCATGTGATCACCCATGCGCACATGAGCAAGATGAAGGACCAGGCGATCGTCTGCAACATCGGCCATTTCGACAACGAAATCGAAGTGGCGGCGCTCAAGCAATATACTTGGGAAAACATCAAGCCACAGGTAGATCATGTGATTTTCCCGGATGGCAAGCGCATCATCTTGCTGGCCGAAGGTCGCCTGGTCAATCTGGGTTGTGGCACCGGCCATCCGTCCTACGTGATGAGCTCGTCGTTCGCCAATCAGACGATTGCACAGATCGAATTGTTCGCCAACACGGCACAGTATCCGATCGGCGTTTATACCTTGCCGAAGCACCTGGATGAAAAAGTCGCGCGTCTGCAGTTGCGCACGCTCAATGCACAGTTGACCGTGCTGTCGGACGAGCAGGCTGATTACATCGGCGTCCAGAAGACCGGACCGTACAAGCCTGAAACGTATCGTTATTAAGTAACAGCGCACGTCTGGCGGAATGGATCGTTCATTTCGCCAGTTCGTCCCGCTTCAGTCCATCGATAGCTGCGCCTTTGCGATGATTGACGGGCGCCTGCGATCCGAATACCGTCCCAAGGAAAATCCGATGCGACTGCTTGTCACTTGGCTAATCAACGCCGCTGCCTTGTTCGCCTTGCCGTATTTGATGAAGACCATCTACATCGAAAACGTTACCACTGCGCTCGTCGCCGCGCTGGTGCTGGGCCTGGTCAACACGCTGGTGCGTCCGATCCTGGTGCTGCTGACCTTTCCGGTGACCGTGCTAACGCTGGGCCTGTTCATTTTGGTTATCAACGGTCTGATGTTCTGGGGCGTGGCGCAAGTCATCGGCGGTTTCCAGGTCGCCAGTTTCTGGTCGGCGGTCGCGGGAGCACTGGTGTACAGCATTATTTCGTGGGCGTTGGCTGCACTGATATTAAAGAAATAACATGTCCGAACATAATTTCAGCATCGAATTTTTTCCGCCCAAGACGCCCGAAGGCGCGCAGAAGCTGCGTGCCACACGCGCCAAGCTGGCGCTGTTGAAGCCGAGATATTTTTCGGTGACGTTCGGCGCCGGCGGCTCTACCCAGCAGGGCACGTTCGATACCGTGCTCGAGATCCATCGCGAGGGGCATGAGGCGGCGCCGCACCTGTCGTGTCTGGGCGGCTCGCGTGACGGCGTGCGCACCATGCTGCAAGAATACAAGGCACAGGGCGTCCGGCGCTTGGTCGCGCTGCGCGGCGACTTGCCCAGCGGTTATGGCGCCGCCGATTTGTCAGCCTTCCATTATGCTAACGAGCTGGTCGAATTCATTCGCACCGAGACCGGCGACTGGTTCCATATCGAGGTGGCCGCCTATCCCGAGATGCATCCGCAGGCAAAATCGCCACAGCATGACCTCGACAGTTTCGTGCGCAAGGTCAAGGCCGGCGCCGATGCCGCGATCACGCAGTATTTCTACAATGCCGATGCGTATTTCCGCTTCGTCGACGATGCGCGCAAGGCTGGCGTCGATGTGCCGATCGTAGCGGGCGTCATGCCGATCACGAACTATTCGCAGCTCATGCGGTTTTCGGAAATGTGCGGCGCCGAGATTCCGCGCTGGATACGCGCCAAGCTGGCCAGCTACGGTGACGACAGCGAATCGATCAAGGCCTTCGGCCTCGATGTCGTCACCGGTATGTGCGAACGCCTGCTGGCAGGTGGCGCACCGGGGCTGCATTTCTATTCACTGAACCAGGCCATTGCCACGACAGCGGTGTGGCAGCGGTTGGTGCCGATGCGCTGAAGCGGGAAAGCGCGCTTGCATTGCATTGCAGTCTTAAGATACAAGACGCCCAATCGTGCCGGCTTCGGTCACGATGGCATCGAGCGCAATGTCGTGCGCGGCACCCTCGAATTCGGCTTCGGCATTGGCGTAGGCGACGCCAATGGTAGCAGGGCGCGGCAAGGCCGCCAGCGTGCGGTCATAGAAACCGCCGCCGTAGCCTAGCCTGTATCGCGCGCGATTAAAACCGACGCAGGGGATCAGCAACGTGTCCGGAATAATCGAAAAATCTTGCACCGCAGGTATCGATATGCCGTAGTCATCTGTGACCATGGCGTCGCCCGGCGTCCAGGCAGCGAACCGTAGCGGTTGGTCCCGACCCACTACCACCGGCAACGCCAGCGCGATCCCGGCGGTGGTCAATTCGGCATACAACAAATGCAAGTCCGGCTCGCCGCGAATCGGCCAGTACACCCCGAGCATGGCGCAAGGCCGGGCCCTGCACCAGTCCCCAATCCGCGCGCTAATTGCTTTATCCCAACTTGCGCGCAACGTCGGCGCCACCGCCCGGCGCGTCTGCAGCAAAACGCGGCGTAATTCCTCCTTGTCCGGCATGATTTTATCTATTGAACGCAAAGATCCACATGCTATCCTAAGTGCCCGTAGAGCATACATCGCGATGCTGCGCCTGTTCGCATTGCGCGTGCCGCACAGTCAATCAGGCGTACTGCAGTAACGATACGTTCGCGCCGGTACACCGTTCATGCCAGTCAGAAGGACCGTAAAGTGATGTTTCAGAATAAATGGATTGCCGGCATGGTGCTGGCTACCGCCTCGATGATTTCCCTGCTGCCCGCCGCGCATGCGCAAAAGCGCCCGGCCGCAAGTTACGCCAGCGAGGATGACGCCTTTCTCGCACTGCGCGACGCCGCGCGCCGGGATGATGCGCGCAGTGCCGAAGAGCTGGCCGCGCGCCTGGCCACTTATGCGATCCCGTCGTATATCGACTACTACCGGCTCAAGCCA
>JACMQD010000424.1 GCA_014377155.1 Herminiimonas sp.
CCCGACCGACAGCACGCCGTCGACGAGCGCTTTCAGCAATGCCCGCGTCTGCTGGTCTACCGTTTGCGATACGGCACGTGGCAGCGACAGCGCATGCGCATCCAGCGTCGCAAAAACCGGCGCCAGATTCAACGCGGCCCAAGCCTCGGCCCACGCCAACACGGCATCCGTTTCCGATGCCTGATGTGCTTGCGCCAATTCCGGCAGCATCAGCGGGCCACAGCGATTGACTGCTTCGTTGGCCAGTACCGTGGCCAGGATCGCATTGGCCAGCGGATGCGCGAGCGCGTCGCGATCGGACACCAGCGGCGCCGGGAAATAGGGCGTCAGTACAGTCCGGGCCCAGGATTTTTCAGTCAGTGTTTGCATGCCAAGAATGCGCTTGTAGCGATTCTTGACATGCGCGATGACCACCGCCAGTTCCGGCGCAGTCAGACAGCGGCCGTCGGCCTTGCGCCTCGCCAGTTCAGCTTCGGTCGGCAGCTGTTCCAGTTCGCGCGCGATCAGGCCTTCGGCTTCCAGGCGGGCGATCAGCGCCGCATAGGCGTCCTGCACCGCGCCGATTCCTTGCGCCTGCACTTCCCGCACCAGCAGATGCGTCTGCAGCGCATTGTCGCGTAGCACCAGGGCTTCGATTTCGTGCGTGATGTCGTTGAGCAAGCGGTTGCGCTCGGTTTCGGGCAGTGTGCCGGCATTGACTTCGGTATCGAGCCAGATCTTGACGTTGACTTCGTGGTCGGAGCAATCGACGCCGGCCGAGTTGTCGATCGCGTCGGTAAATATCTGACCACCTTGCAGCGCGAATTCGATACGGCCGGCCTGGGTCGCACCGAGGTTGCCGCCTTCTGCCACGACCTTGCAGCGCAGGGCGTTGCCGTCGACGCGGATCGTGTCGTTGGCGCGGTCGCGCACCTGCTCGTGCGATTCGGTCGAGGCTTTGATGTACGTGCCGATACCGCCGTTATAGAACAGATCGACCGGCGCCAGCAGGATGATGTGCAGCAGTTGCTCGGGCGTGACGGTGGCGGCATCGGTGCCGAGCACGGTCCGCGCTTGCGCCGGGAGCGCAATGCTGCGCACACTGCGCGGCCATACGCCGCCACCGGCCGATATCAGGGTCTTGTCGTAGTCGTCCCATGACGAGCGCGGCAAGCCGAACAGCCGCTGCCGCTCGGTGAAACTGGCGGCGACATCGGGTGTCGGATCGATGAAGATATGGCGATGATCGAAAGCGGCAACCAGTTTCAGCTGGCGCGACAGCAATACGCCGTTGCCGAACACGTCGCCCGACATGTCGCCGATGCCGACCATGGTGATCGGTGTCGTGCCAAGATCATGATCGATTTCGTAGAAGTGGCGCTTGACGGCTTCCCAGGCGCCCTTGGCGGTGATGCCGAGCTTCTTGTGATCGTAGCCGTTGGAGCCGCCCGAGGCGAAGGCGTCACCCAGCCAGAAGCCGCGCTGCAACGCGATGCCGTTGGCGATATCGGAAAACGTCGCCGTGCCCTTGTCGGCGGCGACCACCAGGTACGGATCGGCGTCGTCGAGGCAGACGGTTTCGCGGGGCGCGACGATGTCGCCGCGGACCCGGTTGTCGGTGATGTCGAGCAGGCCGGCAATAAACAACCGGTAGACCGCTTCGCCTTCGGCGGCGATGACATCGCGGGCGGCATCCTTGGGCACCATCTTGCAGACGAAGCCGCCTTTGGCACCGGCCGGCACGATCACGGCATTCTTGACCATCTGCGCCTTGACCAGGCCCAGCACTTCGGTGCGGTAATCTTCCATGCGGTCCGACCAGCGCAAGCCGCCGCGCGCCACCGGGCCACCGCGCAGATGAACCCCTTCGAAACGCCGCGAGAACACGAAGATCTCCCGATAGGGACGCGGTTGCGGCAACAGCATCAGCGCGCTGCTATCGAACTTGAAGATGATGGTGTCGCCCTGCTGCGCGCTCTGAAAGTAAGACGTGCGCAGTGTCGCCAGCATCAGCGCGGCGATGCTGCGCAGGATATCTTCGGTATCAGCGTGGTTGACGTCTTCCAGATTGCCGGACAGCTTTGTCAGCATGTCGCTCGCGGCAGCGTGTTGGTCCGCGCTGGCCGCCGGATCGAAGCGCGTCGTAAAACCTTCGATCAGGCTGCGCACGTGCTGCGGCTGCTTCTTGAGGGAATCGGCCATGTAACGCAGGCTGAAACGGCAACCGGCCTGGCGCCAGTAACTGGCATAGGCGCGGATCACCTGCACCTGTTTCGGATGCAGGCCAGCTTCGATGACCAGCGCATTCATGCGGCCGTCTTCGGCTTCGTCGTTCAGCAGGGCTTCGAACAGGATCTGGCCGACCTCGGCAACCGGTTGTTGTGCCAGCTTGGCGGCACTTACGGCATCGACCGTCAGGCAGGTAACGAAGAAGCGCTGGCCATCGGCACCGTCGATCACATAGGTCTGCTCGCGGTCGATCGCAATTCCCGCATTGTGCAGCGCCGGCAGGGTCTGCGACAGTGACGGCGCATGGTCGCTCGACAGCAGTCGAACGGTGACGACGCCGCGCATGCCGATGTCGATGCGCACCCTCACGCGCGCCCGATCAGGATTAGCGAGCAACATCGTCAAATCCCGGTAGACCGCTTGCGGCGCATTGCTCGTAACATAATCGGCCGGCAGGTCGACCGCGACTTTGCGCACTGCCGTGCGCATGCCGGCGTCGTCCGTTGCGTCCACCAGCGCCTCGAATGCGACATGCCAGCCGTCGACAACGGCCAGCAGAGGTTGGCGGATCTGCACTTCGAGGTCGAGGTTGGCGCGTGCATCGCGCGCTATCAGGTATAGCCGCGCCAGCGGTCCATCCGACACCAGCGTCTGCACCACCACATCGCTTGCGCCGGACAGTCCGCGCAGGCCTTGCGCCAGAGTCGTCGCCAGACTGGCGCTGTAGCGCTCGCGCGGCATGTAGACCAGCACATTCAGATGGCGGCCGTAGACATCCGGCCGGGCGAACACTCTGGCGCGCGGCTGCTTGTATAACGCCACGACCGTATTGCAGACATTGGCCAGCCATTGCAGATCGCCTTCGAGCACTTCGGTGCGCGGCAACGACTCCAGGATTTCCAGGAATTTTTCAGCCCGAAACCCTTCCTGCCGCACACCGGCAAGCAGCAGCACTTGCTTGATGCGGCCGCGCGCAAACGGCAATTGCGCCAGCGGGGTCGATGTCGCTGCGCGCGTGAACAGACCGACGAAACAATGTTCGCCGACGACCACGCCAGTTGCATTGAGCGCACGTACGCCGATGAAGTCGAGTTGCTGGTCGCGATGCAGCGTCGACAAGGCATCGGCTTTGACGACCGATAACCCGCTGGCGCGGGCGATCAGCGTTTCAGAATCTTCGGGAATGCGTGCCAGGCAGGTATCGTAGACCGGATGCGTAGGGTCGCGCAAGACGCCGATCCGACTGCCGGCTTCGCGCTGCAACGCGCGCACGCCGGGCACGACGCGGTAGTAACCATAGCCGAATACCTCGAAGCCGCCATTCCCGGCCCATTGCAAGAAAGCCGCGGTTTCCCGGGCGTCGGCATTGCTGTCGTCAGGCGACCGCGCTGCCAGCGCCAACTTGTCGGCAAGCTGCGCGGCGTCATGTTGCACGGCCGTCGCATCGGCGGCAACCATGCGGATCGCATCGATGAG
>JACMQD010000063.1 GCA_014377155.1 Herminiimonas sp.
GAATTACTTGATGATCTTGTAGCATGGTTTGTAGGCCGTGCCCGGCAGCTTCATCCGATGCTGTACCACGAATGACGACAGCAGTGCATCCATCGATGCCATGATCTGCGGATCACCACGGATTTCGAACAGTCCATGTTCTTCGATGGCGCGGATGCCCTGTTCCTTCAGATTGCCTGCAACGATTCCTGAAAACGCCCGGCGCAGGTTGGCCGCCAGCAAATGACTTTCCTGGTTCTTGTTCAGATTCAGGTTGCGCATGTTGGCATGGGTAGGCGCGAATGGCTTCTGAAATTCATGGTCGATCTTGAGCAGCCAGTTGAAATAGTAGGCGTCGCTGCGGTCCTTGCGAAATTCGCGCACTTGCTTGATCCCGGCCAGCATTTCCTGCGCCACCCGCGTCGGATCGTCGATGATGATCTTGTAACGGCGTTGTCCCTCGATACCGAGCGTGGCACCGATGAATTCGTCGATCTGTTTAAAATAATCTTCCGAGGACTTCGGCCCGGTAAAGATCAGCGGGAAGGGTATATCGACGTTGGCCGGATGCAGCAGGATACCGAGCATATATAAAATTTCTTCGGCAGTGCCGGCACCGCCTGGAAAGACCACGATGCCGTGACCGAGCCGCACGAACGCTTCGAGGCGCTTTTCGATATCTGGCAGGATCAGCAGATCGTTGACGATCGGATTGGGTGACTCGGCGGCAATGATGCCGGGCTCGGTAAGGCCGAGATAGCGCCCGGTGCCTATGCGCTGCTTGGCGTGGCCGATCGTCGCGCCTTTCATCGGCCCCTTCATCGCGCCCGGTCCGCAGCCGGTGCAGATGTCCATCGAGCGCACGCCCATCTGATACCCGACATCTTTCGAATAATCGTACTCGATGCGGCTGATCGAATGACCGCCCCAGCATACGACCAGATTGGGATCGGTCAGCGGCAGCAGCACATTGGCATTACGCAGTATATGAAAAACCGAATCCGTGATGCCCGACGAAGTGGTCAGGTCGAACTTGGGATTGTCGTTGATCTGATCGCTGACATACAGAATGTCGCGGAGCACTGCGAACAAATGCTCGTGAATACCCCGGATCATTTTGCCATCGACGAAAGCACTGGTGGGCGCGCCTTTGATATCGAGCTTGATGCCGCGTTCACGCTGGACGATGTTGATGTCAAAAGACGCGTAGCGCTCCAGCAATTCCTTGCCGTCGCCGACATGACTACCGCAGTTGAGCACCGCTAGCGAACAATTGCGAAAAATCTTGTACAAACCGCCCTGGCTGGTGTCGCGCAACTTGCTGACTTCCGTTTTGGACAATACGTCCAGACGACCTGATGGTGATATTTGTGCATCGACGACGTCGAATTTCATGCGTGTTGTCCCGAATCCGAAAAAATGTTGAGAGCCCGATTGCGTGAGGACAAAATCCTGCAAACTCAAGCCTACCAGATTATTTTCGGATTCGGCCGGGCAAGTGCGCCCCATTGCCAAGTGTCAATGCCTGCTAGTGGTAACGCATTGATCAAGTGACATCGACATGTAATCGTAACTTTGTCCGATGCGCCGTTCGAGCATGGCGACATAGCTGGGCTGCGCTTCCACGCCGATCAGTGTGCAAATGATCTCCAGCGCTTCCCAAGGATGGGTATCGTCGTAATGCGCATGCATCTTCAGCCAGCGCATGGCTTTTCGGCGCACGCTTTCTTCGAAGCCATTTTCATAACGGTCATCGGAGCAGATCAGTGACGACCATTCGCCTGTGACGCCTTCGATCGCGAGATTGGTCGCCGCCATGCTGGTCGCCAGCGAATCGCGTTCGCAGGTATGCCAGCATGAGTGGCTCAGGGCCAGGCTTTCGACAGGTGCCACATCGCTGAGAAGGTCTTCGCGGTTGACGCCGCTTGCGGTGGCCCATTCGACCCAGTGATCCGCATGGTTCTGCTCGACCCGGATATTGTGCAGCAAGTATTTCCGTGCCATGTCTTCGCCAACCGAACGACCATAGCGGATCTTGCATAAATTGACCGCCATATACTGCGGAAATTGTTCAATGACCGGCCAGCCGGCAATCAAAAAATTGCGCAATGCGGCTGCCGGCAAACGCGCTTCTTTCATCATTGCAAACAGTTCATGATCGACCACGCGTCTTTTTTTTGCGCGGGTCGCCTGCATCATGTCCCTGGCCCAAACGGGATAACTGTTTATATCTGTCAACGGACCTTGGCGCGAAAATCTTTCTTGCATGATGGCTCTCCAATAATGTGCAACAACTCCCCGTCTGTAGATAGGATTGACGCACAAAGATTTTGAAAAGCGATCCTTATTTTTAACATGTGCCGTACGTCTAGGACGAATTCCGCAGGCGCCGCTTATTTCGGAGGAGTGACCGCGGGTGGGGTAGTTGTCGCCTCCGGCGCAACATTGTGCGATTCGCCCTGCATGTCGATCTTGTCGGCATTTTTATACAAGACTGCGAGGCTGATCGCGGCGAAAACGATAAAGCCTACGATAATTTTCCACATGATATCGGTTCCTAATGGGGTAACGCATGGAGCATGCGCGAAAAAAAACGCCGGACTGGGCCGGCGTTTGTCCTGCACGTAATGTAGCTGTTCAAGCTTACGCGGTGCTTGCACCGCCTGATGCCGAACGCAGCACCAGGCTTTTTCTGACTGGAGATTACGCCGCAAGCAGCTGACGCAACACGAACGGCAGAATGCCGCCGTGCTTGTAGTAGTCAACTTCGATCGGTGTATCGATACGCAGCAATACTGACACTTCCTGGCTCGTGCCATCCTTGCGGTGGATGACCAGTGTGACATTTTGCTGTGGCTTGATCTCGCCTTCCATGTCCTTCAGGTCGTAGGTTTCTTCGCCGGTGATGCCCAGCGTCTGTGCACTGTCGGCGCCGATGAACTGCAACGGCAACACGCCCATGCCGACCAGGTTGGAACGATGGATACGCTCGAACGAACGCGCGATGACGGCCTTGACGCCGAGCAATTGCGTGCCCTTGGCTGCCCAGTCGCGCGACGATCCGGTGCCGTATTCTTCGCCGGCGAAGACCATCGTCGGCACGCCGTTATTGATGTATTCCATGGCAGCGTCGTAGATGAACTTCTGCTGGCCGCTCGGCTGGTGAATCGTCAGGCCGCCTTCGACCCGCGAGCCATCTTCCTTGGCTGGAATCATCAGGTTTTTGATGCGGACATTGGCGAACGTGCCACGCATCATGATTTCGTGGTTACCACGGCGCGAGCCATACGAATTGAAATCGGCTTTCAGAACGCCTTTTTCTTTCAGCAGCTTGCCCGCAGGGCTGTCTTCCTTAATCGCGCCGGCAGGCGAGATATGGTCGGTCGTGATCGAATCGCCGAACACGCCCAGCGCACGCGCGCCGACGATGCCGGTAGCAGCCGCTTTCGGCTCCATCGTGAAGTCATCGAAGAACGGTGGCTCGGCGATGTAGGTCGAAGTCGGCCAGTTGTAGACCTGACCTTCGGCAACGCCGCTGATGTCTTCCCACAATTTGCCCGGTGCGCCTTTGATATCGGCGTAGTTTTCCTTGAAGGTCTTGGCGTTCATCGCGAACTTCATCAGCTTGGCAACTTCCTGGCTGGTCGGCCAGATATCGCCGAGGTAGACATCGCGCACTTTGCCGTCGGCGCCTTTGCCACGACCGACCGGTTGAGTCATCAGGTCGACAGTCATGTTTCCGGCGATTGCATAAGCCACTACCAACGGAGGCGACGCCAAGAAATTGGAACGAATGTTCGGATGAATCCGCGCTTCGAAGTTGCGGTTGCCAGACAGCACAGCCGAAGCGACGATGTCGTTTTTCACGATGGCGTCGTTCATCGCCGGTGTCAGGTCGCCGGCATTGCCGATGCAGGTCGTGCAGCCATACGCGGTGACGCCGAAACCCAGTTCTTCGAGATAAGACAACAGACCTGCCGCTTCCAGGTACTTGGTCACCACACGTGAGCCGGGGGCCAGCGAGGTCTTGATGTGCGGCGAGACTTTCAGACCGGCTTCGACCGCTTTCTTGGCCAGCAGGCCGGCAGTCAGCAAGACACTCGGGTTCGAGGTATTGGTGCAGGACGTGATCGCTGCGATCAGCACGTCGCCATTCTTGACATTGACGCCGTCGGTGTTGACGTACTGTGCATCGAGGTCTTCGGCTTTTTTGTTGAAACCGTTTTCAGCAGTTGGCTTCGAAAACAGCTCGGCGAAGTTGGCCTTGACGTTGCCGATCTCGATACGGTCCTGCGGACGCTTCGGACCTGCGAGTGAGGGCACCACGGAACCGAGATCGAGACCGACGACGTTGGTATAGTCGATGTCGCCCGATTTTGGAATGCCGAACATGCCCTGGGCGCGGAAATAGCCTTCGAACGCATCGATTTCGTCGCGGCTGCGGCCAGTGCCTTCGAAGTATTCGATGGTGGCTTCGTCGACCGGGAAGAAGCCCATGGTAGCACCGTACTCGGGCGCCATATTGGCGATGGTCGCGCGGTCGGTCAGCGACAGCGATTTGGTGCCTTCACCGAAAAATTCGACAAACTTGCCGACAACTTTTTCCTTGCGCAGCATTTCGGTGATCGTCAGGACCAGATCGGTTGCCGTGATACCTTCGCGCATCCTGCCAGTCAGGTTGACGCCAACGACATCGGGCGTCAGGAAATACACCGGTTGGCCGAGCATGCCGGCTTCGGCTTCGATACCGCCGACGCCCCAGCCGACCACGCCGATGCCGTTGATCATGGTGGTGTGCGAGTCGGTACCGACCAGTGTGTCGGGATAGTAGACGCCATCCTTGTCATGCACGCCGCGCGCGAGGTATTCCAGATTGACCTGATGGACGATGCCGAAACCCGGCGGCACGACGCCGAACGTATCGAACGCCTGCATGCCCCATTTCATGAACTGGTAGCGTTCGTTGTTGCGCTGGAATTCCAGCCGCATGTTGAGGTCGAGCGCATTTTTTTCGCGGAAATGGTCGATCTGTACCGAGTGATCGACCACCAGATCGACGGGCACTAGCGGTTCGATGTTCTTCGGGTTCTTGCCCATCTTGGCAGCGACGCCGCGCATTGCCGCGAGGTCGGCTAGCAGTGGCACGCCAGTGAAATCCTGCAATACCACGCGCGAGACGACGAACGGGATTTCGTCGGTGCGAGCAACCGACGGCTTCCAGTTAGCCAGCTCATGAATATGCGCTTCGGTGACTTTCTTACCGTCGCAGTTGCGCAAGACGGATTCGAGCACGATACGAATCGAAACCGGCAAACGCGAGATCTTCACGCCGAGGCTCTTCTCCAGCGCCGGCAAAGAATAGAAATTGCCGGACTTGGTTTCCGATATCTTGAATTTTTTAAGTGTGTCGAGCGTGTTGCGGGCCATTTGCCTCTCCTTGGATGCGATTCAACTGATAAAAATACGGGTAAAACGTGTTCTTCAGAACGCCGGCCGGAGCCCGTCGATCTTCAACCTGTATGCCTGACGGCTTGGTTCAGGATGCGTTCGCCGTTTGTGCTTTGGGCGCCTCCGATGCGGCGGGCGCGATCGGCGCGGCCGGCGTGGCCGGCGGCACCGGCAACGCGACGGTTTTTGGCTTCAACTGTTCGGCATCCTTGCATTCGTTCGCCAGTTGCTGGCCAATTTTCGCGTCCAGCAGAATGCCCTTGGCCGGAATGCCGATCCATACCAGCCCGGTTCGACGGTTTTCGAAGCGAATAGCGCCTGTCGTAGTGCCCACACGCGTCATGCGATGAATCCGTTTTCCCCAACGAAGTGCCATGTACTTGTCATCGCCGGCATTTTTGTAGATGCTCAGCTTGTTGCCAAGTTCACAGTGAAAATCGGTGACGGTAGAATTGGCGACATCCGGTTCTTTTGAATCTTCATCATCGCCTGCCGGCTCCTCCTTGGCCACGACCGGGGCTTTCTTGGCGGGGCTTGCCTTCGCAGGCGATTTCTTGGCTGACTTTTTAGCAGGCGTATCGGTTTGCGCCATTGCCGGGACACTGCAGAGCGCGATACTACCTATCAGCAGCGCAGAAAAAATTGTTTTCATCATGATGTGGTCTCGTCCATGTGCAAATTCGTTGTCATCCCTACAGCGGTTTGCAGATTTATAAAAGCGCCGCGGCAAGATCGGGAAGCGGCAGGCCGCTGGATCTTGCGCGTTGCAGGATAGTCCAATAATACCGGTAGCTCGCCCGATCATGCAGTTTGCCGTCGCGCTGGATCGGACCCCATGCCGCAGCTTGTGCATCGCTCAGGATCTGTGTTGCTTCATTGATCTCGGAGGCCCGCGGCGCGAACGATTTCAGGATCGGCTTGATCTGGTCGGGATGAATGCTCCACATGCGCATGAAACCGAATTCGGCGGCGGCACGCGTGGCGTCATTGGCAACCACAGCGCTATCCCTGATTTCTGTGGTGACGTTATGGGACGGCACCTTGCCGTGAGCATGGCAGGCGGCGGCAATTTCGAGTTTGGCACGCATCACCAGCGGATGCGTGAATTGCCCCGGCGAGCGCATCGCGCCAGCCGGAATGGCGCCGTAGTGTGCAGAAACAAAATCCATGATGCCGAACGACAGACATTCGACCTCGGGCACGGCAGCGATCGCCTGGACTGCGGCCAGCGCACCATGGGTCTCGATCAGCACATGGATTGGCAACGGGTTCGATTGCAGCGGACGTCCATGGAGCGTCGCGTGCCGATTGATCAAGCCAATCGCCGCCATCACATCGCTCACGCTGTCGACCTTGGGAATGACGAGGTAGGCGAGTTGGGGCGCTGCGCGTTCGCAAATCGCTGCGACATCGGACTCGAAATAAGGACTGCCGATATCGTGGACCCGTGCGCCAATGCGGCCAAAGTGGTTGCCGTCGCTGCCGATGAGGCTACCGACCAGCCGTGCGTGAGCTTCTTCGGTGCCGGCTGCCTGACCATCTTCACAGTCGAGCGTGATATCGAAAAGAGGTCCGATGTCCTGTTGCAGCTGCAGCGACTTGCGCATCGCTTTTTCCGTGCCGGCGTAATGGTCGCAAGCCGGAATCGAGACCGGTGGACGCGTGCCTTGGAAGAGAACATCGGAAGGGTGCATGTGCAGGTTGTATTCTGGGAGGTGCAATTATTCGATGAAGTTGTCTAAATATGGTGCAATCGGATGGCTACCAGGTACAGCCGCCATCCGATTTTTTTCGAGAACCCGGGATCAACCTACCAGGTGCTTGACGCCGTCGCGCTCTTCGAGGAGTTCCTTGAGCGTGAGATTGATGCGTTCTTGCGAGAATGCATCGATTTCAAGGCCCTGGACGATCTTGTATTCGCCGTTTTCAGTGGTGACAGGGAAACCGAACATCGTCCCTTCAGGAATGCCATACGACCCGTCCGAAGGAATGCCCATCGTGGTCCATTTGCCTGCAGTGCCGAGTACCCAGTCATGCACGTGGTCGATCGCTGCATTGGCGGCCGATGCAGCCGACGACAGACCACGCGCTTCGATAATCGCACCGCCACGCTTGCCTACTGTCGGCAGGAAAGTGTCTTTGTTCCAGGCATCGTCGCCGATCATGTCTTTGACCGACTGACCGTCGATGGTCGCATAGCGGTAATCTGCATACATCGTTGGTGAGTGATTGCCCCAGACGAACAGCTTTTCGATTGCCGTGACTGGTTTGCCGGTCTTGCCAGCAATCTGCGACAAGGCGCGATTGTGGTCCAGACGCAGCATGGCTGTGAAATTCTTGGCCGGCAGGCCTGGCGCCGACTTCATGGCGATGTACGCATTGGTATTGGCCGGGTTGCCCACGACAAGGACCTTGACGTTGCGCGAGGCGACCGCATCGAGTGCCTTACCTTGAACGGTGAAAATTTGGGCATTGGCTTCGAGCAAGTCCTTACGCTCCATGCCAGGACCGCGTGGACGGGCGCCGACCAGCAGGGCAACGTCGATGTCCTTGAATGCCGTCATCGGATCGCCATGGGCGGTCATGCCTTGCAGCAGCGGAAATGCGCAGTCATCGATTTCCATCATGACGCCCTTGAGTGCCTTCTGGGCTTTTTCGTCAGGGATTTCGAGAAGTTGCAGGATGACCGGCTGGTCTTTTCCGAGCATATCGCCATTAGCGATGCGGAACAGCAATGAATAACCGATCTGACCGGCGGCGCCTGTAACGGCAACGCGCATTGGGGCTTTAGCCATGATGAATCTCCAAAAAATGTGATGAAACGAGGTCGAAACTTTGATTAACCAATTCTGCGCATCCGCAATGATACCGGTGAAAACGAGGCAAGTCACAGACTGTTCGCCCTCCGCGCCTGCAGCAGTGGTGCAGGGTGCGGGCAATCGCGGCCGCTTGTGCCATGGTTTAGCAAAACACAAGCCTGTTGCCCGCGAGTTTAGGCGTGGGTCGCTTGTAAGTCAATCGCTATCTTATGTCTTATATAAGACATATTACCGACAATATTTGCTGGACGACAAAGGGTGTTGTGTGGTGAAATCCGAGGTTATGAGCACCGTACAACCTCTCGACAATAATAATGGCGCCACAGCTACCTCTGCCGGTTCTGCCCCGAGTTCGCCGGCACCCACCTTCAGTCCTCTCTACCAGCAAATCAAGGCACTGATCACGCACAGTCTCCAGGCAGGTGAATGGAAACCCGGTGAATTGATTCCAAGTGAAGTCGAGCTCGCAGGCCGGTTCAAGGTAAGCCAGGGTACCGTGCGCAAGGCGATCGATGAGCTATCCGCGGAAAACGTGGTGGTGCGCCGCCAGGGCAAGGGCACCTTCGTGTCGACGCATCACGAAGCGCGTGCGCATTTCCGCTTCCTGCGCCTCATGCCTGACTCGGGCGAGCCGCATCCACACGAAAATCGTATCATCGAGGTCAAGCGTCTGCGCGCGCCGGCTGAAGTAGCACGACTGCTCGATCTCAAATCGGGCGATGCGGTGATATTTATCCGGCGTGTTCAGTCCTTTGAAGGCACGCCAATAATTCTTGAGGAAATCTGGCTGCCCGGACTTATTTTCAAAGGACTGACCGAGCAGCGCCTAATCGAGTACAAAGGACCGATGTACGGCCTTTTCGAAACCGAGTTCGGCACCCACATGATCCGGGCGGCAGAACGCATCCGCGCGGTGAGTGCGGACGACACTTCGGCGGAGTTGTTAGCGGTTCCAAAGAATACACCACTATTAAGCGTAGAACGCGTGTCCTATACCTACCATGACAAACCGGTGGAAGTACGTCGAGGACTGTACCTTACCGACAGTCATCACTACCGGAACGAATTAAGTTGATGTCGCCGTACCTGCCCGTGCCTGCGCCTGCTTTTAGAGCCCGCGAGCAGCAAGTTCGTTTGTGATGCAGAATATCGATTGGTGTGCTGCACAAAATAAGCGAAAATTACGGAATTATTAAGTTGGGGAGTAGTGAAATGTCGGAAAAAACCAAAAGAGCAAAGCCGCAGTTCGGTCCGATGCGCTTCGCGGAAATCCATTATTACCGCTTGCCGCTGTCGGGGATCGTATCCATCCTGCACCGTGTCAGTGGTGGATTGATGTTTGTATTGTTGCCGTTCGTGCTTTATCTGCTGGACCAAAGTCTGTTATCGGAAGACACCTTCGCTTACATGAAGGGCATTGCGTCGAACTGGTTCGTCAAGCTGATAATTCTGGCCCTGTCATGGGCATTTCTGCATCATTTCGTCTCCGGTATCCGGCACCTGTTCCTGGATATGCACATGGGCATGGAAAAGGATACCGCGCGCAAGGTTTCGATTGCGGTTTTCGCAGTCAGCTTGCCGCTGACTTTGCTGGTCGCGTTCAAACTGTTTGGAGTGTTTTAAATGGCAAATAATAATATCGGTGCGAGGCGTCTGGTCGTTGGTGCGCATTACGGCATGCGCGACTGGCTGGCGCAGCGCATTACCGCCATCGTCATGGCAAGCTATACGGTCATTCTGCTTTTCTGTTTTTTTACCGGAAACGGTTTCAGTTATGAGGGCTGGGCCGGCATTTTTAGTCGCCAGTGGTTCAAGATCGCGACATTTACTGTTTTCATTGCGCTGTTCTACCACGCGTGGGTCGGCGTGCGCGATATCTGGATGGACTATGTCGCGCACTCCGTCGGTATTCGTCTCGCGTTGCAAGTTGCCACACTGTTGTGGTTGATCGGTTGTGCCGGCTGGGCGGTACAGATTCTTTGGAGAACCTAATCGTGGCAGCAATTAAATCCGCAATTCCTTCACGTCGCTTCGACGCCGTCATCATCGGCGCCGGCGGCTCCGGCATGCGCGCATCATTGCAACTGGCCGAAGCCGGCCTCAATGTCGCCGTACTGTCGAAAGTCTTTCCGACTCGATCGCACACGGTTGCCGCACAAGGCGGCATCGGTGCGTCGCTCGGTAACATGTCCGAGGACAACTGGTACTGGCACATGTTCGATACCATCAAGGGTTCCGATTATCTCGGTGACCAGGATGCAATCGAGTTCATGTGTCGCGAGGCGCCCAAGGTAGTCTACGAGCTGGAACACTTCGGCATGCCGTTCGACCGCAATCCTGACGGCACGATTTATCAGCGCCCTTTCGGTGGCCATACGGCCAATTTCGGCGAAAAGCCCGTACAGCGCGCTTGCGCCGCAGCCGACCGTACCGGACACGCTTTGCTGCATACGCTGTATCAGCGAAACGTTCGCGCCAAAACCCATTTCTATGTCGAGTGGATGGCGATCGACCTGGTGCGCGATGCCGAAGGTGATGTCACCGGCGTGGTAGCAATGGAAATGGAAACCGGCGACGTCATGATCCTCGAAGCCAAGACGACGGTTTTCGCCACTGGTGGCGCCGGCCGCATCTGGGCAGCATCGACCAATGCTTTCATCAATACCGGTGACGGCATGGGCATGGCGGCGCGTGCCGGCCTGCCTCTCGAAGACATGGAGTTCTGGCAGTTCCATCCGACCGGCGTGGCCGGTGCGGGCGTACTGATTACCGAAGGCGTGCGCGGCGAGGGTGGTATTCTCGTCAACAGCGAGGGTGAGCGTTTCATGGAGCGCTATGCACCGACCTTGAAGGATCTGGCGCCGCGCGACTTCGTGTCACGTTCGATGGACCAGGAAATCAAGGAAGGCCGCGGCTGTGGTCCGAACAAGGATCACGTGCTGTTGGACCTGCGCCACATCGGCGCCGAGACCATCCAGAAGCGTTTGCCGTCGATCCTCGAAATCGCCCACAAATTCGCCAACGTCGATGCGACCAAGGAACCGATCCCGGTCGTGCCGACCATCCATTACCAGATGGGCGGCATTCCGACCAACATTCACGGCCAGGTTGTCGCGCCTAAAAATGGCAATCCGAACGAAGTCGTCAACGGTCTCTATGCCATCGGCGAATGCGCGTGCGTTTCGGTACATGGCGCCAATCGCCTCGGTACCAATTCGCTGCTCGATCTGCTGGTGTTCGGTCGTGCTGCGGGCAATCACATTGTCGCCAGCAATCTCAAGCAGAAGGAAAACAAGCCTTTGCGTGCTGATGCTGCCGACCTGGCACTGTCGCGCCTGGCGAAGCTGGAAAGCAGCACCGGTTCCGAGCGTGTGCAGGATGTCGCCAACGACATCCGCGCGACGATGCAGCATTATTGCGGCGTGTTCCGTACCGACGAACTGCTGCAGGGCGGCTACAAGAAGATCATGGAACTCGACGAGCGGCGCAAGCACGTATCGTTCAAAGACAAGTCCAAGGTTTTCAACACAGCGCGCGTCGAAGCCCTGGAACTCGACAACCTGATCGAAACCGCGAAGGCGACCATCACGTCGGCTGCCGCGCGCAAAGAGTCTCGTGGCGCGCACGCGCATCGAGACTTCGAATTGCGTGACGACGTCAACTGGATGAAGCACTCGTTGTACTACTCCGAAGGCAACCGCCTCGACTACAAACCGGTGAACCTGACCCCGCTGACCGTCGAGAGCTTCAAGCCCAAAGCACGTACTTTCTAATAAGGTAGCACCATGCCACGCACCATGAAATTTCAGATCTACCGCTACAATCCGGACACGGATGCGAAGCCGTACATGCAAGACCTGACTGTCGAATTGCAGGACACCGACAAAATGTTGCTTGATGCGCTACAGCGCATCAAGGCCGACGTCGATGATTCGCTGACGCTGCGCCGCTCATGCCGGGAAGGTGTGTGCGGTTCGGATGCCATGAACATCAACGGCAAGAACGGCTTGGCTTGCACCACCAATCTCAATGAGTTGAAAGAGCCGATCGTGCTGCGACCGTTGCCGGGCCTGCCTGTCATTCGCGACCTCATCGTCGACATGACTCAGTTCTTCAAGCAATACAACTCGATCAAACCGTTCTTGATCAATACTACGATTCCGCCCGAGAAGGAGCGGCTGCAGTCGCCCGCAGAACGCGAAGAACTCGACGGTTTGTACGAGTGCATCCTGTGCGCATGCTGTTCGACTTCCTGCCCGTCGTTCTGGTGGAATCCCGATAAATTCGTCGGTCCGGCCGGACTGCTGCAAGCATATCGATTCATCGCTGACAGCCGCGACGAGGCGACCAACGAACGTCTTGATAATCTGGAAGATCCGTATCGTTTGTTCCGCTGCCATACGATCATGAATTGTGTCGACGTCTGTCCGAAGAACCTCAATCCTGCACGCGCAATCGGCAAGATCAAGGAACTGATGGTGCGGCGCGCCGTATAAGTTTGAGCGGACTCAGGATCGAAGCCGATCCGGAGTCCGCGTCATGGTTTTCCGAACGCATGGTGCGTGCAGGATGAATGAACCGGTAGCAGGTGCATCGTGTTTTGATTGACCTGCTGCCAAATTCCCGAATGTGAACCGATGCCACTTACCCATCAAGCCGACCCCATCAAGCGCACCCGTTTGCGCTGGCGCGCGCGTCGCGGATTGCTTGAAAACGACATCCTGGTTACCCGATTTCTCGATGCGCACGAAGAAACGCTCACCGATGAGGAGGTCGATGCGTTTTCCCGCCTGCTGGATTTGCCGGATAACGATTTGATGGATCTGCTGCTTTCGCGGAAGGAACCGCAAGGCGAAGTCGATTTGCCCGACGTCCACGCGTTGTTGATTAAATTGCGTGCTGCCTGAACAGTTCCTGGAACCGGGCACGTTAAATTTTTAGATGTCCTTGCAATTTTGTTTTATTTTTCGACTTACCCTGCTCACTAGAAGGAAGAGCCATGACCAATTCTGATACCAAAGCCACGCTATCGTTTTCCGACGGTAGTCCATCGATCGATTTTCCGATTTATAAAGGAACAGTCGGTCCGGACGTCATCGATATCCGCAAGCTGTACGGCACGACCGGGAAATTTACCTACGATCCTGGTTTCATGTCCACTGCCGCCTGTAATTCGTCGATTACGTACATCGATGGCGACAAAGGCGAACTGCTGTATCGCGGTTACCCGATCGAGCAGCTGGCAGTCAATTGCGATTTCCTCGAAACGTGTTTTCTGCTACTCAATGGCGACTTGCCTAATGAAGCGGCCAAGGAAAAATTCGTCAAGACCGTGACCAACCACACCATGGTGCACGAGCAGATGCAGTTCTTCTTCCGTGGCTTTCGCCGCGATGCGCATCCGATGTCGGTTCTGGTCGGAACCGTCGGCGCGCTGGCGTCGTTCTATCATGACTCGCTCGACATCAATGACCCGCATCACCGCGAAGTATCGGCAATCCGCCTGATCGCCAAAATGCCGACACTGGTCGCGATGGCCTATAAATATTCGGTCGGCCAGCCGTTCGTGTACCCGCGCAACGACTTGTCGTACAGCGCCAATTTCATGCACATGATGTTTTCGACGCCATGTGAGGAGTACAAGACTAACGACGTTCTGGTGCGCGCATTGGATCGTATTTTGATCCTGCACGCGGACCACGAACAGAACGCGTCGACCTCGACGGTGCGCCTGTCGGGTTCGAGCGGCGCCAATCCGTTCGCCTGTATCGCCGCCGGTATCGCCTGCCTCTGGGGCCCGGCGCACGGTGGCGCCAATGAAGCAGCGCTCAATATGCTCAAGGAAATCGGTTCGGTCGATAACATTCCCGAGTTCGTCAAGCAGGTCAAGGACAAGAACTCCGGCGTGAAGTTGATGGGTTTCGGTCACCGTGTCTACAAGAATTACGATCCGCGCGCCAAGCTGATGCGCGAAACATGCTACGAAGTGCTGAACGAACTGGGTTTGAAAGACGACCCGTTGTTCAAGCTGGCAATGGCACTGGAAAAGGTCGCGCTCGAGGACGAATACTTCGTTTCGCGCAAGCTCTATCCGAACGTTGATTTCTACTCGGGCATCGTGCAATCGGCGCTGGGTATTCCGGTATCGCTGTTTACCGGTATCTTCGCGATGGCGCGCACTGTTGGCTGGATCGCGCAGTGGAACGAAATGATTTCGGACCCGGAACAAAAGATCGGCCGTCCTCGTCAGCTCTTTATCGGTTCGCCGACACGCGACGTGCCGGCGATTGCCAATCGCGGATAAGCAGCAGGCGATTGCACTTCGTAAGCTTTGTTGAGAAAAAAAGCGGGCCTTCGTGGTCCGCTTTTTTTATCGGCAAAGTTAAATATGCTATTCTCTCGTTGCAATTCGTGCCTGCCCCATTGGACAGGCACATAATGTCAGGCCCCGTCAGAAAAAGTCCTTCCCCACAACTTGATGTGCAATCCGCTAACCGGTCAGGCCGTGTCGCGGAAGGTTAAGTTAACCCGCTAATCTCGCGAAACGCGAAGAAAGGTGCGCAGTATGATGCAGCAATACCAGGCCAACTCCTATTTGTTCGGAGGCAATGCGCCGTACGTCGAAGAACTCTACGAAACCTACCTGGATAATCCAGGCGCGGTGCCCGACAATTGGCGCGCCTATTTCGACGCCATGCAGCACGTTCCTGCCGGCGATGGCTCCAGCAAACCCGACGTGGCGCATGCGCCCGTGGTGGCGTCGTTCGCAGAGCGTGCCAAGCAAGGTCCGATCCGGACCATTAGCGCGTCGGCCGATGCCGAAATGGGCCGCAAGCGCGTCGCTGTCACGCAACTGATCGCCGCTTATAGATTCCTTGGCAACAACTGGGCTAATCTCGACCCGCTGCAGCGACAGGAACGCCCGGCCATCCCCGAACTCGAAGCCGCTTCGTATGGTTTTACCGATGCCGACATGGACATCGTGTTCAATATCAGCAATACCTACTTCGGCACTGAAACGTCGACGCTACGCGATTTGCTCAACGCGCTGCGCGATACCTATTGCCGCTCGATCGGTGCCGAATTCATGTACATCAGCGATCCGGCGCAAAAGCGCTGGATGCAGGAAAAACTGGAATCGATCCGTTCGACACCGAGCTTTTCGGCCGACAAGAAAAAAGACATCCTCGATCGCCTGACCGCGGCCGAAGGTCTCGAACGCTATCTGCACACCAAGTACGTCGGCCAGAAGCGTTTTTCGCTCGAAGGCAGTGAAAGCTTTATCGCCTCGCTCGACGAAACGATCCAGCGTGCCGGTGAAAAAGGCGTGCAGGAAATCGTCATCGGCATGGCCCATCGCGGCCGTCTCAATGTGCTGGTCAACATCCTGGGCAAGACGCCGCAGGAACTGTTCTCCGAATTCGAAGGCAAGCATGCCGACGACCTGCCAGCCGGCGACGTCAAGTATCACCAAGGTTTTTCATCCGACATCACCACGCCAGGCGGCCCGGTCCATCTGTCGCTGGCATTCAATCCGTCTCATCTGGAGATCGTCAATCCAGTGGTAGAAGGTTCGGTCAAGGCCCGCATGGAACGTCGCGGCGACAAGGACGGCTCGCAAGTCCTGCCGATTCTGGTGCACGGTGATGCCGCGTTCGCAGGGCAGGGCGTCGTGATGGAAACCCTCAACCTGGCCCAAACCCGCGGTTACGGTACCGGCGGCACGGTCCACATCGTGATCAACAACCAGATCGGTTTCACCACGTCCGACCCGCGCGATTCACGCTCGACGCTGTATTGCTCGGACGTCGTCAAGATGATCGAGGCGCCGGTACTGCACGTCAATGGCGATGACCCGGAAGCCGTGGTACTGGCGACGCAACTAGCGCTCGACTATCGCATCGAGTTCAAGAAAGACATCGTCGTCGACATCATCTGCTACCGCAAGCTGGGTCACAACGAGCAGGACACGCCGGCGCTGACGCAGCCGCTGATGTACAAAAAGATCGGCCAGCATCCCGGCACGCGCAAGCTGTATGCCGACAAGCTGGTCGCGCAGGGCACCATCCCGGCCGAGGCTGGCGACGAAATGGTCAAGGCATTCCGCGATGCGATGGATGCCGGACGCCATACGATCGATCCGGTCATTTCCAACTTCAAGAGCAAGTACGCAGTCGACTGGATGCCGTTTCTCAACCGCAAGTGGACCGATGCCGCCGACACGGCGGTACCACTGGCGGAACTGAAGCGACTGGCAACCCGGATCACCACCATTCCTGAAGATTTCAAGGTTCATTCGCTAGTTGAAAAAGTCATCGGCGATCGAGCATCGATGGGTCGCGGCGAACTCAATCTCGACTGGGGCATGGGCGAGCACCTGGCGTATGCCTCGCTGGTCGCGTCGGGCTATGCGATTCGCATGACCGGACAAGATGCCGGCCGCGGGACGTTCGTGCATCGTCATGCCGTTCTGCATGATCAGAATCGCGAACGCTGGGATGCCGGATCGTATGTGCCGTTGCAAAACGTGTCGGAACAGCAGGCGCCGTTTACGATTATCGACTCGGTGCTCTCCGAGGAAGCCGTGCTGGCATTCGAATACGGCTATTCGACTGCGGAGCCGAACACGCTGACGATCTGGGAAGCCCAGTTCGGCGATTTCGCCAACGGCGCGCAGGTTGTCATCGACCAGTTCATCAGTTCCGGCGAAGTCAAGTGGGGTCGTGCCTCCGGTCTGGTATTGATGCTGCCGCACGGTTATGAAGGGCAAGGCCCCGAGCACTCGTCGGCACGTCTCGAGCGCTTCCTGCAACTGTGCGCCGACAACAACATGCAAGTGGTCCAGCCAACCACCGCTTCGCAGATTTTCCATCTGCTGCGTCGCCAGATGATCCGCCTGTTCCGCAAGCCGCTGGTGATCATGACGCCGAAGTCGCTGCTGCGTAACAAGGATGCCGGATCGCCTTTGTCGGACTTGGCGAAAGGGTCGTTCCAGACCGTCATCGGTGAAGTCGACGAGAAAATCGACGCCAAGAAAATCAAGCGTGTGATCGCCTGTTCCGGCAAGGTCTACTACGACCTGGTCAACGCGCGCAAAGAGCGAGGCCAGAGCGATACGGCCATCATCCGTATCGAACAGTTGTATCCGTTCCCGCACAAGGCGTTGACGGCCGAACTGAAGAAATTCCCGAACTTTGCCGAACTGGTGTGGACGCAGGACGAGCCACAAAACCAGGGACCATGGTTCCAGATTCAGCACAACATCTTCGAAAATCTCGACGACGGCCAGAAGCTGGCGTATGCAGGTCGTCCGGCCAGTGCCTCGCCTGCGGTGGGATATTACGACAAACACTATGCGCAGCAAAAAGCCCTGATCGATACCGCCTTTTCAAAGCTCAAGGGCTTTGTCCTGACTAAATAAAGACCCGGCGGTGAACTAGAAACTGGTTCGCCGCACGAACCACCCGATACGGAGAGAGTTACATGGCAATTATTGAAGTAAAAGTACCGCAGTTGTCCGAGTCCGTCGCTGAGGCGACCCTGCTGCAGTGGCACAAGAAAGTCGGCGATCCGGTCGCCCGCGACGAGAACCTGATCGACATCGAAACTGACAAGGTCGTGCTGGAGTTGCCGGCGCCTGCTGACGGCGTGATTACCCAACTGGTCAAAGCCGATGGCGCAACCGTGGTCGCCGGCGAAATCATCGCCATCATCGATACCGATGCCTCTGCTAAAGTCAGTCCGATGGAAGTGACATCGCTGCCGGTGCCCGAGCTCGGGTCCGCCGCCGCCACGCCGGATCCGGTTGCCGCTGCGATTTCGGCCATGGGTTCCAAAGCCGCTGCCGGTATCGCCATGCCCGCCGCTGCCAAGATTTTGGCCGACAACAAAATGAGCACGACCGATGTCCAGGGCACCGGCAAGGATGGTCGCGTGACCAAGGGCGACGTACTCGGCGCGCTTGATACCAAGGCCGTATCGGCCAAGGGACCGACAATGCCTGTGCCGCCACCTGCCGCGACACCGAAGCCGGCGTTGCAGCAGGTTGCACCGCCGCCGACGTTCGACTTGGGTAACCGCCCCGAAGAACGCGTGCCGATGAGCCGTCTGCGTGCCCGCATCGCTGAGCGTCTGGTTCAGTCGCAATCGACCAACGCCATTCTGACGACCTTCAATGAAGTCAACATGCAGCCGGTGATCGACTTGCGCAACAAGTACAAGGACAAGTTCGAGAAGGAACACGGCGTCAAGCTGGGGTTCATGTCGTTCTTCGTCAAGGCGGCCGTGGCCGCGTTGAAGAAATATCCGATCATCAATGCATCGGTCGACGGCAATGACATCGTCTACCATGGTTACTTCGACATCGGTATCGCAGTCGGTTCGCCGCGCGGCCTGGTCGTGCCGATCTTGCGCAATGTCGATCAGATGTCGATTGCGGACATCGAAAAGAAGGTCGGTGAATTCGGTGCCAAGGCCAAGGAAGGCAAGCTGACCCTGGATGACCTGACCGGTGGTACGTTCTCGATTTCGAATGGCGGCACGTTCGGCTCGATGTTGTCGACGCCGATCATCAACCCGCCGCAATCGGCGATCCTGGGTGTTCATGCGACCAAGGATCGGGCAGTCGTCGAAAACGGCCAAATCGTCATTCGTCCGATGAATTATCTTGCCATGTCCTACGATCACCGCATCATCGACGGCCGCGAAGCGGTTCTCGGTCTGGTGGCGATGAAGGAAGCGCTGGAAGATCCGGCGCGCCTGCTGCTGGATCTGTAAAAGTCGAACGAGCGGGCGTGAAGGCCAGACAGCAACAGCGTTTGCATGGCCTTCACGTACCGGTTATCAGTCTAAATAGGTTGGGATATGTCGAAAAATTTTGATGTTGTCGTCATCGGCGGTGGGCCTGGCGGATATATTGCAGCGATCCGTGCTGCGCAGTTGGGTTTCAGTGTGGCCTGTGTTGACGAGTGGAAAAATGCAACAGGCGGGCCGGCACTGGGTGGCACCTGTACCAACGTCGGCTGCATTCCGTCCAAAGCGCTGCTGCAGTCGTCCGAACATTTTGAACATGCGGGACATGCGTTTGCCGAGCACGGGATCGATGTGCAAGGCCTGTCACTCAATTTGGGGCAGATGTTGGCGCGCAAGGATAACGTCGTCAAGCAGAATAATGACGGCATCATTTATTTGTTCAAGAAGAACAAGGTGGCGTTCTTTCATGGTCGCGCCTCGTTCGTCAAAGGCGATGCCGCGTCGTACGAACTGAAGGTAAACGGCGCGGCCGACGAATCCCTCATCGCCAAGCATGTCGTCATCGCGACGGGTTCCAATGCACGTGAATTGCCGGGCACGCCGTTCGATGAAAAACTGATTCTCTCCAATAGCGGCGCGCTCGCCATCGAAGGTGTGCCTGCACGCCTGGGCGTCATCGGCGCCGGCGTGATCGGCCTCGAGATGGGCAGCGTATGGCGCCGTCTGGGCGCCACTGTCACCGTGCTCGAAGCGTTGCCGACCTTTCTCGGCGGGGTCGATGAGCAAATTGCCAAGGAAGCACACAAGCTGTTCGTCAAGCAGGGCCTGCACATCAATCTGGGCGTCAAGATCGGCGCGATTGCCGTCGGCGCGAACGACGTCACCGTCGACTATGTCGACAATGCCGGCGCTGCCCAGAAAGCTATTTTCGACAAGCTCATCGTCTCGATCGGCCGGGTTCCCAACACGATCGGCCTGAATGGCGAAGCCGTAGGCCTCACGCTCGACGAGCGCGGCTTCGTCGCCGTCGATGGCGAGTGCAAGACCAACTTGCCCAACGTGTGGGCGGTCGGCGACGTCGTGCGCGGTCCGATGCTGGCGCACAAGGCGGAAGAAGAGGGCGTGGCGGTCGCAGAGCGTATCGCCGGACAGCACGGCCATGTCAATTTCAACACCGTGCCATGGGTAATCTACACGTCACCGGAAATCGCGTGGGTCGGCAAGAACGAGCAGCAACTGAAAGCCGACGGCGTCGCCTACAAGGCCGGCACCTTCCCGTTCATGGCCAATGGCCGCGCGCGCGCACTAGGCGATACCTCGGGTATGGTCAAGTTTCTGGCCGACGCCAAGACCGATGAAATCCTCGGCGTCCACATCGTCGGCCCGATGGCGTCGGAGCTGATCTCGGAAGCAGTCGTAGCGATGGAATTCCGTGCATCATCGGAAGACATTGCGCGTATCTGCCACGCGCATCCATCCTTGTCGGAAGCGACCAAGGAAGCGGCGCTGGCGGTAGACAAGCGGTCGCTCAATTTCTAGAAGCAGGTCATGCGCCGCTTGTGTCTGTCGTCGACCTGTGCGCTTGCGGCCTGTGCAAGTACGGTATCTGACGATGGCGCGTTGCTGTTCCAAGCGCAAGCCCACGGCGAGCCGTTGATTGGGGCGAACTGTATCGTCAGTATTCTCGTCGGTAGCCGGCCGCTGGTTACGCCGGCGGCGGTATCGACTAGCGCTCAAGGCGGAGATTTGCGCGTGATCTGCAACAAACCTGGTTTTCGAACTTCCGAGTACTGGTTTCGGGCCAATGCGATGCGCGGTACTGGCTCAAGCTTTGGCGTGGGCACCGGCCTTGGCAGTGGCGGGGGTTTTGGTGTGGGCCTCGGTGTCGGCATGCCAGCAATGCGGCCAGCGCACGATACCTGTCGCCTATCATGATCGACATGAATCCATCATAGCCGTCATGGCTTTCGATCATGGGCCTTATGGTCAGTAAAACTGAGTTCCAGGCGAGCGAAAGCTCGCCGTTTTTTTGATGCGGCTACTGCCGCATTGTGTCAATTTAAAAGGTAGGTCGAGCATATGAACGTTCGGGAATATTATGAGCACGCTTTGACGCAACGCGGCTTTAGCGCCGACGATGCGCAACGCGCCGCCGTCGAGCGTTTGCAGCAGGCCTACGACGAATGGGTAGCATTCAAGGCAAAGCGTTCCAGCACTTTCAAGCGCTTTATCAACCGGCCTGACGTGCCCCGCGGTGTCTATTTGTGGGGCGGCGTCGGCCGCGGCAAGTCGTTTTTGATGGATAGTTTTTATCTGGTGGTGCCCGTGGTGCGCAAGACGCGCGTGCACTTCCATGAATTCATGCGAAATATCCACCGCCAGCTGGACGACTTGAAAGGCGTAGCCGACCCGCTCGATGAAGTGGCGCGCCGCATTGCAAAGAAGTACAGGCTGATCTGCTTCGATGAGTTTCACGTGTCCGACATCGCGGATGCAATGATCCTGTATAACTTGCTGACCGCTTTGTTCGCTAACGGCGTCTCGTTCATCATGACCTCCAACTATGCGCCCTCCGCGTTGTATCCGGATGGATTGCATCGGGATCGCATGTTGCCGACCATTGCGTTGCTCGAAGAAATGCTCGACGTGATGAATGTCGACGCCGGAACCGATTACCGCAAGCGGGCGCTCGACCAGGTCCACGCCTATCATGCGCCGCTGTCGGCCGAGGCCGACCGGGCATTACGCGCGGCCTATGCTCGGATTGCAGATACCGCGGACGAAGAGGCGTTGATCCGCATCGAGTCGCGTGAAATCAAGGCCTTGCGTCGTGCAGGCAGCATCGTATGGTTCGATTTCGCGACCCTGTGTGGCGGTCCTCGCTCGCAAAACGACTATCTCGAAATCGCCAGCCGGTTTCATACAGTGATCCTGTCGGGCGTGCCTAAGATGTCTGCCGCGATGTCGTCCGAGGCGCGGCGATTTACCTGGCTGATCGATGTCTTCTATGATCACAAGGTCAAGTTGCTGATGTCGGCCGAAGCAGCACCCGAGGAACTCTACACTGCAGGCACGCTATCGAATGAATTTCATCGTACCGTATCGAGGATCATCGAAATGCAGTCAGCCGAGTACATGCAATCAGAGCGACGCGACGCGGTCGGCGATCTCGCTTGAGCGCCCGGTGGTCCGCTTCACGGCCTTGGGCGTCGATCAGTATGCGCCTACAACATGAAAAAGGATGACATGATGCGTTGTGGATTTGACTGGCTAATACAGCGGTTTGGCGTGGTCGTCATGTTGGCGTCGACGGCGATGGTGCCTGCGGCGTCGGCCCAGCCTGCGATGCCGTCGGCAGGCGTACTCGATGGCGGTGCGACGCCGACCGGACCAGCGGCGATACCGTCGACCGCAAGCGCCGACACGATACTGGCCGAAGCAGCCGCAGAAAGGGTGACCACCGAAAAGCGCTACGCAGATGCGGAGCGCGCCTGCCAACTGAAGTTTTTGGTCAACCGCTGCATGGACGAAGCCAAAGAGCGCCGGCGACTTACCTTGTCGACGCTACGTGCGCGAGAAGTGGAAGCCAATCTTTTCAAGCGACGCGAGCGGGTGGCAGAGCGCGACCGTGCACTGGAAGACGCCCGTGCAAAGGACGCTGGTGCCCCGCCGAGGCCGATTTCGGCCCGTTCGGAGAAGTCCACCGAGCAGGTAGCCGAAAAGACAAGTCCGGCAACTCTGCCGTCTTTGTCAAAGAACCGGCCCAAACCTGCAGAACCGCAACCGCGCAAGAAATCGGGCGGTGACGCCGGTCATTTGCGCAACGTCGATGGCGCCGCCGAGGCCGCCAAGCGTGCGGACAAGACTGCGGCGTTCGAAGCCAAGGCCCGCAAGTCGGCAGAGCGTTTGCGGGAACTGGAAGCACGCCGTATCGAAAAGGCGGCCGGTAACAAGGCGAAGCTGGACAAGGAAGCAACGAGCACGCGTTAAGCGGTCGCAGCGGGATGGCGTCCCGGGTCTGCGCTAAGGGTAGTCCCTTCCTTGTCAGACCGCGCGACGCATTTTTTGTGCTTTGTAATCCTTGGTTTCTTTGACAGGCGCCACCAGTTTGATGATCGCCAGCGTACAGTTGTCGGCTTTTTTTCCAACGGCACGTTCGCGCGCCTTGTTGATCAGCATCTCGGACGCCTTGCGCGGGGAATTCATGGCGATCGACGCGCCGAGCTCGGACGACGACAGGTAGTGCCAGAGCCCATCCGAACAAAGCAGAAACGCGTCGCCGGCTTTCAGGCCGTCGTAGCGTTTCGTTGTGACGAACAATTTTTTAGTCGTGCCGCCGATGACATTGACCAGAAGGTTGGACAATTTGTGATTGGCTGCCTCGGCCCGGGTGATCTGGCCATCGAGTACGAGTTTTTCGACAAACGAATGATCGATGGTACGGTCGGCCAGATTCGGGCCGGAAAACCGGTACAGGCGCGAATCGCCCACATGTGCCCAGACTGCCGTACCATCTGGCGTCAGCACCAGGATGACCATCGTGCTGTGCGGTTCTTTTTCAGACGAGATCGCGCTGAGCTGGATAACGGTATGCACCTCGCGCGCAATTGCTTCGAGCATCGTTTCGATCTGATCGGTCAGTGGCGAAAAACCCTCGAAATTCTGTTGTGCCGTACGCATGACTTGTTCGGCAGCCATCGCGCCACCGCTCAAGCCGCCCATGCCGTCTGCCAGCACGGCCATCATGTATCCAGGCGCTTTCGGCGCGACGAACAGCGCGGTGCGATCCTGTTGTTCGGAACGGTCGCCGATGTGTTGTCCGGTTGCTGCTTCGATCTTGTATTGGCTCATGCGTCAGGGTAGATTAAACTGCGTGTTAGCAATAAATATTCCGCTATCACCAATACCATATGTATCGGCCGAAACCCAGTATTTACGTATTCTGAATTGTAAGAACTTTTAACACTTGGTGATAGTTGTTTTTTTAGATCAGTTACGGAGCGGGGCGCAGGCTGCAGCGTTCGCTTCCTGGTGACTGTAACGATCCCGGATAATCGGAACATAGGCCTGACGACATGACCATGAGCTCTACCCAAGACATACAGCGTCGCATCGTTGAATTAGAAGTCGAACACCGTGATCTGGATTCGGTCATCGATCTGCTGATTCTGGACGTGCGACATGAGGAACTGCAGTTGCGCCGCCTCAAAAAACGCAAGTTGCAGTTGAAAGACCATATTACGCTTCTGAAAATGCAGCTCATTCCCGACATACCGGCATGAAGCCTGTCGGCGCGCGTCGATGCGCTGCGCATTTTGAGCACGACCTTTGCACGCATCCTACCTGCCTACTATTTTGACCGACGACTCTACTGCAGCAGACACATCCGGTACACACGATGCCGATATCGACCGCCTGTTCGGCGCTGGCGGACCTTTGGGCGGCGCAGTCGGCGGTTATCGTCCGCGCCATGCCCAGACCGAAATGGCCAAGGCCGTGGCCGACGCCATTACCGGACAGACCACGCTGATCGCCGAGGCCGGTACCGGCACCGGCAAGACCTTTGCTTATCTGGTGCCGGCGCTGCTATGGGGCGGCAAAGTAATCGTCTCGACCGGCACCAAGAACTTGCAGGACCAGCTTTTCTTGCGCGATATCCCGACCGTGCGGCGTGCATTGAATGCGCCGGTGTCGGTCGCCCTGCTCAAGGGACGCGCCAATTACATCTGCCATTTTCACCTTGAACGGACCCTGCAGAATGGCCGGTTGACCTCGCGCGACGATGTCGGCCACCTCCGTGAAATTTCCCGCTTCATCAAAACCACCTCATCGGGCGACAAGGCCGAACTGTCCAAGGTGCCCGAAAACGCCCAAATATGGAATCTGGTGACGTCGACCCGCGACACCTGCCTCGGCGCCGAGTGCCAGTATTATCAGGACTGTTTCGTCATGAAGGCGCGCAAGGAAGCGCAGCAGGCCGATGTCGTGGTGGTCAATCATCATCTGTTCTTTGCCGATGTGGCGCTGAAGGACAGCGGCGTGGCCGAATTGCTGCCATCGGCCAATACGATCATCTTCGACGAAGCGCACCAGTTGCCCGAGACGGCTACGCTGTTCTTCGGTGACACGGTGTCGACCTCGCAGATCATGGAACTCTGTCGCGACGTGCTGGCCGAGGGTCTCTCGCATGCGCGCGACGGTGCAGCGTGGGCCAGCGTAGTGGGCAGTGTGGAGCGCGCATCGCGCGACTTGCGTCTGGCCTTTCCGCAGGATTTCGTGCGTCTGGCGGTGCACCAGATCGCGTCGTCGAGCGTATTTTTTTCGGCGCTCGACACCTTGAAGTCGGAACTCGATGGCATGACCAAGACGCTCGAAGCGCAGGCCGAGCGCGCAGAGACGCTGGAGCAGTGCCGGGTGCGCGCCATCGAACTCGGCGTGCGCCTGGCGGCGTGGAATGCGCCCGGTGCCGCCAAGCCGAAGGACGCCGAGGGCGCCGACGATCGCGTGTTGTGGGTTGAAGCTTTCTCCACGTCGCTACAGCTGCACATGACGCCGCTGTCGATCGCACCGATCTTCAACAAGCAGCGCGAAGGCACGCCGCGTGCGTGGATCTTCACCTCGGCCACGCTAGCGGTAAAGAACGATTTCACGCATTACACTTCGCAGATGGGTTTGTGGAATGAACCGTCCAAGTCCTGGGCAAGTCCGTTCGAATATGCCACTCAGGGCCTGCTGTACGTTCCCGCAGGTCTGCCGCAACCGAATTCACCCGAATACACTGATGCCGTCATCGACATGGCGTTACCAATCATCGAGGCCGCAGGCGGTCGGGCTTTCCTGCTTTGCACCACCATCCGCGCCGTCAATCGTGCCGCCGAACGCCTGCGCGACGAATTCGAAAAGCGCAAGCTGCCTTTTCCGTTGATGGTGCAGGGCGAAGCCGGCCGCACTGAATTGCTCGACCGGTTCCGCGCGGCGGGTAATGCGGTGCTGATCGGCAGCCAGAGTTTCTGGGAGGGGGTCGACGTGCGCGGCGATGCGTTGTCTTTGGTGATTATCGACAAGTTGCCGTTTTCGCCGCCCGACGATCCGGTGCTGGCGGCGCGTATCGAGGCCATGGAAAAGAAGGGTTTGAACGGTTTCATGCACCATCAGTTGCCCGAGGCGATCATCAACCTGAAACAAGGGGCAGGGCGGCTGATTCGCGACGAAACCGACCGTGGCGTGCTGATGATCTGCGATCCGCGGCTTATTTCCAAGCCTTACGGAAAACGCATCTGGCAGAGCCTGCCGACATTCAAGCGGACACGCGACGTTGAAGAAGTTCTGGCCTTCTTTGCCGAGGAACCGGTCGATGCCGTGAATGCGGGGGATCTGGATGGCTGATCTGGTTTCGCTGGTTCCGGTACGCGCGACAGAAATGGCGCTCGGCAAGCCATTGCCGTGGCCGGTCTATGATTGGCACGGCAAGCTTTTGCTCGCCTCCGGTTTCATTGTCGAGAACCAATCTCAGCTCGACGGTCTGATCGAAAACGGATTTTTTCATGACACCAGGTGGGACCCGCAGGTAAAGCCGTCGGCAAGCGAGGCGCCAGCAAAATCCGGTACAACGGCAGCCGCGGCCGCGGCGGCGTCCGATGCCAAGGAAGTCATGATCGATATGGACGACGTGCGCTGGTCGGTCGGCGAGACGTTGTACCTGCAATTGCACGGTAATCCGACGGTGCGCTATACCGTACGCATGATCGGCTACGTCAAGAACAAGACCGTATTCGTGACAGCGCCCAGCGTCGATGGCAAGTTCGAATTCATCCGCGAGGGGCAGACCTTCGTGGTGCGCGCGTTTTCCGGAAAGAAAGCGTATGCGTTCATTGCGTCAGCCGTCAAAGCCGTGCACACACCGCACCCGTATTTGCATCTTTCCTATCCAAAACAGGTCCGCTGCAGCATCGTGCGCAAGGGCGCACGCGCCTCTGTCAAGATCATTGCCTCGGTCACGCTCGGCATGCCGGAGCAAACGGCTGCCGCCGTACTGACCGACATGAGCGTGGGCGGCGCGTCGGGTATTCTCAAAGAAGTGCTGGGTGCCAAAGGCGACGAAGGCAAAGTGGTATTCAAGGTGCGTGCGGCCGACAATGAGGAATACCTGACGCTGAAAGCGGTATTGCGTTCGCTTACACCGTCCGAGAACGGCGACGGCTTCCGGCACGGTTTCGAGTTCATCGATGTTTCGATGCGCGATCGCTTGATCCTGTCGGCATTCGTGCATCAGACGCTGGTCGAAAGCGACTAACGAAATGTCAAAGGTTCTCTTGCCCTACATTATGGATAGGCGATGTTAAAACGAATCAGCGTTACCCAATTGCGTGCGGGTATGCATCTTCATGAACTGTGCGGTTCGTGGCTCGACAATCCGTTCTGGCGGTCTGCGGTCAAGCTCGACAATCCCGAGGACCTGGCGCGCATTCATCGAAGTGGCATCCTGGAAGCATGGATCGACACCGACAAAGGGCTCGATGTCGCTGATGACGACGGCGACGTTACGGTCGCTTATGTGCCAGTGCCAGTGCCGGCGGCCAATGCTCTGGCGCCGGCGCTGCCGGTCATCGTCAATCGCGTTTCTTTCGAAGAGGAACTGGCGCGCGCCGCAAAGATATGCGGTACTGCCAGGCGTGCCGTCATGTCGATGTTCGACGACACTCGTATGGGCAAGGCGCTCGATGCGGACAGCGTGCGACCGCTGATCGATGACATGACCCTGTCGATTGCGCGCAACCCGGGAGCGCTGATCGGCCTGGCTCGCCTGAAGACCAAAGACGACTACACCTACATGCATTCGGTCGCGGTCGGTGCGTTGATGATTTCGCTGGCGCGACAACTGGGTTTGAACGACAGCCAGACCCGTGATGCCGGCATGGCCGGTCTGCTGCACGACATCGGCAAAATGGCGGTGCCGCCGCGTATTCTTGACAAGCCGGGCGTGCTTACCGATGCAGAGTTCACGATCGTGAAGTCGCATCCTGTGGCGGGCCACAAAATATTGAGCGAAGGCAGCGGTATCCCCGCGATTGCCCTCGATGTCTGCCTGCACCATCATGAAAAAGTGAGCGGCGCGGGCTATCCGCACGGTCTCGCAGGCGACGCTATCAGTCTGTTTTCGAAAATGGGTGCGGTGTGCGATGTGTATGACGCGGTCACATCGAACCGGCCCTACAAGAACGGCTGGTGTCCGGCCGAAGCGATCGGCAAAATGTCGGAATGGTCTGGTCATTTTGACAAAACCGTTTTTCAGGCTTTTGTCAAAAGCATCGGTATTTATCCGGTTGGTTCACTGGTCAGGCTGGAATCAGGACGCCTTGGCATCGTCATCGAGCAGACGGAAAAATCGCTGCTGTCTCCGCGCGTCAAAATCTTTTTTTCGACGAAATCGCTGAGCTACATTTCACCTGAAGTGCTCGATCTCGCGGCACCCGGCCGGCAGGACAAGATCGTCTCGCGCGAGGACGGTGCGAAATGGGGGTTGCGTAATACCGACGAATTCTGGCTGCCGCACTGAGGTGTCGCACGTGCTACGTCGTTGAGCCTGCAGCGACCTGCCGAAAGCTAGCGAACGTCCAGTGCGCCGAAAACCAATAGTCGATGACCCGGTTTGACTGGGCACGCGCTTCGCGACGCCAGGCGTGTGGTGTGCAACCATGACCGGCAAGTCGAGTCCGCGGACTATTTTTTGTAAAGCAGGCGCGTGATCGAACGCGCCAGATCCATCGCCAGTACCGGCTTGGTCATGACTACATTGAAGCCCGCAGAGCGTGCCTGCGTGAACCGTGCAGCATCCGAAAAAGCGGTCAGGGCCAAAGCAGGTATCATGGCGCGAATCGGATCCTTGATAGCGCGCACTTGCGTCATGAAAGCGATTCCATCCATATACGGCATGGCGATATCGGACAGCAGCACGTCAAACTCTTCGGTTTCCAGCAGTTGCAGCGCATGCAGCGCCGAGTCGGTCACCGTGACTTGAATGCCGAAGCTGGAAAGGATCTGGCTGACGACATCCCGCGCATCGGGATCGTCGTCTACGGCCAGGGCGCGGACATAGTGCAGGTCGAACTCCTCGCTTGAACCGGGCGACTCGCCTGGCAGGCCGAATTCGGACGCCGTGTGCGGCAGGTTGACCAAAAAGGTGGTGCCCTTATCGATGCCGTCACTGGTTACTTGAATACTGCCACCGTGCATTTCGACGAACTGTTTCGCAATCGACAGGCCCAGACCGAGTCCACCATACTTGCGGCGAAGCGAAGGATCGGCTTGGCGGAAGCGCTCGAATACATAGGGCAGGAATCCTTCCTCGATACCCATGCCAGTGTCGACGATGGCAACCTGGGCATGGACGCCATCGCTGCGCGCCCGGATTGCGATGCTGCCGCCATTCGGGGTGAACTTGATGGCATTGCAAAGCAAATTCCAGAACACCTGCCGCAAGCGCGCCGAATCGCCCTGCATGCTTTCCTTCAACGCATAATCAGCGCGGATCGTAATGTTTTTCTGGCTTGCCAGTGGTTCGACCGTCTCGCGCGCGCGCTCGAGCACGTCTGCCAGATCGAAGGTCTCGATGTGCAGCACGATCTTGCCGGCAACGATGGAGCTCGTGTCGAGCAGGTCGTTGATCAGGTTGACCTGGGTCTTGGCACTGCGGATGATGGCTTCGATACCCTTGTTGACTTGCGGATCGACCAATGACCGCATGCGCAACAGTTCAGCCCAGCCAAGCACGGCGTTCAACGGCGTGCGTAACTCGTGGCTGATGGTAGCGATGAACTCATCCTTGCGCCGATCCGCCAGCCGCAACTTGTTCTCGGCTTCACGGCGATAAGCCAGTTCCTGCTCAGCGCGCTCATAAGCTACTTGCAGATCGACACGGCTCATGTCGAGTGCCTTGTTCAGTTCTTCAGACGCTTTGCGTACAGTCACCTTGGCGTCGGTCAGCGTGGTCTGCTGACCTGCCTCTATGTGCAGGCCGTCTCGCGCGCTGCCTGTCGCTTTCATCCGCTCGAGCTGCTCGTGCAATGCATCGGCGCGCTGGGTTGCGTCGACGACGCGTGCGGCATGGCTGCTGGCCATTGCGGCATCCCGTTCGCATGCGAGTTTGGCGCCTAACAACGGTAGCATTGTGTTGATCGCCGTCAAAGCTCGGGTTTCGGGCATGCCCCCAAAAAAAACCAGCACGCAGTGGTTGTCGGCGTCGGACACCCCGAAAACTGGCGTTTCTTCGTGGGTTTCCGGATCGATGAGCAGGGCCGACGACATACCGATGCTACCAACGCGTTTAAGAAAGGTTTGCCATGGTTCGTTTTCTGCAGAAATCTGCTTGAAACCGAGGGGGGTAAAAAACAATTCGGATTTGGGATCGTTGGCAAAGACAATGCATTTGTCCAGACCTGCAAAGACGGCAAGATCAGTCGCGGCTTCGCGCCGACATTCAGGCTTTTGGAGACGCACGAATAACGCCACAAGTTGGGCGGTAATCATCGCCGCGTTCCAAATGAAAACGCCCATGCCAGGCACATCATGAATATGTTTTTTCGCAAGATCAAAGCACGATCCTATATTGAGGGCGCCCGGTTTAACCACTGCAATGCAGATGCTTTTGCGTTGCTGCGGCGCAATTGAAGGCGTACCTTGCCGGTTGGAAGCTTTGCTGATTGGCGGCGGAAATGCGCAACACGGGCGCTCTGTTAAGGCACGATACCAGAAAAATCAAATTTCCTGAGGCAAATTTTGTCAGTATCTGGCTAGTCATGTGTTTATAGAAATTCGCGGTTTTCCTTGCATAGAAGCTGTATTCTCAGATAAAAATGTGCGCAAAAATAATGCGAAAATACTGGCTTCATGCTGTGTCTTGGGATCGGATTGCCCACCTTTTCCAAATAGCACATTACGCAGTCATGACCAACGCTGTCTGTAAATTTTACAATCGATGAAAGGCTTCAACAGCGTGCAGGATCAATGATATATTTCCCGTTGAACATAGGTGAAATGGACGGATCTCATGGCAGAGAAGTGCGTATTTTTTGTTGTGTCGCGTCGTGGACGTTCGTCAGTTCCTACTTGCTAAATCGCCTGGCAAACGCAAAAAGCTTGTTAGCTCAAGCGTGATTTTTCACTGACCGAGACAACTTATGCTGACAGAATCCGCCGCCATCGAATCCCTCGATATGAAGGTGCTCCTTGCAACCCTGACCGCTTATCGCAATGGTGATTTTTCGGCACGCATGCCGTCGCACTGGACTGGTATGCCGGGCAAGATTGCCGACACGCTCAATGACATTATCGGGATGTCGAGCGAAACCATCATCGAATTCGAACGTGTCGCGAGTCTGGTCGGAAAGCAGGGCAAAGTAGGCGAGCGGATCGAATTGCCGATGATGAAGGGCTCGTGGGAAAAGCTGGTCCACTCCAGCAATGCCTTGGCCAATGACCTCGTCAGTCCGATGAATGAAATGATCCGCGTCATCGGCTCGGTAGCGGAAGGCGATCTCGGCCAGCAGGTACCGATGGAAATCGATGGACTGAAGCTGAAAGGTCAGTTTCTCAAATCTGCCGAGATCGTCAACACGATGGTAGCGCGCCTTGGCTCGTTCGCGTCCGAAGTCACGCGGGTAGCGCGTGAAGTCGGTACCGAAGGCATTCTCGGCGGCCAGGCGGAAGTCAAAGGCGTCTCCGGCACCTGGAAGGACCTGACCGATTCAGTCAACGGCATGGCAGCCAACTTGACCACGCAGATGCGCAATATCGCCTACGTGACGACGGCCGTCGCCAAAGGCGATCTCGGCAAGACCATCACGGTCGCCGCCAAGGGTGAAATTCTCGAACTGAAAAATACCATCAATACGATGGTCGATCAGTTGTCGTCGTTTGCTGCGGAAGTCACGCGGGTGGCGCGCGAAGTGGGTACCGAAGGCAAGCTCGGTGGCCAGGCGGAAGTGGCTGGCGTGTCGGGAACCTGGCGCGATCTGACAGAGTCGGTCAACGGCATGGCGGCCAACCTGACGACCCAAGTGCGCAATATCGCCGACGTCACGACTGCCGTTGCCAACGGTGACCTGTCGCGCAAGATCACGGCCGAAGCCAAGGGCGAGATCTTGCAGTTGAAGGAAACCGTCAACACGATGGTCGACCAGTTGTCGACCTTCGGCGCCGAGGTCACGCGGGTAGCGCGCGAGGTCGGCACCGAGGGCAAGCTGGGCGGTCAGGCGGAAGTGCGCGGCGTTTCCGGCACGTGGCGTGACCTGACCGAGTCGGTCAACGGCATGGCATCGAACCTGACCAATCAGGTGCGTAACATTGCCCAGGTGACGACGGCGGTGGCCAACGGCGACCTCGGCAAAAAAATTACGGTCGATGCCAAGGGCGAGATTTTCGAGCTCAAGAGCACGATCAACATCATGGTCGACCAGTTGTCGTCGTTCGCCGCCGAAGTCACACGGGTGGCGCGCGAAGTCGGCACCGAAGGCAAGCTCGGCGGCCAAGCGGAAGTCGAGGGCGTGTCCGGAACCTGGAAAGACCTGACCGAATCGGTCAACGGCATGGCGGCCAACCTGACGACACAAGTGCGCAACATCGCTGACGTCACCACGGCCGTCGCCAACGGCGACCTCGGTCGCAAGATTACGGCCGAAGCCAAAGGCGAAATCCTCGAACTGAAAGACACGATCAACACCATGGTCGATCAACTCTCGACCTTCGCTGCCGAGGTGACACGGGTGGCGCGTGAGGTCGGCACCGAAGGCAAGCTCGGCGGGCAGGCGGAGGTGAAAGAAGTTTCGGGCACCTGGAAAGGCCTGACGGACTCGGTCAACAGCATGGCGGCCAACCTGACCAACCAGGTGCGTAACATCGCCGACGTCACCACCGCGGTGGCCAAAGGCGACTTGAGCCGCAAGATCACGGTCGAAGCCAAGGGCGAGATCATGGAGCTGAAAAACACCATCAACACGATGGTCGATCAACTCTCCACTTTTGCCGATGAAGTCACGCGGGTGGCGCGCGAAGTGGGCACCGAAGGAAAGCTCGGCGGCCAGGCAGAAGTGGCCGGTGTCTCCGGTACCTGGAAAGACCTGACCGACTCGGTCAACGGTATGGCATCGAACCTGACGGCGCAAGTGCGTAACGTGGCCGAAGTGACGATTGCGGTGGCCAATGGCGACCTGTCCCGCAAGATCACGGTCGACGTGCGTGGAGAGTTCCTGCAATTGAAAGAAACCATCAATACGATGGTGGATCAGTTGCGCTCATTCGCTTCCGAAGTCACGCGCGTGGCGCGTGAAGTTGGCACCGAAGGCAAGCTCGGCGGTCAGGCGTATGTGACCGGCGTGGCCGGCACGTGGAAAGACCTGACCGACTCGGTCAACATGATGGCGTCGAACCTGACCAATCAGGTGCGCAACATCGCCCAGGTGACAACGGCAGTGGCCAACGGCGACCTCGGCAAGAAAATTACGGTCGATGTCAAGGGCGAAATTTTGGAACTCAAGAGCACCGTCAATATCATGGTCGACCAGTTGAATTCCTTCGCGGCCGAAGTCACGCGGGTAGCCCGTGAAGTCGGCACCGAAGGCAAACTCGGCGGCCAGGCCGAAGTGCGCGGGGTCTCCGGCACCTGGAAGGACTTGACCGATAATGTAAACTTCATGGCCGCCAACCTGACCAACCAGGTGCGTGGTATCGCCAAGGTGGTGACCGCCGTGGCCAATGGCGACATGAAAAAGAAACTGACAGTCGAAGCCAAGGGCGAGATTGCCGAACTGGCCGATACGATCAACAACATGACCGATACGCTCGCGCTGTTTTCGGACCAGGTGACATCGGTGGCGCGCGAGGTGGGCGTCGAAGGCAAACTGGGGGGGCAGGCCAACGTGCCGGGCGCGGCAGGCACCTGGAAAGACCTCACCGACAACGTCAACGGTCTGGCAGCCAACCTGACGAACCAAGTGCGTGCGATTGCCGACGTCGCCACGGCCGTGACCAAAGGCGACCTGACACGTAACGTCCAGGTCGATGCCAAGGGCGAAGTAGCCGAGCTCAAGGACAACGTCAACGAAATGATCCGCAACCTGCGCGAAACCACGCGCCAGAATGCGGAACAGGATTGGCTCAAGACCAACCTGGCGAAATTTACGCGACTGCTGCAGGGCCAGCGTGATCTGGCGGCTGTATCGAAGATGGTCCTGTCCGAGCTTGCACCGTTGATCAATGCCCAGCACGGTGTGTTCTACATGATGGACGAAAGTCAGGTCGACAGTCCGCGTCTGAAACTGCTGTCGGCCTATGCGTACACCCAAAGCGCAACATTACGCAAGGAATGGCTGCTTGGCGAAGGACTGGTCGGACAGTGCGCGTACGAAAAGCGCCGCATTTTGCTGACGAACGTACCCAGCAATTACATTGCGATCACGTCCGGCCTCGGCGGCGCGGCACCGCTCAACATCATCGTGCTGCCCATTGTCTTCGAAAGCAAGGTCAAGGCAGTTGTCGAAATGGCGTCGTTTACGTTTTACAGCCCGATCCACCAGACTTTCCTCGACCAGTTGTGCGAGTCGATCGGTATCGTGTTGAACACGATCGAAGCCAACATGCGTACCGAAGAACTGCTCAAGCAATCGCAATCGTTGGCGCAGGAGCTGCAAAGTCAGCAGGAAGAACTACGCCAGACCAACGAGGAGCTGGAAGACAAGGCCGGTCTGCTGGAAGAACAGAAGGCGGAGGTCGAGCGCAAGAACCGCGAGGTAGAAATCACCAAGCTGTCGCTCGAAGAAAAAGCCGAGCAGCTGACGTTGACATCGAAGTACAAATCCGAATTTTTGTCGAGCATGTCGCATGAATTGCGTACGCCCCTGAACAGTCTGCTGATTCTGGCGCAGCAACTGAGCGACAATGCCGACAACAATCTGACGTCCAAGCAGGTCGAATATGCCAAGACGATCCGTGGCTCCGGCAAGGATTTGCTGGGGCTTATCAACGAAATTCTGGACCTGTCAAAGATCGAATCGGGAACCGTTTCGCTCGACCTGGGCGAATCGATGTTCGATAGCGTGCAAGACCAGATCGAGCGTACCTTCCGTCCGGTAGCGGAAAGTCGCAACCTCGGCTTTACGGTAGATCTTTCACGGCGTTTGCCGGAGTCGTTGTGGACCGACGAAAAGCGCTTGCTGCAAGTGGTCAAGAACCTGTTGTCGAATGCCTTCAAATTTACCGAAAAAGGCGGCGTCAAGATCAGCATCGAGCCGACCATGTCAGGCTGGAGCGTCGATCATACCGACCTCAATCAGGCCGATACGGTGATTGCTTTCGTCGTCACCGATACCGGCATCGGCGTCTCCGCCGACAAGCAAAAATTGATCTTCGAAGCATTCCAGCAAGCCGATACCGGCACCTCGCGCAAGTATGGCGGCACCGGTCTCGGCTTGTCGATCAGCCGCGAACTGGCGCGACTGCTGGGAGGCGAACTGCGCCTGATATCGAGTGAAGTCGGGCGTGGCAGTGCCTTCGCGCTGTTCGTGCCGCTGCGGCCGTTCGATGCCAGCCGCGCGGCAGTGGAAATACAAGCATACGATCACACGCTGCCACCGTCGAACCGTCAAACGCTGTCACCGCCGCTCACGCAGGTATTGGATGACCGCGACCTGATCAAGGCGGGTGACCGGGTACTACTGATGGTAGAAAACGATCCCAAGTTCGCCAGCATCCTGCTCGCGGCCGCACGCCAGAAAAATTTTCGTGGCATCGTTACGTCGCGCGGCGCCGATGCGCTGGATCTGGCCGAACGTTTCAAGCCGACGGCCATTACGCTGGACCTGCATTTGCCTGATATCGATGGCTGGTCGATTCTTGAGCGCTTCAAGCGCAATCCTGCGACGCGGCATATTCCGGTAGAGATCATTTCGAACAAAGATGATCGGGCGCGTGGCTTGCGCTACGGGGCGTTCGAATACCTGATCAAACCGGTCACGGCGGAAGAAATTCAAACCACGCTAGTGGGAATCGTCAAGTTCGCCGAGCGCAAGGTCAAGAATTTGCTGATTGCCGATCCTGATCAGGCGTCGCGCGAGACGCTGCTGGCCCTGACCGGCAGGGACGACGTGCGCATCAGTATCGCCACGACCGGCAAGGAAGCCCTGACAACCTTGGGCAAGAAGCGTTACGACTGCATGGTGGTTTCCCCCACTTTTACCGACATGTCCGGCGCCGATCTGCTAGACGCGATACAGTCCAACGAACTCACACGGGAAGTGCCGGTGGTGATCTATGCCGCGTCGAATTTACCGAAGGCTGAGCTGGAGCGGCTGCGCAGTTTCATGGGCAAAGGTATTGTCAAGGAAGTCCATTCGATCGAGCGTCTGCTCGATGAAGCGGCGCTGTTCTTGCACCGGGCTGTGGCGAAGCTTCCGGAAAGCCACAGACTGATGCTGGAAAAGCTCTATGAGGGATCGGACAGCCTCGCAGGCAAGAAAGTACTGGTCGTCGACGACGACGTACGCAATATTTTTGCACTGACCAGTGTTCTGGAACATAACAAGATGGACGTTACGTCGGCCGAAAACGGCCGGACCGCAATCGAGCTGCTGGAACTGCACGAGGACATCGATATTGTGCTGATGGACATCATGATGCCGGAAATGGATGGTTTCGCCACCATGCGTGAAATTCGCAAGTTGAAAATGTTTGAAACCCTGCCGATGATTGCACTGACCGCTAAAGCGATGAAAGGCGATCGGGAAAAATGTATCGAGGCCGGGGCATCCGATTACGTCAGCAAGCCGGTCGACACAGATCAGTTACTGTCCCTGATGCGTGCATGGCTATATCGATGACAAGCGCACCCTTACCGACAACGCCTCCGTTGCGGCAATTCCCGGGAGGATGCCGATGAGCGTTTCGGGCCACACCTCTCCCGCTAACGATACGGGTACGCTGCGCCAGCTTGCCTCGCCGGACGGTGTGCCGGCGTCGGTCCTCATCGTCGATGATACGCCGGCAAAACTGCGCTCGTTGCTTGCCGTGGTGTCGTCGATGGGACTGGAGGTAACGACGGCGACGTCGGGACGCGAGGCGCTGCGCCTGTTGTTGCGGCGCGATTTCGCGGTGATCCTTCTCGATGTGAAAATGCCGATGATGGACGGTTTCGAGACCGCCACGTTGATCCACGGCCGGCCGCGCTCGTCGCGTACGCCGATCATTTTCATTACGGCCGAAGCCGATTCCGACTCCGACCGCTTTCGTGGCTATACATTGGGTGCGGTGGATTATATTTTTTCGCCCATCCTCCCCGAAGTGCTGTCGGCCAAAGTGCGGGTATTTGTCGACCTGTTCTACATGCAGCGCGAACTGCAACTGCAAAAGGAAGAATTGCAGCGGCGCGCAGATGCGATCGACAGCAAGAACATCGAGCTCGAACGCGCATCGAAGACCAAGACCGAATTTCTCGCCAATATGTCGCATGAGTTGCGTACGCCGCTGAACGCGATCATCGGTTTTACCGGCACCTTGCTGATGAAACTGGCGGGACCATTGACGGCGGACCAAAACAAACAGCTCAATATTGTCAAGTCCAGTGCCAAGCATTTGCTATCGCTGATCAATGACTTGCTCGATGTCGCCAAGATCGAATCAGGAAAAATCGACTTGACGCCTGAGTCGGTGGACTGCCATGCGATGTTTCAGGAAGTAGCCGATACCTTGCGGCCATTGACGAGCCAGAAAAACTTGCTGTTTTCAGCGTCCGCCCCGGATCAGTCGTCGCTTCAGACCGATCGGCGCATTTTGTTGCAGATATTAATCAACCTGGCTAACAATGCCGTCAAATTTACCGAACAAGGCAGCATCGTGATGACGTTGCGCCAGCATGTCGAAGCAAAGGTGAAGATCACTACGATTAGCGTGGAGGATAGTGGTACGGGTATCCTGCCAGAGGATCAGGAAAAGATTTTCGACGCCTTTACTCAACTCGACGCAACCTCGACGCGACGGTTTGAAGGAACCGGTCTGGGACTGCATCTGAGCCAAAAGCTTGCCGGTCTCATCGGTGGCAAAATCACGTTAAAAAGCGATGTCGGCAAAGGCAGCACCTTTACGCTGACCATCGCAGAAGATAAGTAACGGCTGGCACGATCGGTTGAAAATTTAGAATAGGGGAATCAGATTTTGTCGACACGCGTCCTGGTCATAGAAGACAATCCTGCCAACATGGAACTCATGGCGTACTTGCTGGAGGCGTTCGGGCATACGACATTGCGCAGCACCGACGGTGAACAGGGTGTGGAAGTGGCGCGCCGGGAAGTGCCCGATCTGATCATTTGCGACGTGCATTTACCAAAAATGGATGGTTATGGCGTGGTCAGGCTTTTGAAGGGGGATCCGGCATTGATGGCCATCCCGGTGGTGGCCGTCACTGCACTGGCGATGGTCGGCGACCGCGAAAAAGTCATGCTCGCCGGTTTCGATGCCTATATCGGCAAGCCGATCGACCCGGAAACCTTCGTCGCACAGGTCGAAAAACTGATTGCAGAGGACAAGCGTTCCCCCGGGCTGGCGCAGACGGAGAGTGCGGCCACGGTCGCGACCGCGCCACCGACACAACAGCGCGCCAGCGTGCTGGTGGTGGATGATTCCGAGGTCAACAGCGAACTCATTGACAGCACGCTGACACCGTTTGGCTATCAGGTCACTATTGCCGACACAGTCACGCAAGCTCTGGCACTTGCTCGCAGTACCCCGTTCGACATGATTATCAGCGACCTGCACATGCCGGAACACGACGGCTTCAGTTTTCTCGCCAGCGTCAAAGCCGATCCGGCCCTGGCGCATCTGCCGTTCATGTTCCTGAGTTCGTCATTTGGCAGCAGCGACGATTTTCGGCGCGGGGCCGAGCTTGGTGCGACCGTGTGCGTGCGCCGTCCGATCGAACCACAAGCTTTACTCGCCCATATTGAAAAATGCCTGAATGGCATGTCTCTGCCGCGCGCCGACGAAAACTAACAAGAGAAAAAATGGCAACCATACTGATCGTCGATGATCATGCAATTAACCGGCAGTTCCTGCTGACCTTGCTCGGTTACGGCGGGCACCGCCTGCTGGAAGCGGCCGAAGGCGCGCAAGCGCTCGAATTGGCACGCATCGAGCGCCCGGATCTGGTCATCACCGACGTCCTGATGCCAAACATGGACGGCTATGAACTTGTGACGGGGATGCGTGCCGACCAGACGCTGGCGCATGTGCCGGTCATTTTTTATACGGCAAGCTACCGCGCGCGCGAGGCACGTTCGATGGCGCAAGCCTGTGGCGTGAAGTGGGTACTGTCGAAGCCGTCCGAGCCTGAACTGATCTTGCAAACGGTGCAGGAAGCGCTGGGCTCGTCGCAGCAAAGCGACAACCCGGCTGCGCCGCGTCTATCGGCGTCTATCGGCGACGATGAATTCTCGTCGATCAATCATCAACTGGCGCACTATCTGAACGAATTGGCAGATCCGGGCGATCCCGAATCAGCATCGCTCACGGGCAGCGCAGGCGGACTGCCTGTGAGCGACCGCGAACGCCTGCACGGTATTGCTACCCGCATGGCGGACTCGGTCACGAGCTTGCAGGCAGTGAGCACGCGGCTCACGCGTCTGGTCGAGCTTGGTCTTGACCTGGCGGCCGAACGCGATCCGGCAAGGATGCTGGAAATCCTGTGCCGCGCCGCGCATGGCGTGTGTGCAGCCAAACATGCAGCCGTTGCTATCCTCGATGGCGATGGTATCGGGCTTGGATTTTGTTTTGCGCGCGGCATGGGCAATGAAATCATCCCCCAGCTGCGCGCCATGGCGCCGCGGGCGGGCGTGCTCGGCAGGCTGATCGATGAACGTATTCCTTCACGCCTCAATCGCCTCGGTGGCGATCCGGCGGAACTCGGCTTGCCGCCGTCGCATCCGCCGGTGCATTCGTTTCTCGGGGTACCGATCGCCTCGAAAGAACATACCTATGGCTGGCTCTACCTCGCGGACAAGCTCGACGACGGCGACTTCAGCGAAGTCGACGAGCAGATCGCGGCCACTATCGCCTTCCAGATGGCCGCGGCCTATGAAAACGTGATTTTGTACGACGAGGTCCACCAGCATCGCGCCCAGCTGCAAATGGAAGTCGTCGAGCGCAAGCAGGCGCAGGAGGCACTGCGACGCAATCTGCGGGCACGCACGGTCATGGCGCAATGCAACCGGGTCCTGATGCATGCCACTGACGAGACAGGACTGCTCGATGCCATGTGCACCACCATCGTCGAGACCGGAAACTATCCGCTGGTGTGGATCGGGTATGTCGACGCACTCAGTGACGCGGCGCTCAAGGTGATGGCTAGCGCCGGCGTCGAGGCGGATATCAAGAAGAGGCTCGGCGCCGAAGTCGCGATCGATTTTTCGACATCGGTTGCCGGCACTGCCATTCGTACGGCACAGCCGTATATGGTCGGCGACACCGCCAATTACCCGGACGTCGAGCAATTACCCATGCCGGTCGCCGCGCGGGACTACCGCTCGGCGTTGGCATTGCCCTTGAAGGAGGGCGAGCAGGTGATCGGCGCGCTGACGATTTATGAAAGCGAGCCGAATGCGTTCAGTCGTCATCAAATTGAGATGCTGCAGCAGCTCGCTGATGATATTTCCTACGGCGCTGCCAGTTTGCGCACCAAGCGCGCGCGCGAACAGGCCGAGCGCAGTCTGCTCGCGGCGCAGGAGCAACTGACAGACATCCTCAATTCGATCGACAACATCGTCTGGTCGATATCCAAGGGAGAATTCCTCTATATCAGTCCGGTCGCTGAAAAAGTCTTCGGTTATCCGCTATCGGCGTTCTATCAGGACAAGATGCTGTGGATGAATGCGATTCATCCGGACGACCAGCCTGTCGTGAAGGCGTCGATCGGAACGCTGCATGACAAGGGCGCGGTTACACGCGAATATCGCATCTACTGCTGCGACGGCAGCGTGCGCTGGCTGGAGGACCGCACGCGCGCGGTACGTGACGCCCACGGAAGGCTGCTGCGTTTCGACGGCGTTGCGAGCGACATCACGCATCGCAAGGATTACGAAGAACGGATCGAATACCTGGCCACGCATGATCCGCTGACCGGGCTGGCCAATCGCAATCTGCTGCGCGA